>CAMXQE010000009.1 GCA_947246015.1 uncultured Lachnospiraceae bacterium | reverse complement strand
TCTATTATACCAAAAAACGAAACTATCAACAACTTAATTTATGTTATACTAGTATGAAGGGAATGAGGACTGGCGATGGGAAAAATAACAGCGGCAAAGGCAAAAGAATATGTGCTGACGGGGGCAGTAGTGGCAGGAGTATACATAGGATTTAAGTATTTAAGTCCGCTGGCTGCTCCTTTTCTTTTTGCCTTTGCTTTTGTCAGTGTTCTTCATCCGGCGTTGGAAAGAGTTCAGAAAAGGTATCATGTAAAGAAAGGATTTCTGACCGCAGGTATCCTGCTGTTGTTATGCATTACGGTGGGTGTGGGCATATGGAGTCTGGGGGTATTTCTGTTTCACAGATTAGGAGACCTGTTCAGTCAGATAGATTTATTTGAAGAAAAATTTTATTTGTTTGTAGGGAATTGCTGCGACGGGATGGAGCGGAAATTCGGCATGGACGGGAGAGGGATTGAGAAGTTTGTGCTGGAGAGGGTCAATGTCTTCATAGAAAATTTCCAGGTGCAGGTAGTGCCGAAAATTATGAATGAATCCGTAAGCTATGTGAAGAATATTGCAGGGATTATAGGGTTTCTTGCAATCATGATTGTTGCGGCGGTTCTGCTGACGAAGGATTACCGGGAGATTATGGACAGGCTTTACGGACGGGAAGAAATAAAATGTATGATGGATATAGGAAAAAAGATATTCCGTCATATTGGGACTTTTATAAGGGCGCAGCTTATTATTCTGTTGATTATCAGTATCCTCTGTTCGGTTACGCTGCTTTTGGCGGGGATTGAAGGAGGTGCGGTAGTGGGACTGTTTACAGGTTTTATGGATATGCTGCCTTTCATCGGGACGGGAATGGTGCTTATGCCGCTGGCTTTCTGGCAGATTTTAAACGGGTATTATACAAAGGCGGTAATTTGTGTTATTCTATATGTAGTATGCGCCGTGACAAGGGAATTTTTGGAACCGAAACTTATCGGAGAAAAGATGGGGATATTTCCGGTAGCCATTCTTTTTTCGGTGTACGCCGGTGTGAAGTTATTCGGAGTATTCGGTATTATTAAGGGGCCTCTGGCATTGATTACGGTTTATGAGATTGTGCGGTATGGGAAGGAGCAGAGGAAGTATGAAAAGGATGGAGGCATTTTGTGAGGAGACGGTTTCATTGCTCCTGACAGCATACCTGTTCATTGTATTCTGCATGTTTCCGTTTTATTTGCGGAACGGATATATGGAAATCGGGAAGGAAAAATATAATTTTTATAAGACGATAACGATTGGCGGTTTTGGATTAATCATACCGCTGGTTTTGCTATGCGTGGGTGCACATATCGTGAACTGGCATAAGGGCAGGAAGTGCGCAGGGAGCGAAGCAGCGGACAGGTATGAAACTGCGGAAGAGGGCGGAAGTACGGGGCACGCGGAAGAGGGCGGAAGTGATGAGGATGAGGAGGAAGACCAAATAATAGAACCGTATGCCATTTGGCGCGGGAGGCTGTCGGGTACGGACTGGGCGGTACTGGCTTACGGACTCAGCGTTATTTTTTCCTACATAGGTTCGGAGTATAAACATATTGCCTGGGTGGGAGAAAAAGGGTGGTATATGGGAGCGGAGATGCAGCTGGTATTTGTGCTTTCTTACTTTTTGGTTTCCCGCTTTTGGGAATATGGGGAAAAAATACTGTTTCCGATTATGGCGGCATCCGGCGCGGTGTTTTTTCTTGGGATATTGAATCGTTTTTCTATTTTTCCGTTTGTGATTGAAGGTGCGAACAGCAGTTTTTTGACCACGATGGGAAATATCAATTGGTATTGCGGTTATTGGTCTGTGATTTTTCCGATTGGTTTCCTTTTGTATTGGAAAGCAGACGGAATATGGATGCGGTTGTCAGGATTGCTGTTTACGGCAGTGGGAATCGCTGCGGGTATCAGTCAGGGGAGCAACAGTGCATTTCTGGTATTTGTAGGTTTATATGTTTTTTTGTTTTGTATTTCGTTCAGGGATATGGAGGCAATGAAACGTTTTTTCCAACTCGTTATTCTGTTCTGTGCAGTTTGTCAGGGGCTGCGGTTGTGGAGAATGCTGCGGCCGGCGGCATTTAACTATTATAGCGGGACGGTGAGCGATTGGATTACGCTTTCCGGTGTCACGATGGCAGGGCTTATTCTGGCGGTAATTGTATATTTTTTTCTTTGGCTGGCAGAGAAGAAGCTGCATCCGGATGTGGGGCAGTTCAAGGTTATCCGGCAGGTTGTGTTATTGATGACAGTGATTACAATCGGGGTATATATCCTGCTTCTGATGTTGAACAGCCGGGTGAAAGGCGGAATCCGGTCCATGGGAGAGATTTCGGCATTGCTATTCAACCGGCAGTGGGGAAGTTCAAGGGGGGCTACGTGGTCTGCCGGTGTGTGGATTTACCGTGAGATACCGGGGCTTAAGAAACTGATAGGGGTCGGTCCGGACTGTTTTGCCAAATTTTTATATACGATTCCGGACCTGGCGGCATCGGTGAATAAGCAGTTTAACGGTTCCAAATTGACCAACGCGCACAATGAATGGCTGAATATGCTGGTGAATGTGGGGATTTTAGGATTTATCAGTTATGGAAGTATTTTCGTCAGCGCGGTTGTCCGTTTTATTTATTACGGGGAAAAAGTACTGAAAGGAAGAGGGAAGTATCTGTGCATCTTTGGATTCAGTGCGTTTGCTTATACGATACATAATGTGGTGAGCTTCCAGCAGATTTTAAGCACGCCTTTTATGTTCCTGATGCTGGGGATGGGAGAAAGTCTGGTGCGGGTGGAAAAATTCGATACATAAGGAGTTGACAAATATATATTTTTAACCTAAAATCTAATCACGTAGTAAGTACGGGATAGAAAAAACAAAATAAGAAGCAGATAACGAAGAAAAGGATTAGTACGGACAGCCGGCGGTTCAGAGAGGGCGCCGTTTGGTGCGAGGCGCTTGCGTGCGGTATCCCGAACCGGCCTTGGAGTTCTGCATGAGCAGCGGAAAGAGTAAGATATTTTTGCATAAATGCAGCGTAACACCGGCGTTAACGGTAGGATGAGAGAATGCGGCAGCAGGAGGAATGCGAAAAGGTCATATCTGACGCTGCATTAACTAGGGTGGTAACGCCGGATTTCCGGTCCCTGAACGGGACGGGGAATCCGGCGGTTTTTATGCACAGGGGCATCCAAAGGAAGTATGTCAGCAGAGCTGACGGATGCCCCGCGCGGCGGGAAGGGAGAGAAACTTTCCCTACTCGATTGCACACGCCGACGCAAAGGAAATGTGCCGCTAAGGCGGTGTGACGGCGAAATTGCACAGGGGAGCATAACGAATTGATTCACGAGAAAAGGAGAGAGAAAAATGGCGGACAAGAAATTAGTGGAAGCGATTACATCCATGGACGAAGACTTTGCACAATGGTATACGGATGTAGTGAAAAAGGCGGAATTAATTGATTATTCCAATGTAAAGGGCTGTATGGTAATCAAACCGGCGGGATATGCCATATGGGAACTGATTCAGCGGCAGCTGGACGATATGTTTAAGGCAACGGGGGTGGAAAATGTATATATGCCCATGTTCATTCCCGAGAGTCTGCTGCAGAAGGAAAAAGACCATGTAGAGGGATTTGCGCCTGAGGTGGCATGGGTGACGCACGGGGGACTGAATCCTTTGCAGGAGAGAATGTGCGTAAGACCTACCTCCGAGACGCTTTTCTGTGACTTTTATAAGGGAGATATCCAGTCTTACCGGGACTTGCCTAAAGTATATAACCAGTGGTGCAGTGTAGTGCGCTGGGAAAAGGAGACAAGACCGTTCCTCCGTTCCAGGGAGTTTTTGTGGCAGGAAGGACATACGGCCCATGTAACGGCAGAGGAGGCGCAGGAGAGAACGGAGCAGATGCTTAATGTGTATGCAGAGTTCTGCGAAAAAGTATTGGCAATTCCAGTGGTGAAGGGGCGGAAAACAGAGAAAGAGAAGTTTGCGGGGGCAGAAGCTACTTATACCATAGAAGCGCTGATGCACGACGGTAAGGCGCTGCAGTCAGGTACCAGCCATAATTTCGGCGACGGATTTGCAAAGGCATTCGGCATCCAGTTTACGGACAAAGACAATACACTGAAGTATGTGCATCAGACTTCATGGGGAATGTCTACGAGAATCATCGGCGCAATTATTATGGTACATGGCGATAATTCGGGTTTGGTGCTTCCTCCGAAAGTGGCGCCTACACAGGTGATGATTGTTCCGATTCAGCAGAAAAAGGAAGGAGTTCTCGATAAGGCTTATGAGTTAAAGGACAGGCTTTCTAATTTCCGTGTGAAAGTGGACGATTCGGACAAGAGCCCCGGATGGAAATTCTCAGAGCAGGAAATGAGGGGGATTCCAATTCGCGTGGAGATAGGACCGAAAGATATAGAAGCCGGGAAATGTGTCATCTGCCGCCGTGACAACGGGGAGAAGGCGGAGGCTGCCCTGGCGGATTTGGAGCAGGCAGTCAGCGGGATTCTGGATGATATTCAGCGGAGTATGTATCAGAGGGCAAAGGCGCACCTGGAAGCCCATACCTATACAGCGAAGACGAAAGACGAATTTGTAAAGACATTTGCGGAGAAAGCAGGTTTCGTGAAAGCAATGTGGTGCGGGGAAACGGAATGTGAGGAGAAGATTAAGGAGGATATGGCGGTAACAAGCCGTTGTATGCCTTACGAGCAGGAATGCCTTTCCGATACCTGTGTGTACTGCGGGAAGCCTGCAAAGAAGATGGTTTATTGGGGGAAAGCGTATTAAATCTCAAATCCCTGCCGGGCGAAAACGGCAGGGATTTATAAATATGGAAATCTTTTATAAAATTTCTTTCAATTTTTGATACCTTCTTTTGCTTATCGGCAGCTGTGTGCCGTTAAAAAGAAGCAGGGAAGTGCGCTGTATATTTTTGATATACTTTTCATTGACCAGATAGGACTGGTGTATGCGGAAGAACTCGGCTTTCGAATTGATAATCTGGCATTCAACAGTATTCAGAGTTCCTATCATTTTCATTTCTTCTTCTTTTGTATGGATGATGATATACCGTCCGCTGCTTTCAAAAAACAGGATATCATTAAATATGATGCGTGACAGTTTGCGCCGGTATTTATATTCGAAATAATTTTTGTCCGTGTACATTTTATCGTAGGCATTCATGAAACATTTGCGGAAGAAAGTATAATCTATGGGTTTCGTAACCAGGCGGAACATATGCGCTTCCAACAATACTTTCCACAGGCTTTCATCTTCTGCTACATAAATGATGGAGATATGAGGGTTGTGTTCTTTGGCCTTTGCTGCGATTTTGATAGTATCCTCATATGCCTTGTCAATGCTTAAATAAATTAAATCAAAAATTTCATCTTTAATATGGGATAAAAAATCTGAGATTGTATTAAAGACATCGATATCCATTAGAATCCTCTCTGTGCTGCCTAATTGCAGAAGAAGATTCTCCATTTCAGACAGCATAAGCATATCTGAGTCATAAATACCTATTCTTATCATTTGTTCCACCCCTTACATGTTAAACTATAAATTCTATTCCTTAAACATGTACCTTCATCGGTTGTAGGATACATCATTTAGCAATAGAATTAAAATTGTTGTAAAAATTATTCAAATAAATGACGAAAAAATCCAAAACCGGAAACGGAACAGGGATTAAGTAGCGGGATGGCAGAGGGGCAGGCAGTAAGTTGGCGGGAACAAATGATGGTAATGAAATCTGATTCCCGCCTGAAATGCCTGTACTTATAAACAGCAGTTTAAGTTTTAGGTAGTATGGTAATGCTTATTTCAGCATGTTTTGAACATTGGTATATATTTCCTGAAGCCGCTCTGCGGAAGGAATATACTGGATGCGTATTTTATCCATGCAGATACGGAAACCGCAGGCTTCCAGTTCTTTCTCAACCAGTTCTATACTCTGGCCGCCCCAGCCGTAAGAACCGAAAGCAAATGCCTCCCGGTTTTTGGGAGACAGTCCTTTCAGATAGCAGAGGAAAGAAGCCACGGAAGGCAGCATCTGATTGTTCAGGGTAGGAGAACCTACTGCGATATATTTACAGGTCAGGACATCCGGCACAATATCGGAATAGTGGTTGTTTTTTAAATCATACAGTCTGGTGGGGATGCCGCTGTCGCCAAAAGCTTCCGAAATGGTTTTTGCCATAGCTTCAGTGGAATTCCACATGCTGTCATAAACAACAATGGCTCCGGTAGAAGGTTCGTTACCGCTCCACAGAGCATATGCTTCCATGATTTCCCGGATATGTTTGCGCCAGATGATGCCGTGGCTGGGGGCAATCATGTCAATATCCAGACCGTTAACCGTTTTCCAGGCCGTCTGTGCCTGCTTTCCGTAACACATGATAATATTGCCATAGTATTTTTTGGCTTCTTCTAATATGACAGGCAGTTCCGCTTCTTCGTCAAAACGTTCCGTGGAGGCAAGGTGCTGTCCGAAGGCATCATTGGAGAAGAGGATTTTCTCTTCGGGACAATAAGTTACCATATTGTCCGGCCAGTGCAGCATCGGAGTGGAAACAAAGGTTAAGGTGCGCTGGCCGATAGAGATTGTATCGCCGCTTTTTACAGGAAGGTATTCATCGGAACCAAAGTGAGCGGTAAGCCCGTTTACGCCTGCCGGTCCGCATGTATATATGGAAGCGTTGGGGCAGAGTTTCCTTATTACAGGCAGGGAGCCGGAATGGTCCAGCTCCACATGATTCGATATGATGATATCGATTTTTTCGGGAGGGACAATATCGCCAATCCGGGACAGCATCTCCCCGGAAAAGGGAGCTTTGACCGTATCTATCAGAGTGATTTTTTCGTCCATAATCAGGTAAGCGCCGTAAGAGGTGCCCCTTCCGGTACGGTAACCGTGGAAGTTGCGGACATTCCAGTCAATTGCGCCTACCCAATAGATGTTTTCTTTTAGTTTCGTTGCTTTCATGATATTAACCTCTTTTCTGATTGATTTTTATATTTGCCAAATGGCCGTCATTGACAACATTATAGCAGATGTCTCCCGTGCAGAGCGACTAAATTCTTCAAATAGAGGTATCTTTCTTTGGCGGCTGCAGAAGCTTCGTAAAAGAGGCGTTCCGCTTCTTTTGGTTTGGTTCTTTTTAATACGTCGTACCGGTTTTCTCCTGCGAGAAATTCGCCATAATCCAAAGTAGGTTCTTTGCTGTCCAAAATGAAGGGATTTTCTCCTTTTTCCCGCAGGGATGGATGAAAACGGAACAAATGCCAGTAACCGGTCTCTACTGCTTTGGCTTCTTCATGCTGGGAGCTTCCCATTCCGGCACGGATACCGTGGCTGATGCAGGGGGCGTAGGCAATGATAAGGGAAGGGCCGGGGTAGCTTTCCGCTTCGGTAATGGCCTTAATGGTCTGGTTATAATCCGCGCCCATGGCAATCTGTGCCACATAGACATAACCGTAACTTATGGCCATGGAGGCCAGGTCTTTTTTTTTCGTGCTCTTTCCACCGGAAGCAAATTTTGCGGTAGAGCCGATGGGGGTTGCTTTGGAGGACTGGCCTCCCGTATTGGAGTATACTTCGGTGTCAAAAATCAGGACATTGATATCTTTTCCGGAAGCAAGTATATGGTCGAGACCGCCGAATCCAATATCGTAGGCCCAGCCGTCGCCGCCGAAAATCCACTGGGATTTTTTCGATAAAAAGTCCTTGTTTTCCAATAAGCTGTGGTATTGCTCCGGAAGAGGGACGGATTCCAGCGCATGAACCAGTGTTTCCGTAGCTGTGCTGTTTTCCCCGCCGTCGTAAAAAGTACGGAGCCATTGTTCTGCTGCCTGGCGAAGCGCCGGGTGGGAAGCGTGGTCTGCGGCTTCTGCCAGATTGGAAGACGCTTCCCGCAATTGTGCCAAAAGCGATTCTACCTGCTGCTTCAGCCGCTCCCGAAGGGCAGTCTGTGCCAACAGCATACCATAGCCGAATTCCGCCGCATCTTCGAACAATGAGTTGGACCATGCAGGTCCCTGTCCCTTCTCATTGACCGTGTAAGCCGTGGAAGGGGAGGAATTAGCCCAGATAGAGGAACAGCCGGTGGCATTGGCAATATACATCCGGTCGCCGAAGAGCTGTGTGACCAGTTTTGCATAAGGCGTTTCTCCGCATCCTGCGCAGGCACCGTGAAATTCCAAAAGAGGGCGCCGGAACTGGCTTCCTTTGACCGTTGTTTCTTTAAATTTTTCTACAGCCTCCGGCTTTGCGGGGAGGGATTTGCCGTAGTCAAAATATTGCTGCCGTTCTTCGTGCTCCTTAATGGGACACATTTCTAAAGCTTTGTTTCCCTGTTTGCCGGGGCATACACCGGCACAGGAACCGCAGCCGGTACAGTCAGTTTCCGAAACCGTAACGGAAAAAGAATATTCCTGCATTCCCTGCATGGGAAGGGTTCTCATGCCTTCCGGAGCCTTGGCGCGCTCTTCTTCAGTCATTACGGCAGGCCGGATGACTGCATGGGGGCATACAAAGGAACAGCGGTTGCACTGGATGCAGTTTTCAGGTTTCCACATGGGCACTTCCGTCGCTACATTCCGTCTTTCATGGGCGGAAGAGCCAGAGGGGAAAGCACCGTCCACATAGGGAAGGAAAGCGGATACAGGAAGGGAATTTCCCTGCTGTCCCGTAATAATTTTTTGGAGATTTTCCACATAGGCCAGGACTTCGGGACGGTCGGGAAGCAATTTGGCGTCCAGGGGTTCGTAACCGGCATTTTTCCATTCCGGCGGTACGGAAACTTTTACCACCCCTTCAATGCCGCGGTCTATGGCTTCATAGTTCATTTGTATAACTTTTTCTCCCTTTTTCCGGTAGCTGATTTCGGCGGCCTGTTTCATCAGCCGGCTGGCCTCCCCGATGGGGAGGATACCGGAAAGGCGGAAAAAGGCAGCCTGTAAAATGGTGCTGATTTTATTGTTCAGGCCGATTTCTTTTCCGATGCGGATGGCATCAATGATATAAAATTGAATGTTGTGTTCCGCGATATAACGCTTGACCTGTCCCGGAAGATAGTCTTCCAGCTCTTCTTCTTTGAAATAGCAGTTTAGCAGGAAAGTCCCGCCGTCTTTTACTTCCTGCACCATGTCATATTTATGGAGGTAGACCGGGTTGTGGCAGGCTGCGAAATCCGCACGGTTTATCAAATAGGCGGAGCGGATTTCAGAATCCCCGAAGCGCAGGTGGGATACCGTCAGTCCTCTGGATTTTTTGGAGTCATAGTCAAAATAAGCCTGTACATATTTGTCGGTATGGTTTCCGATGATTTTAATGGAATTTTTATTGGCACTGATGGTTCCGTCTCCGCCCAGCCCCCAGAATTTACAGCAGACCGTATCGGATGGAGCGGTAGGAATGCTTTCCGGAACGGGCAGGGACAGATGGGTGACATCGTCCGTAATGCCGACGGTGAAAGGGGATTTTCCGTCTTTCCCCATATTTTGGAATACGGCTGCAATCTGTTCCGGGGTAGTGTCTTTGGAACTGAGTCCGTACCGTCCGGAAAATATGGGGATATCGTGGAATTTTGTACCGCGCAGTGCGGCTGTCACATCCAGCCAGAGCGGTTCACCTATGGCCCCCGGTTCTTTCGTGCGGTCTAAAACGGTAATCTGTTTTACGCTTTCGGGGAGAACTTTAAGAAGATGGGGAGTGCTGAAAGGGCGGTAGAGGTGCACTTCTACCAGTCCTGTCTGCACGGTTTGACCCGTCTGGTTCAGGTAGTCTACGGTTTCCCTGATAGTTTGGCAGACAGACCCCATAGCAAGGATGATATGTTCTGCATCCGGTGCGCCGTAATACTGGAACAGCCCATAGTTTGTTCCGATGCGGCGGTTGATTTCTTCCAGGTAATGTTCTACGATAGCCGGAAGTTCGTTATAATATGGGTTGCAGGCTTCTCTGGCCTGAAAGAAAATATCGGGGTTTTGTGCGGAACCCATCATTTTTCCCCTGTAGGGATGCAGGGCGCTTCGGCGGAAAGCTGCAATGGCCTCCATGTCTGCCATATCTTTTAAATCTTCATAATCCCAGACTTCGATTTTCTGCATCTCATGAGAAGTGCGGAAACCGTCAAAGAAATTGATAAACGGAATTTTTCCTTTTATGGCGGATAAATGGGCGGCGGGAGTCAGGTCCATGACTTCCTGCACACTGCCGCTGGCAAGCATGGCGGCTCCCGTCTGCCGGCAGGCGTAGATGTCGGAGTGGTCGCCAAAGATGGAGAGGGCGTGGGAAGCTATGGTTCTGGCCGCTACATTGAATACGCCGGGAAGCAGTTCGCCGGCGATTTTATACAGGTTGGGTATCATGAGAAGCAGTCCCTGGGAAGCTGTAAAAGTAGTGGTCAGCGCCCCTGCTGTCAGAGCTCCGTGAACGGCTCCGGCTGCACCTGCTTCCGACTGCATTTCAGATACATGTACGGTTTGGCCGAAGATATTTTCCCGACCTTCGGCAGACCATTCGTCCGTGTATTCCGCCATCGTAGAGGACGGGGTAATGGGGTAAATGGCGGCTGCGTCGCTGTAAGCGTAGGATACATGAGCGGCGGCCTGATTGCCGTCCATGGTTTTTTTCGTTCTTTTCGTTTTGTTCATTGGAAGGAACCTCCTTATGTTATTTTATTTTGGTATGGAACGCCGACCGGCGGCTTTTTCTTTATTATTCGATTATGGGGAAAATTATATGTATGAAAAATGATTGCCAGCTGTATTTTATTTTCATATAATAATGAAAGAATAGAGCTGAGGGGTATGAAGTGACTGTAACTGTATGCGCAAACAGCAGCGCAGAAATGAGGAAATATATGGATATCAGACTGCCGGATAAGGTAAAATATATTATTAAGAAGATAGAAGATGCCGGGTATGAGGCATATGCGGTGGGGGGATGCATCAGGGATTCGGTTATCGGGCGGACGCCTGATGACTGGGATATTACGACTTCAGCCAATCCCCGGCAGGTAAAGGCAATTTTCGGGCGTACGATAGATACGGGAATCCGGCACGGTACGGTGACAGTTATGCTGGAAAAAGAGGGTTTTGAAGTGACGACCTACCGCATTGACGGTGAGTATGAGGATGGCAGGCATCCAAAGGAGGTCGTCTTTACAAGCAGGCTGGAGGAAGATTTGCGGCGCAGGGACTTTACCATCAATGCCATGGCATATAATGACAGAAAAGGGCTGGTGGATGTGTTCGGCGGAGCGGAGGATATCCGGAATCGGATAATCCGGTGCGTTGGCAGGCCGGAAGAGCGTTTTGATGAGGATGCCCTGCGTATGATGCGGGCGGTACGTTTTTCCGCGCAGCTGGGGTACTCGATTGAGGAGGGAACCGCAGCAGCCATTAAGGAGATGGCGGGAAACCTGGAGAAGATAAGTGCGGAAAGAATCCGGACGGAGCTGGTAAAGCTTTTGGTTTCTCCGCATCCGGATGCCCTGCGTATCTGTTATGAAACCGGTATAACGAAGATAGTTCTGCCGGAATTTGACCGATGCATGGAAACGGTACAGAATAATCCCCATCATTGTTATACGGTAGGCGAGCATATCCTGCATTCCATGATGAAGGTGAAAGGCGATAAGGTATTGCGCTTAACGATGCTGATGCACGATATCGGCAAGCCGGAGACAAAGACTACGGACGGAGAGGGTACAGACCATTTCCATGGACATGCTTCTGTGAGTGCGGAACTTACGGAGAGGATATTGAGGCGGCTGAAATTTGATAATGATACGCTTCATACGGTGAAAAGGCTGGTGCTGTATCATGATTATGATATAAACCCTGTACCGGAGGGCGTACGAAGGGCAATACATAAAACCGGAGAGGATATTTTCCCGCTTTTATTTGAGGTGAAAAGAGCTGATATGCTGGCTCAGAGCGGATACCAGCGTGAGGAAAAAGAGGAGAAGCTGAAACGTGCAGAGGCGGTTTATGAGGAAGTCATACGTAAAAAGGACTGTGTTTCCCTCCGCACGCTGGCAGTTACGGGAAAGGATCTGATGGACGCCGGGATGGAACCGGGGAAGAAGATAGGAGAGGTATTGGACAGACTGCTGGAAATCGTATTGGAAGACCCGGAAAAAAATACAAAGGAAGAATTGCTCAAGCTGTATGAATACTTTTTATGATTGGTTCATAAGATAGGATAGGTCGATTAGACGGGGAACCGAAAATAGGGGGTATTTACGTGAATGACAGGGCAGTCAGCGTGCTTGAAAATTATGAAATAGAGGTACTGCGTACATGGAAAGGCCGCGGAGCGATATTGTGCGAGTCCGATCAGGGCCTGTTGATTTTAAAAGAGTATACGGGTTCGAAAGATAAAATCATTTTTCAGGACGCACTGCTTCATAAAATCCGGGAGCAGGGTTTCCTTACGGCAGAGACTCTTCTGAAGACAAAAGAAGGGGAACTTATCGTATATGACCAGGATAGGACGCCGTATATCCTGAAAACCTATTTTGAAGGTAAGGAATGTAATCTGAGGGATGCAAGGGAATGTGTGCAGGCGGTGAAGACCCTGGCAAAGCTTCATAAGGCATCCTGCTTGAAAACAGAGGATTTTCCGGAACTGGGTCAGAAAGCAGAGTTCGGCATTGATAAGGAATATGAGAAGCATAACAGGGAACTTCGGAGGGTAAGAAAGTTTCTGAAGGAAAAGAGCCAGAAAACAAATTTTGAAATTTTCCTGTTAAAGCACTATGATTATTTCTTCCATGCAGCCCTGCGGACTGCGGAAGAGGTACATTCCTACATAAACGGGTCAGGGAAGGAAGAAGCGGGGGACACCTGCATCATTTGTCACGGGGATTACCAGTACCATAATATTATCACAGGAAATTCCAAAGAAGACGGAAACGGCGGAAAGACAGGGATGTCGATTGTTAATTTTGAGAAGTGCATAAAGGATAACCCGGTGAGGGATTTATATTTATTTATGAGAAAACTGCTGGAAAAGAGCGGCTGGTCACAGGAACTGGGAACGATGCTTCTGACGGCTTACCACGAAGAACGCACGCTGACGGCGGAGGATTACAGGCAATTGTATTACAGGCTGCTGTATCCGGAAAAATTTTGGAAAATAGTAAATTTTTACTATAATTCCGGAAAAGCGTGGATTCCGGGACGAAATACGGAAAAAATGGAGAAGTTGTTAGGGCAGGAACAGGAAAAAATTGAATTTTTGGAAAATTATAAAAGCACTTATACTTTTTAAGTGCTTTTCTTTTTTTTCATATTAGTATATAATAACAAAATACATAAGTTTTTTTGGAGTTAGATGAGGAGGTTTTCATGCACAGCAGTTTTTTTGGAAAAAAGGGGAAACCCGTGCTTTTGGCAGTGTCCGTACTTTCCATATTGACGGCAGGAATGATTGTGACCGGATTCTTATCAGGAAGCGACAGCAAGGGAATGGCGTATGAATCCGGTTATGAAAAATATGATTCGGGCTTTGTCATTGCCCAGCCCGGAAGCTATGATTCGGCGGATGTCGCAGTAATAAGGGAAATTGATACGGAGCAGAATAAAATTACGTTTATGAATATTGAAACGGGTAAATATTATACGCTGGCCTATGACGGGACTACCGTTATTGCAGATAAATACGGAAGCGGTATGGCGATGACACAGATGAAGGGCGGCGATATTGTGGATGTCACGTTTCTGAGGAGTAAGAAGAAACTGTCCAGCATGAAGCTGTCCGACAGCGCGTGGGTGATGGAGGATGTGCAGAAGTATAGTTTCGATACGCTTAAGAAAAGTGCGGAAGTCGGCAGCGGAGTATACAGTCTGAGGAATAATCTGGTGGTGTCTTCGGAAGGAAAAGATGCGCAGTTGGCGGATATTATCCGGGGCGATGTGGTTTCGGTCAGCGGTGTAGGGAACAGCGTATACAGCGTGGTAGTAGAGGAAGGACACGGTTATCTGCGCCTGAGCGCCAACGATTATCTCAAGGGCGGATGGATAGAAGTAGGGCAGGAGGTCATCCAGCAGATTACGGAAGACATGCTCCTGGTAGTTCCGGAAGGAAGCTATAATGTGCGTCTGACAGCTGCAGGCATTGATGAAATCAAACCGGTAACGATATACAGGAATCAGGAGTTAACGCTGAACGTCAGTGATTTGGAGCCGGAGGCGCCGAAGGTCGGCAAGATTGTATTTGCAATCAGCCCCGGCAGCGCAACAGTCCTGATTGACGGGGAACAGGTAGATATCAAAGGGCCGGTAGAAGTAGAATACGGCGTTCACCAGCTAATCGTAAAAGCGCAGGGGTATGAGACAGTGACCCAGTATATCCGGGTGGGACAGGAACTGGCGAGTATCAGCATTACACTGGATAAAGAGGATGAGACCAATGCAGACCAGAATACGAATAACAGTGTAAGCGGTAATTCATCGGAGATTTCTGCCAGCGATTTAAGTTCCTATAAGATATATATTCAGTCTCCGGTTGATGTGGAAGTTTATTGGGACGGGGTTTATAAGGGACTGGCTCCGGTAAGCATTAAGAAAGAAGCCGGTATGCATACGATTACGCTCCGCAGGGCGGGATATGTGACAAAGAGCTATACAGTACAGATTGATGAGGAAGAAAAAGATGTGACTTATTCGTTCTCTGACCTGGTAAAAGAAAATGCTTCGCTGACAGTGAGCGGAAACAGCAGCGTGAGCGGAAATGAATTAAATTCCTATAAGGTATACATAGAATCTCTTGCAGATGTGGAAATATATTGGGACGGGATTTTTAAAGGAGTGGCATCGGTAAGCTTTAAGAAGGAAGCCGGCACACATACGATTACCTTGCGCAAGCCGGGATATGAGGCAAGGAGTTATACGGTGCAGGTAGATACGGAAGAAAAAGATGTGACCTATTCATTCTTTGAGTTTGTCAGCGGCAATGTGGCGAAGCGGACCGGGGATTGACAGGCGGAGCGGCAGCCTGATGCAGAAACCTTGAAAAATAGCCATAAAAGGCAGATTTTGCTTGACAAAAGATTGGAAACCGTCTATATATATGTATAGACGTTTCAAAAGAGAGACTTCTAAATGAAAATATAAACTCAATTTAACAGGAGGAGTTCAAGATGAACAAAACAGAATTAATTGCAGCTATGGCTGATCAGGCTGGATTATCTAAAAAAGACACAGAGAAAGCGTTGAAAGCTTTTACGGATGTTGTTGCTGAAGAATTAAAGAAAGACGGTAAGGTACAGCTGGTTGGCTTTGGTACATTTGAAGTGTCCAAGAGAGCTGCAAGAGAGGGAAGGAATCCCCAGAGCGGCGAAGTTATGAAGATTGCGGCTTCCAAAGCTCCTAAGTTTAAGGCTGGCAAGGCTTTAAAGGATTTGGTTAATGCATAATTAATAAAGGTGATTATGAGATTAGATAAGTATTTGAAAGTGTCGCGCCTGATTAAGAGGCGTACTGTTGCCAATGAAGCCTGTGATGCAGGAAGGGTATTTATTAACGATAAGCCTGCAAAAGCCTCTGCAAATGTGAAGCAGGGTGATATCATTACGATACAGTTCGGAAATAAAGATGTGAAGGTAGAGGTATTGGACATACAGGAAACGGTAAAAAAGGACGAAGCAAAAGAATTGTTCCGGTATATTTAAAATATTCCCCTCATATAATCTATAAAAGATTATATGAGGGGTTTTTCATGGAAGACTTGAATGCTGCAAAACAGCGCACCCATAAATTGATGCTTACAAACAGAAGGACATGTACCATTAGCGGAGTATGTGACGTATTATCCTTTGATGTGAAAGAGGTGATACTCGAAACGGATCAGGGGATGCTCATGATAAAAGGGGAGGATCTGCATGTAAGCCGTCTGACGCTGGATAAAGGAGAAGTGGACATTGACGGAAAGATGGATAGTTTCACTTATTCAGAGGTGGCAGGATATGGTAATAAAGGGGAATCCCTGCTGGCAAAATTATTTAAGTAGGTGAAGGATGAGTCAGGATATTGTTAATGAAGTGTATTTTCTGGGCGGTTCTTTGTTCATGGGAATTGTCATTACTTTTGTATATGATTTCATCCTGATAGGGCGGCGGGTAGTCAAACACAGCCTTTTTGCCATATCATTGGAGGATTTGATTTTCTGGCTGGCATGTGCAGTTTCCGTGTTTTACATGCTTTATGAGGAAAATAACGGGGTTTTGCGGTGGTTTGCAGTAGCGGGAGCGGCAGTCGGGATGCTGTTGTATAAGGGGATTGTTGGAAAAAAGTTTGTTAAAATCGTCTCAGTCATTTTATTAAAGGAAATACATATACTTCGGAAGATAGCGGGGTTTATATTCCGTCCTTTTAGATGGTTCATAAAAAAGATAAGGGTATTTTTCTGCTTTTTCCGCAGGAAAGAAAAGCGGTTGTGCAAATATGTGAAAAAGAAGTTGACGGGCTTTACAAAAGCACTTAAAATAATATTATATAAGCATTAGGGTTGATAGGGAAATATGGATTGTGCATATGGAAGGAGGCATTATGGCGAGAAGGGCAGCGTACCGCAGGAAGCGGCAGAACGGGTTCGGAATGCTGCTGGTGACTACCGTAATCATTATGATGCTTGTCGTCGTAATGGTTAAGAGCATCGAGCTGAAGCAGAAGCTGGCAGGATATCAGGCAAGAGAGGCACAGCTGATGGAGGAAATCGAAAAAGAGGAGCAGCGTGCAGAAGAGATAAAGGAATATGAGAAGTATACCCAGACCAAGCAGTACATAGAAGAAGTAGCGAAGGATAAACTGGGTCTGGTACATGAAGGCGAGATTATTTTTAAGGATGAGGATTGAAATGCAGATGGCGGTAGTTCCGGTATCTGCATTTTTTGTCGCACAAAAATATTTTTTTCCGTATTGGTTTTGACAAATGCGGCAGGACGTGTCGTGTATAATAGTGCCTTACAGAAATCATTGTGAAAGTGGGGTTAGGTTAAAAGATGAAAAAGCAGCTCACAAATGGAGAGGCAGCTTTTGACAGCATACTGCCGGAATATGGAAAGAAAAAATTGTTGATGTATGCGGATTCCTTCAGGAGTCTGGCAAATACATTTACTGATATACAGCAGCAGGAAAAGGCGGAAGTCATTGCAGAGGACAGGCAGGAATATCTATGGAAAAGAAGGCTTTTGGAAAACCGGGATTTGATGGCGGAGCATTTAAATGAAATGGCGCAGATTATGACACAGGTTGCGGAAGAGTCGTATCGTTTTATACACATGGGGGACCGCAAGGTAAAACAATTATCCCATGCAATGAAAGAAGCCGGTATCATGTTGAAGGAAATTTTCCTTTTGGAGAAAGAGGATGGGCGCAAGGAGGTTAATCTTGTTATGCGTGCGGCAAAAGGGACAGGACCGGAAGTAGAGGAAGTGGGAAATCTTCTTTCCGTTCTATTAAATATGCGGCTTATACCGGTAAGGACAAGCCCCGTTTTCGTAGGAAAGGAATGGGGGAGCTATCAGTATGTGGAGGAGCCGCGGTTTCATGTCCTGACAGGGGTTGCAAAGGCGGTAAAGGAAACGGAGGGAGTTTCCGGTGACAATTATTCCTTTATGGAGGTAAAGGAGGGCGGATTGACCGCTGTTTTATCCGACGGCATGGGTTCCGGAGAGAAAGCGTGCAGGGACAGCGAGTTTGTTGTGGATTTTATCGAGAAATTTCTGGAGGTGGGATTTTCCAAGGAGACGGCTGTGCAGATGATTAACGGCTCTCTCATTGCGGGGGGCGAATCACAGAATATGTCTACACTGGATATCTGCCAGATTGATTTGTATACCGGTGTATGCGAATTCATTAAAGTAGGCTCGGCGCCTTCTTATATAAAGCGGGAAAACTTAATCGAGCAGGTATCTGCGAGAAATCTGCCGTTAGGTGTTTTCTATGAAATGGATATGGAGGTTACAAGGCGCAGGCTGGTGGACGGGGATTACATTATCATGCTGTCAGACGGGATACCGGACGCGCTTTCGCAGGGAATCGGTGAAGAAATGCTTCCTGAGATGCTGGGGAGGATTAACTTAAAAAATCCATCAGAAATAGCCAATCATATTTTAAATTTAAGCCTTTCCCAAAGTAAAGGGAGAGTAAGGGATGACATGACGGTGATGGTCATAGGTATATGGGATGAAACCTGATTGGGAATTTGATTTCCATAAGGATTTGACTTTTGGCTGGAAATTAACTAATATGAATGATATGGACAGGATAGAAAAAGAAACGGATAAAAGGGAATGAACCAAAGAATCTTTCAGAAGGTAAGGGCATATATGGAAAGGCATCATATGATAGCGCCGGGAGATACCGTTGCAGCGGGGGTATCGGGAGGCGCTGATTCCGTATGCCTGTTTCTGATTTTGTGCGAATTGGCAGAAGAACTGAAGTTCCGCCTTATAGCCGTGCATGTGAATCATGGAATCCGGGGAAAGGAAGCGGAAGCGGATGCCGGATATGTGAAGCGTTTATGTGAGGAGAGAGGGGTTCCTTTCGTACTGGTGCGGGAGGACGTAAAAGCATATGCCGGAAGGGAACATCTTTCCGAAGAAGAGGCCGGACGGAAAGTGCGGTACCGGGCCTTTGAGGAGACCCTTTATCAATACGGCGCACCGGATGGAAAGATTGCGGTTGCGCATAATGCCAATGACAGGGCGGAAACCATGCTGTTCCATCTGTTCCGGGGGACCGGACTGGCCGGGGCTTCGGGTATAAAACCGGTGCGGGGACGTATTATCCGGCCTGTTTTGTGTCTGAGACGGGAGGAGATAGAAACATATCTGAGGGAAAGGCAGATATCTTTTTGTATAGACAGGACAAACATGGAGGATACTTATACAAGAAACCGCATACGGAACCATATTTTCCCATATGTGGAAGAACAAGTATGCCGTCAGGCTGTGGAGCATATGTGCGAGGCGGCGGATGTGCTGGCGGAAACCGAACAATATATACGGAAACAGACAGAAGAGGCATACGCAAGATGTGCGGCGGAAGCGGACGGCAGAGTGGAACTGGATATAAAACGTTTGTCACAGGAGGAGCCGTTTATCCGCAGACAGGTATTGCTGTTCGGGCTGGAACAGGTGACGGAAGGAAGGAAGGATATTACTTCCGTCCATATAAAGGAAATCGAAAAGCTGCTGGATAAGGACGGCAGTAAACAGCTTTCCCTTCCTTACGGGCTGGTGGCGCGCAGGGAGCCGCTAAAGGGGTACAGCAGTCTTATTTTATACAGGGAACAGAATGCGGAACCGGCCGGATGCGGAGAAGAACCGGCAGCTGTAGAGGTACCGATACCGGGAACGATAGAGATACCGGGATTGGGAAGGGTGGAATTTACGCTGCTGGAAAGAGGGAAATTGCCGCCGGAAAGTGAAATAGCAGGATTTTTTTCAGGAAATTCCCAATTTATTCCGCAAAAATCATGTACGAAATGGTTTGACTATGATAGAATAACTAAGTCTTTAGTTTTTCGTATAAGAAAAAAGGGGGATTATCTTACTATTAACAGAAATCTGGGCCGGAAAAAGCTGAAGGATTATATGATAGAAGAGAAGATTCCAAAGAGCCGGAGAGAGAAATTATATGTTTTAGCGGACGGCAGCCATATCCTGTGGGTGCCGGGATACCGTATCAGTGAGTATTATAAAATAACAGAGGACACAGAACATATTTTGCAAGTACAGTTAAGAGGAGGACTTTAGATGTCAGAGAGAGTCAGAGTGATGCTGTCGGAACAGGAAGTCGATAAGAGGATTCAGGAAATCGGCGAGCAGATAAGCAGGGATTATGAAGGAAAACAGGTACATCTTGTATGTGTTTTGAAGGGTGGCAGTTTCTTCATGTGTGAACTGGCGAAGCGGATAAGCGTACCGGTTTCCCTTGATTTTATGTCGGTATCCAGTTATGGGAGCGAAACGAAATCCAGCGGGGTGGTAAGAATCGTAAAGGATTTGGATGAGCCGCTGAAGGATAAGGACGTCATCGTAGTGGAAGATATTGTGGATTCGGGAAGGACGCTGAGTTATCTGCTGGCGATGCTGCAGGACAGGGGGCCGAAGAGTCTCAGGCTGTGTACGCTTTTGGATAAGCCGGACCGGAGGGTGATAGATGTCCATGTGGATTATACCGGATTTCAGATACCGGATGAATTTGTGGTCGGATATGGCCTGGACTACGATCAGCGGTATAGAAATCTGCCCTATATCGGCGTAGTGGAATTTGATTAATGAGGTGAAAGATAAATTGAACAATAATAATAAAAAGAATTTTAATGCATATTTTTTAGTGATTCTAGGATTGATGTTTCTTGCTGCCTGGATGTTCCGCGGTCTGACCGGTCAGGAGACGGATTACACGAGGGGCGAGCTGGTGGAGAATCTGGAAGCCGGGGAAGTAATTGAGGCAGTTATCCAGCCCAATAAGGAAACTCCTACGGGTGTTGTCCGGGTATTCTTAAAGAGCGGGCAGGAGCGGACACTGTATGCTACAGATATAAAGGAAATGGAAGCAGAACTGATATCCTACGGACTGGACCCGCAGGTGCGGGATATTCCGAGGGAAAATTGGTTCATGACGAGTATTTTCCCGATTCTGCTTGTGCTGGTAGTCGGAGTATTCTTCTTTGTTATGATGAATGCCCAGAATTCCGGCGGCGGAGGCGGCAATGCCAAGATGATGAATTTCGGCAAGAGCCGTGCCAGGCTTACACTGGATAATAAAGTGACTTTGAAGGATGTAGCGGGATTGCAGGAGGAAAAGGAAGAACTGGAGGAAATTATCAACTTTCTGAAAGAGCCTGGAAAGTTCACACGGGTAGGAGCCAGAATTCCAAAGGGAGTCCTGCTGGAAGGTGCGCCCGGTACCGGTAAGACGCTGCTGGCCAAAGCGATTGCGGGAGAGGCAAGCGTGCCGTTTTTCAGCATATCCGGTTCCGATTTCGTGGAAATGTTTGTCGGCGTAGGCGCATCCAGGGTGAGGGATTTGTTTGCGGACGCTAAGAAACATTCCCCGTGTATTGTGTTTATAGATGAAATCGATGCTGTGGCAAGACGCCGTGGTACGGGTATGGGAGGAGGCCACGATGAGCGGGAGCAGACTTTAAATCAGCTGCTGGTGGAAATGGATGGTTTCGGCGCTAATGAAGGCATCATTGTTCTGGCGGCGACCAACCGTGTGGATATACTGGATCCTGCCATACTTCGTCCGGGAAGGTTTGACCGGAAGATAACAGTCAGTGCACCGGATGTAAGAGGGAGAAAGGAAATTCTTGGCGTGCATTCGAAGAATAAGCCCCTTGCGGAAGATGTGAATCTGGAACAGATTGCCCAGACGACTGCAGGCTTCACCGGAGCCGATTTGGAGAACCTGATGAATGAGGCAGCAATCAATGCAGCCATGGACAACAGGACATTTGTAAAGCAGGAAGATATTAAGAAATCATTTATTAAGGTAGGAATCGGTACGGAGAAAAAAAGCCGTATTATTTCCGACAAAGAGAAAAAAATTACGGCCTATCATGAGGCCGGCCATGCAATTTTGTTCCATGTGCTGCCGGATGTAGGACCTGTTTATACCGTATCCATCATCCCGACCGGTTTGGGGGCAGCCGGATATACCATGCCTTTGCCGGAAAAGGATGAAATGTTTATGACGAAAGGCAGAATGCTGCAGGAAATCATGGTATCTTTAGGCGGGCGTATTGCGGAAGAAATCATTTTCGATGATATCACCACAGGCGCTTCCAGCGATATCAAGAAGGCAACCAAAGTAGCCCGCAGGATGGTGACACGGTACGGAATGTCGGACCATATCGGTGTCATCAATTATGACGATGACGATGACGAGGTATTTATCGGACGCGACCTTGCCCATGCGAAAAGCCATAGCGAGCTGATATCCGGGGAAATTGACAAAGAGGTAAAAGAAATCATCGGGGACTGCTACGCAAAAGCGAAAGCGATTATCGCGGAACATGAAGAAATTCTGCATAAATGTGCGGAACTGCTTTTGGAAAAAGAGAAGATTACGCGGGATGAATTTGAAAACCTGTTTGCGGCGAAGAATGGAACACCGGAAGACTTTTTAAAGAAGTCTTGAAAATTTGGAATATAGAATTGTGCAATATATATAAAAAACAAGGTCGGATTTTGTAATATTTGTGAATCGTTGGTATTTACCTTAAGGCTGGGGTATGCTATTATACTACTTGTAACCCCCCCCAATACATTATATAGTTTTTTGCTATACCCCATAAGAAAGAAATACCTTCTCTAAAAAAGACAGCAGAACGGTGGCTGTCTTTTTTACTGCGCAGAATTATGATTCCGGCAGCAGCGCGGAAATTGGAAGCGATTTACGTGGGCGGGGCTTGAATATGTGTTTGGTATGGTATAAAATAGTGGGTAGAAAATATAGGGAGAAAATCGCATGGAGACAAACAGATTTCTTGGAATGGAACAGGACCGCCAGTATTATATTTCGGCAATGCGTCCTGTTTTTGACAGAAGAGCATTGTTCAGTGACCTGACGGGGGATTATGTGATTCCGCCGGAGCCTAATGTGTATGGAGTGGTTACGGTTAAATTCCGTACAAAGAAGGATAATGTAGACAGGGTTTATTTTGTCTGTGACAATGAGAAACATATGATGTTTAAGACAGAGTCCGATGATTTTTTTGATTACTATTCACATGCCGTTCAGTTGGAGAATCGGGAAATCAGTTATTATTTTGAGATACAGGCGGGAAAGATTGTATGTTATTATAATTTAAGCGGTGTGCAGAAGGGAATTGACAGACACTATGATTTCCGGCTGATTCCGGGATACAAGACGCCGGATTGGGCGAAAGGGGCGGTTATGTATCAGATTTATGTAGACCGTTTCTATAATGGGGATACAGAGAATGATGTGTTGACGAATGAGTATAGATATATCGGTGACAATACGGTCAGGGTGGAAGACTGGAATAAGTATCCGGCAGCTATGGGGGTGCGTGAGTTTTATGGCGGGGATTTGCAGGGTGTGCTGGATAAGATGGATTATTTGCAGGATTTGGGAATTGATGTGATTTATTTTAATCCTTTGTTTGTTTCGCCCTCCAATCATAAATATGATATACAGGATTATGATTATATTGACCCTCATATCGGAAAGATTGTGGAAGACGGCGGCGAACTGCTGCAGCATGGGCAGGAGAACCGGTTTGCGTCCAGATATATTAACCGCGTGACGAATAAGGCAAATCTGGAAGCGAGCAATGAGTTATTCGCGCAGGTGGTGGCGGAAGCACACAGGCGCGGAATAAAAGTAATTTTGGACGGTGTATTTAATCACTGCGGTTCGTTCAATAAGTGGATGGACAGGGAAAGGATTTATGAGAATGCGGAAGGATACGAAAAAGGAGCCTATGTAGACAGGAACAGCCCTTATCACAATTATTTTGCATTCCACAATGAAGGGGCGTGGCCGTATAACGGAAGTTACGATGGCTGGTGGGGACACGATACGCTGCCGAAGCTGAATTATGAAGCTTCCAGAGAGTTGTTTGAATATGTGATGCATATTGCGAGGAAGTGGGTTTCGCCGCCTTACAATGCAGACGGCTGGAGACTGGATGTGGCGGCGGACCTGGGGCATTCTCCTGAGTACAACCATTATTTCTGGAAAGAATTTTACAGGACGGTGAAGCAGGCAAATCCCAATGCAATTGTATTGGCAGAGCATTATGGGAATCCAAGGGACTGGCTGCACGGGAACGAATGGGATTCGATTATGAATTATGACGCCTTTATGGAGCCGGTGACGTGGTTTCTGACAGGGATGCAGAAACACAGTGATGATTTCCGGCAGGATATGCTTGGCAACGCGGAAAGTTTCTGGGGCGCCATGGCATATAACGGGGCGAATATGACAATGCCTTCTTTCTATACGGCGATGAATGAACTGTCAAATCATGACCATTCCCGTTTCCTGACAAGGACGAATCATATAGTGGGAAGGACGAATTCGCTCGGCCCGGAGATGGCGGACCGTAATGTCAACAAGGCAGTCATGAGAGAGGCGGTTCTTATCCAGATGACATGGCCCGGAGCGCCGACCATATATTACGGGGACGAGGCCGGACTGACCGGATTTACGGACCCGGATAACCGGAGAACTTATCCGTGGGGAAAAGAGGATAAAGAGCTGATTGAGTTCCATAGGAAAATGATAGCGATTCATAAAGAGAACAGGGAATTTCTGACAGGTTCGCTGAAATATGTGGAAGCGGATTATAATATAATCGGATACGGACGCTTTAACAGGCAGGAACAGTCGCTGGTTTTAGTGAATAATAATCATCATGAAGTGACGAAGGAGATTGCGGTCTGGCATCTCGGGACACCGAAAGAGGGAAGTATGAAGCGGCTGATTTTGACGACCGCAGGCGGTTTTACTACGGAAGAGATGGAATATCCGATTATTAAGGGAAGAGTAAAAGTGACCCTGCCTCCTACCTCCGCAATTGTGCTGAAGCATTATAAAAGACAAGGTAAAAATTTCTTGCAATTCAGATAACTATGTGATATAAATGTAGTGTCAGGTGCCCTGCCGGGAAACGGGCGGAGGCGGACAGCAAGCTGCTGGTGTGGCGGAATAGGCAGACGCAAAGGACTTAAAATCCTTCGGGAGCAATCCCGTGCCGGTTCAAGTCCGGCCACCAGCATTGTTTTTATGATGGAATCCACAATTTCAGTTGGGCGCTGAGGTGGATTCTTTTTCTTTCCGGGGCGGAGTCGGAGGCTGGGTAAAAGTGTGACGAGCGGTATGCAGGGATAGTGGATGGGTAGGGTGTAATTTATGACAGGTTTTTTATCAGGGCGTAAGAAAAATAAAACGGGGACAGTCCTTTTCAGCTTTTTGCTGGGGCTGTGCCTGTTTTTCGTGTGGAATCCGGCAATCACCGGCAGCAGTGTGGTTCATGCAGCCGAAAAGCGGACGGTCAGGGTTGCTTTTTTCCCAATGGATGGTTTCAATGTGAAAAATGCAGACGGAAGCCTTACCGGTATGGATGTGGAATATCTGAATGCATTGTGCGAATATGCAAATTGGGAAATTGAATATGTGGAATGTGACAGCTGGGATGATGCATTAAGGCTTTTGGAAGAGCAGAAAGTGGATTTGGTGGGCTCTGCCCAGTATTCCGTAGAGCGGTCCCAAATATTCCGGTATGCAGACCTTTCAAGCGGGTATACGTTTGGGGTGATAGCGTCGAATGCAGACAGTTCCCTTGCGTATGAAGACTTTGATGCGATGCGGGAGGCTGTCTTCGGAATGGTAAAGACTTATGTCCGCAGAGAAGAATTTTTACGGTATTTGTCAGATAACGGGGTGGAAAACCCGGTGATTAAAGAGTATGATTCTTCGGCGGAGCTTCAGGATGCATTGAACAGAGGAGAAATTGATGCACTGGTACATACTTTTACGGAAATAAAAGAGGGACAGCGTCTGCTCGGACGTTTTGCACCAAGACCCTTTTATTATATCTCGTATCCCGGCAATGACGATGTTATGTGGGAATTGAATCAGGCAATTGCGGATTTGCTGATTCATCAGCCGGAATTGGAAAGCGAGCTGATGAACCGGTTTTACCAAAGCAGGCTGGACAAGACGGTTGTATATACGACAGAAGAAAAGGCTTATATGAAAGAAGCCGGCGAAATCGTGGTTGGTTATCTGGATGGTTACTATCCTTTTTCCTATGAGGAGGATGGGGAATACAAGGGGCTGACCAGAGAACTGTTAGAGGACGGAGTGGCATCCATAGGTTTGTCCCTGTCTTATGAAAAGATGGAGAGCCTGCGCGAAGCGGAAAATGCACTGAGGGAGGGTGTCATTGATGTGATATCCTATTGTGCGGATGACGGAGAGGCATTAAGTAAATATCAGTTGGTTTCTGTCAGGGAATATGCAGAGATTCCCTTGGTCATTGTGATGCAGAAGGATGATAACCTGAGTTCCGCCGGGACACTGGCGACCGTTTCCTATCTTTCTTCCGAGGCTGGTCTGGCGTTAGATATGGATTCTGTGTCGGTGGTAAACTATGATACCCAGCAGGACTGTCTGGATGCGTTAAGGAAAGGAACGGCAGATGCCGCATTGTGCGACGGTTATCTGGCGGAATATCTGCTTGGCACTGTGCTGCGGTATAATAAGCTGGAAGTGAAAAACGTGTTAAGCGGCGCCCATAAGGTATCCATGGTAATCCGGAAAGAAGAAAACTCTATGCTAGAGGGAATCTTAAGTAAAACGATTCCTATGATAGATGCAAAGATGATTAATGATTATATGCTGGAAAATGACGTATATTCCCTGGTAAGCGTTGACCGTTTTGTGAGGAACCACAGCTTTTTAATTATCAGCGGATTGCTTTTGATTGCGATAGCGGTTATTTTGGTGATGTGGCATATCGTGCAGAACAACAGAAAAATCCAAAAGCTGATGTATAAGGATACCGGAATGGATATCTGGAACCTGAACTATCTGATTTATAAAGGAGAAGCAGAGCTTTTGCAGGAACGGAAGGAACAGTATGCGGTTGCGTATCTTAACGTATCACAGTTCCGCAGGTACAATGTGATATATGGCTGGAAATCGGGGCATAAGCTGTTAGAATCTGTTGCAGATGTTTTATTGAAGAATGTGGATTCCAGGAAGGAGATTTGTGCAAGGGATCAGGGAGACCGTTTTGTGCTCCTGCTGGCATTGGAACATCAGGAAAAATTTATGGAACGGCTGAAAGCATTGCAGAATGATATCGAAGACCGCATATTTCAGGATACGGAAAGCCGTATGTCGATTATGATCGGGGCATATTTTATCCCGCAGGAAAGTAATGATCTGCGTGTTGCAGTGGATTATGCCAGTCAGGCAGTTGACTTTATACGGGATGGCCTTGCCAGTGATATTAAGATTTATGATGTGTCGATGGAGCAGATGATAAAGGAACGCCATAAGAGGGAAAAACTTTTGGAATCCGTGGATATACAGAAGGATTTTGCGGCATATTACCAGGCAAAGGTAGATATCCGCAATGGGAAAGTAATTGGCGCAGAAGCATTAATCCGGTTTATGGACCCGTCTGCACAGGGGATGGTAAGAGCTCCGGGATATTTTGTACCGTATTACGAGCAGACCGGCAGGGTAACAGAGATTGACTTTTTTGTGCTGGAATCCGTCTGCCGGATGCTTCGGAGAAGGCTGGATGAGGGCAAGGAGGTTGTCAGGGTTTCCTGTAATTTTTCCAGAATCCATTTTATGAAGCCAGGTTTTCCGGAACGGTTTGAGGAAACGCTGGAAAGATATGGGATTTCCAAAGATTTGATTGAGGTAGAGATTACGGAAACGCTGGTAGTGGAAGAACTGCAGCAGCAGAACGTTAAGGAGGTTCTGGATATCCTGAGTGAGAAAGGCGTAAGGATTTCCATTGATGATTTCGGGTCCGGATATTCATCTCTTGGCGTATTGGAGCAGATACCTGCATCGGTTATCAAGCTGGACCGTTCGTTCCTTCTGAACCATGAGGACAGGGAACGTCAGGTGAAGATTATGAAGGGAATCGTTTCACTGGCAGAGGAGATGAATGCGCAGATTGTCTGTGAAGGGGTAGAAACGGAAGAAGATGTGGAATTGATGAGGGAAATCGGAGCGTATGTGGCGCAGGGCTATCGGTACTGCAAACCGATTCCGGAGAATGCATTTGAGCAGATGCTGTCGCAAAATGCTGGTAGCAGTTTAAAATTTAATCTGCTATAATGTTTCATAGGGACGGAAAATATTTTCGGGTGGAGAATACAGGGAGACAGGAAGATGAAGTTTAATTTCAGACAGGATGTTAAGAGAATCATTGTAATATGTGCAGCGGCATGTCTTATGGCGCTGAATATCAAATCGTTTGTCAGGACAGGCGGGCTGTATCCGGGCGGCGCTACGGGGCTGACGATACTGCTCCAGACGATATTTGAAAGGTATTTGGGGATTGCGGTGCCTTATACGGCGATTAACCTGTTATTAAACGCGGTTCCCGTGTATGTGGGGTTTCGTTTTATCGGAAAAAAATTCACTCTGTTTTCCTGTCTGATGATAGTACTGACCAGTTTTCTGACAGATATTATACCGGCACAGGTGATTACTTATGATATACTTCTGATTAGTATTTTCGGAGGAATTATGAACGGGCTGGGAATCAGTATGTGCCTGATGATGAATGCAACTACCGGCGGTACGGATTTTATTTCCATTTACCTTTCGGAAAAGAAAGGGGTGGACTCATGGAATATGATATTAGCGATTAATATTGTCATATTATCTATTGCCGGATTTTTATTTGGCTGGGATAAGGCGCTCTATTCTATTATTTTCCAATATGCTTCCACACAGGTACTGCATATTTTGTATAAAAGATACCAAAAACAGACGTTTTTTATCGTGACGGACAAGCCGGAAGAAATATGCGATGCCATATATGCGGTAAGTAACCATGGGGCGACGATATTGGAAGGGAAAGGGTCTTATGAGCATTGCGAGCGGAATGTGGTGTATTCGGTAGTGTCAAGGGAGGAAGTAAAAAAAGTAGCACAGGCAGTAAAAAAGGCAGATGAATGTGCATTTATTAATGAGGTAAAAACGGACGAGCTGTCCGGGCGCTTTTATCGGAAACCTACGGATTAAGATATGTTGCACAATATTTCAAAGTGGATAAGGAGGCAGGTATGAAAGTTTATAATTGTTTTCCGGGAGGAAAGGCAAAGGCACTGACCATGAGTTATGATGACGGGAAAAAAGAAGATGTCAGACTGGTGGAAACTTTTAACAGGTATGGGATAAAAGGTACTTTTAATATCAATTACGGGCTTATGAACGAAAGCCATCCGGAGCGGCTGGATAAGTCAGAGTTGGCGGAACTTTATAAAGGACATGAAGTGGCAACCCACAGTTATACCCATCCTACGATTGCCAGATGCCCGATGACGGAAGCAGCGGCGGAGATTCTGGAGGACAGAAAAGGGCTGGAGTCATTGATGGGATATCCGGTGCGGGGACATGCTTATCCCAATGGTTCTTATAGTGAGGAGATTAAGGATTTATTCCGGAGGCTGGGAATTGCCTATGCCAGAGTCGTAGAGTGCGTGGATGATTATGCGCTGCCTGTGGATTGGATGGAGTGGCACCCCACCTGCCACCATAACGATGCGGGCTTAATGGAAAAGGCGAAATTTTTTGCAGAGTTTTCTAAGAAGCAATATTTGAAGCTGATGTATGTATGGGGACACAGCTATGAATTTACCAATAACGATAATTGGAATGTCATAGAGGAATTTTGTGAGTATATGGGCGGCAGGGAGGATATCTGGTATGCCACCAATATTGAAATTGCGGACTATATGAGTGTGTGCAGAAACCTGCAGTTCACGGCGGATTGCAGGAGTGTTTACAATCCTTCGGCCAAAAGTGCGTGGCTGGCGGTGAATGATAAGAAGATTGTGGAAGTGAAAGGCGGCGCTTTTGTAAAGCTGACAGAGGAATGAGGTTACAGTCTGTGAAACGGTAATGGAATATAATTTATGGTGAAGGTTTTTTTAAGGCAATGTTTTTTAACTCGCGGACAGCGTCTTCAAAAGCCATAACATGCAGGCCCTGATAGGAGAGCAGAAGAGTATCAATCGGGGCCTGTTTTATAATGTCTTTTGCGGAGTCGTCAGGATAGGTTAATTTCCAGCATTCAAACAGGTATCCAATCCATGCCATGATATCTTCGGGATAGGTCGGGCCTTTCAGGATGGGCTGTTCGGTTTCCAAAGTCTCGATGATATAGGAGGAACCGCGCCACATCTCCGTATAATCTTTATGATATAAATAAGAGGCCGTCTGCGAGTTCATAAGTTTTTCTATGAAATCTTTAGAGTCGTAACCTTTTTTGACTGATTGGACGAATAAATCGGCGGACATTTCACAATATCCGATATTGGCAGTGTTTAATTTCATAATTCATTCCACTCCTCGATGATTTCATCAAAAAATTTTATGTTCTGTGCGCGGCGGTACTTTGTCTGGATTTGGTTCAGTAAACCCTGCATCTGGGTAATGCGGCTGGTATTTTCTGCAATAATCCGTTTTTTTTCCTGATCCGAAAGGCTGGCGGCATTCAGAATCCGTATATGGTCTGCACTACAGGATTCCGTAGTTTTCAGGACGTATTGTTTTCCTAACTTTACATGCTGCAGCGCTTCTATCAGACCTTTATCGCATAATATGCCGTCATAAAAACGGTTGAGCGCCTGTGTCATTTTATCATCGGCAATCAAACCGGTGATTAAGTCGTAACAGGTATTATATGCCTGATATCGTTCCTGTAATTTCCGGTATGCGGAGAAATCAATGATTTGTCTGTTGTATGCGATGTACAAGGCCCAGTCAATCTGACTGTCATAATTATTAATAAACTCTTTTTGCTTTAAACCGCGGAAATCGCATTCTAATTCATAGAATATATGGTGGGGATAAGGCGCAATCAGCCCTTTGGGCTGTTCCGGCCTATCGCCCATATAAAAACCTTTGCCGAAATCGCAGGCAGTCCGGCCGGCATCCGGCCTGATGGCGCCTTTTATCCCGTTTTTTGAACCATGATATAAAATCATATTTTTCCTCATTTCCGAGTTGGTTTCCATATATGTCAGGACCGCAGGGGCAGCGTATACACATTTCGCCCCTTGTTTTATAATTATTATAAGACTCAAACAAGATTTTTTCAAACAAATAATGAAAGGGAGGGATGTTATTTTATAAATTATGATATAATTATGATAAAAAAGAAAAGGGATAATAATAAAGATAATTTGGCAGGTGCATAAAAAAGGGGCCTATTGGCCCCTTCTGCGTTTTCAGGTAGTGTAATCTTCAATAATGGGAGGAATCTGGGAAAGCATATTATCGATATTTTCGAACATGGCGCTTTTGGTAGTCCCAAGATTGCTTGCCCGGTTAATATGGCGTACGACTTCCTGGTATTGTTTTTTCGTATTGTCAAAAAAGTTATTCAATGTCTGAAGGGCAGCCATTGAATTGTCAATGACACCGGAAATCTCCGACTGTACTGATGTGGCTCCTTCTGCGGCCTGTGTGATGCTGTCAAACATTTCATAAGTTTCTTCTACTTTGTTCAGACTCTGTGCCAAAGCTGTGTGCGAGGTATCTATGCTGCTGCTGAGCCGGTCTGTTCCCTGCTCCACATCATTGATGCTGGAATCTACTGCGGCGGCCAGGTTTTTTATTTCTTCCGCCAGATTTTTAACTTCGTCAGCTACTACTGCAAAACCTTTTCCCTGTTCTCCGGCTCTTGCTGCTTCGATAGAAGCATTGAGCGAAAGGATATTGGTCTGGTCGGCAATGGATACGATTTTGGTCATACAGTTTTTTATGTCTTTTAAGGATAACTGGAAGTCTTCAAAAGTTTTCTGCATTTCATCAAAATAGGTTTCAACCATTAGAGAACTGTTTTTAAGTTCTTCTACTTCTCCCTGAGCCTGAACTACGGATTGAGTAATATTATCCTTTACGGATTCAAACTGGCTGGAGACTTCATTGATATTGGAGAAGGTATTGCCGAAATCCTGCAAGGTGTCTTTGAAATTTTCGGATTCTTTCAGCACACTGCCGAAGGATTTGCTTACCATGCTCAGTTCATACAGGGAAGATACTTCGTTTTGTACAAGTGACTGATGATAGTCTTTCAGGCTTTCCGTGACATATAAAACCGGATACAGGCTCTTGGAATTACGCTGTGGTTTTTTTCTGAAGTTCATTTCGTTTCCTCCCTTACTCAAATACAACGCAGGTCATGGACTGGTTGACAAACTGGTTGTTATAATGTTCCCCATATCCCACAAGGCCGGCATGGTTTCCTAAAGTTCCCATTTCGTTCAGATATTCCTGCATATAATGATTGTCGTTAAACAGCCGGTACCTGAACAGGCAGTTTACAGAAAATACGGCTGAAATTTTAGAAAAATCGCTTCGGATAGCCCGGATGGTTTCCTGTACGATTGCTTTATAGTCTCCCAGTTCCAGCATGATAAGAACATCTGAATCATTCACCTGACGGAAGCATGTAAGTGCAGAACCGCTCACTTCTTTGATGGATATGATGCAGATGTCGTTCCCGTTTATTTTCCCAAACGGGTTTTTGAAAGTCTGGGTCAGTATTTCTTTTTCTGTTACATGAAGGATATCCTGATATACTTGTTTTGCAGATTTTCCGTTCAGGCATCCGATTATGTAATTGGCTTTATCCGTTTTGGAAGCAATAAAACGGTAATTGCCCATTGGGTGATAGATATTTTCCTTATAAGCTTTCACCCGTCCGTTGTTGTTCTTAATCAGTGCATAGGCGACGGCATCCTGATATACTTTGCCGTTTGCGGATACTTTTCCGGCATCACCGGTACCGCCCACCAGGGATATGTTCCGATGTTTTAATACGCTGTAAATAGTAGTCAGGGCACAGGCATCATTGCCGGAACAAAAGTCAATGCATACTGTATCATTACCGGAGCCGTTTACTTTGTGGACATCTTCTTCCAATCGGCGGATGTGTTTCACTGGCATACGGGAGACATCTTCCAATACATTGGCAGCCGCGCTGACGCCTCCGTAAAATGCTATGATGCCCACTCCTTTTTCCACTACCTGCGTATCATAACTCATGCCGATACATCCAATACTGGGTACTTTGGGATAAAGCTCTTCCAATTTCTTTACATGCGCCTCGAATTGTCCGCTGTTGGACATTAGCATAATCAACTGCGGATTTTCCAGCCCGCGGAGTGCCTCCTGAAGATTTCCGCTCTGGCTCATACCAAAAAACTGTCTCAAAATGTTGTCCTCTCTTCCTTATCAGTGTATCAAATTTCTGTTCAGCTAAATAGTATTATACTTTAAGCTTAGACGGAAGGTCAATGTTTATTATGTGCGGGATAAATTATTTTTGATGTAGGATAATGTCATCTATGCTATAATAGTATCATGGCCGGAACAAGGGAGAAGAGGAAATAGAGAAAGGCAGGGAAAAGTATGCAGAAGGTTACATTGGGGAAAACAAAGCTGGAAGTAAACAGGAATGGTTTCGGAGCGCTGCCGATACAGCGGATTTCTAAGAAGGAGGCGGTTTATCTTCTTCAGAAAGCATTTTATAACGGCATCAATTATTTCGATACGGCAAGATGGTATACGGACAGTGAAGAGAAACTGGGAGCGGCATTTTCCTATATCCGGGACAGAATCGTAATCAGTACGAAAACCGGTGCACAGAATGCGGAAGGCTTTTGGAAAGACCTGAATACGAGTCTGGAGATGCTCCGGACGGATTACATAGATATCTATCAGTTCCACAATCCGGCATTCTGTCCGAAGCCGGGAGATGAATCGGGGCTGTATGATGCCATGACGGAGGCGAAGAAACAGGGAAAAATCCGTCATATCGGGATTACGAACCACAGGCTGTCCGTGGCAAAGGAAGCGATAGAATCGGATTTGTATGAAACAATGCAGTTTCCGTTTTCTTATCTTGCGGGTGAGCAGGATATGGAGATTGTGGACAGATGCAGGGAGAAGGATATGGGATTCATTGCGATGAAAGCTCTGTCGGGAGGTCTGATTACCAATTCGGCTCTCGCATATGCATATATGGCGCAGTTTGACCATGTGGCGCCCATATGGGGTATCCAAAGGGAAAAGGAACTGGATGAATTCCTGTCATATCAGGAAAAGCCGCCTGTTCTGACTGCACAGATGGAAGAGGAGATTCAGAAGGAAAAAGCGGAACTGGCAGGGGAGTTCTGCCGTGGCTGCGGTTACTGTATGCCTTGCCCGGCCGGTATTGAAATCAATAATTGCGCGCGGATGAGTCTGCTGCTGCGCAGGGCGCCTAAGGAGGGATATCTGAGCGCGGAATGGCAGGAGAAGATGAAAAAGATTGAAGAATGCCTGCATTGCGGCAAGTGTAAGGGGAAGTGTCCTTACGGCCTGGATACGCCGTCTCTTTTGGAAAAGAATTATGAAGATTATAAGACTTTTTTATAAAATACGGATATATGCATAGCAGAAACAAAAAGCAGCCAAATGCGGCTGCTTTTTTATGCACAGGGGCATCCAAAGGAAGTGTGTCAGCAGAGCTGACGGATGCCCCGCGCGGTGAGTAGGGAGAGAAACCTTCCCTGCTCGATTGCACACGGGGTCAATAAAGAATTTTCTGCATAATGATAATAGAGAGCGGATTGCGAAGGGGATTTGATATGGGAGAGAGAATATGCAGGCTGGCTTCCATGCATCCGGGGCAGCGGGGACGGATTGCAGGGCTGCATGTGGCGGGAGATATCGGGCAGCGGCTCAGGGATATGGGATTTGTACGCGGAGCAGGGATAGAATGTGTGTATGCCAGCCCTTTTGGAGACCCTGTGGCGTACTTTGTGAAAGGAACCCTGATAGCGGTCAGGAATGGAGATGCGGAAAATATAGAGGTGGAAGTAGAAGACGGCGGAACGGGGGGAATGAAAAAAGATGGGCTTAAGTAATGTGTCGGCAGGGATGGGGGCAATAGATACCGGTCTGGAAATAAAAAAGAAGAGAGAGAATGACCTTGTTGTGGCTCTGGCAGGAAATCCCAATGTAGGGAAGAGTACGGTATTCAATGTCATGACAGGGCTGCGCCAGCATACCGGCAATTGGGCAGGCAAAACGGTAACAAATGCCCAGGGATATGCATTTTGGGGGGAGCAGGGATATGTGTTGGTGGATATACCCGGCTGTTATTCATTACATACACGTTCTGCGGAAGAAGAGGTGGCAAAAGAGTTTATCTGTTCCGGTGTGGCGGATGTAGTGGTAGTGGTCTGCGATGCGGTATGTCTGGAACGAAATATGGGGCTGGTGCTTCAGATACTGGAACTGACGGAGCGGGTAGTGGTCTGTGTCAATCTGATGGACGAGGCTGAAAAGAAGCATATCAGGATTGATTTGCAGGGGCTGCAGGAAAGGCTGGGTGTTCCGGTGATAGGGACTGCGGCAAGGGAAGGTGTGGGGATTGAGGCGGTATACAGAGCCATCGATGAGGCTGCGGGAAAAGCAGGAAACAAGGAAAACGGGGCGGGGGAAAACAGGAAGAAAGGATATCGAAAGAAACAGGAGGAGGATGCGGCAGCAGAACTCTGCCGTGGGTTGATAAGGTATGAGGATGCCGGTTATTTAGGGCCTGACAGAAAAAAGGATAAGATTTTTACGGGAAAGAAGACAGCGATACCGATTCTGTTTCTGCTTCTTCTTGGGACTTTCTGGCTGACAATTGTGGGGGCAAATTATCCATCGGAATTACTGCGGGCATTTTTTTCTTTTTTGGAAGGAAAACTGATGGAAGGGCTTTTGTATGTGGGGATGCCGGAAACATTCCGGGAGATGCTTATATATGGCGTCTATCGCGTAGTGACATGGATAGTGGCGGTTATGCTGCCGCCTATGGCAATTTTTTTCCCGTTGTTTACCATCATGGAGGATTCCGGTTATCTGCCGCGTGTGGCGTTCAATCTGGATAAATGTTTCCGAAGGTGTCATGCATGTGGGAAGCAGAGTCTCACTATGGCAATGGGGTTCGGATGCAATGCCGCAGGCGTTGTTGGATGCCGTATCATTGATTCGCCGCGGGAACGGCTGATAGCCATTATTACAAACAGTTTCGTCCCGTGTAATGGGAGATTTCCGACGCTGATAGCAATTATCATGATGTTTTTTGCGGGAGGCGTGGCGGGAATCGGCAGTTCGTTTGCAGCGGCATTGATACTGGCGGGTTTCATTATGCTTGGAATAGGTATGACCTTTTTGGTTTCGTGGCTGCTGTCCGTTACGGTACTGAAAGGGATGCCGTCTTCCTTTGTTTTGGAACTGCCGCCATACCGGAGACCGCAGATTGGGAGAGTCATTGTACGTTCTGTCTGTGACAGGACAATGTTTGTATTAGGGCGTGCGGTGGCAGCGGCGGCTCCGGCTGGAATTGTGATATGGATTTTGGCGAATATAAGGATTTATGACAGGACGATGCTGTCCTGTCTGGCGGATGCTTTGAACCCCTTTGCAGACCTGATGGGATTGGACGGGGTAATCCTGCTGGCCTTTATACTGGGTATGCCGGCAAATGAAATTGTGGTGCCGATTATGCTCATGGCATATCTGTCGCAGGGGACATTGGTGGAAATAAGCGACAGGCATGTTCTGAAGCAGCTGCTCGCAGATAATGGATGGACCTGGATAACGGCGGTCAGCACAATGTTGTTTTCGCTGATTCACTGGCCCTGTGCAACGACATGCATGACTATCCGCAAGGAGACAGGAAGCCTGAAATGGACACTGGCGTCCCTGTTGATACCGTCAGTTTTGGGATGCATTCTGTGTATGGTTTTTAACTTCGTGGCAAGACACCTTATGTTTTTATAAAATGGCTGCGGAAATCAATTTTCGGAAGTTGACAAACGGAAGCAAACTTTATATGCTTATTTATTGACAGAAGGACTGAAGGGGATAAGGGAAAAACAGGAGGAAGAAATGGAAAATTCGTTGGGAACAGTAAAAGAGAAAACGGAACGCGCAGGGAAAACAGAAGACGGAAAGAAGGGGATAAGCGGCAGTACGTTAAAACTGATTGCGATTATTGCCATGTTTATTGACCATACGGGAGCAATTATTGTAGAGAGGATGATATTAACCGCGGGGGCGGGAGAGACGAATCTGGCCATGATGGTTAAGCTTGGCACGTTAGATATGATTCTGCGTCTGACAGGCAGGCTGGGGTTTCCGATTTTCTGTTATCTGCTGATTGAGGGCTTTCAGCATACGAGGAATGTGTGGAAGTATGCAGGCAGGCTGTTCCTGTTTGCATTGGTTTCGGAAGTGCCTTTTGATTTGGGGTTTGCAGGAAATCCTTTTTATTTGGAATACCAGAATGTATTTTTTACATTGTTTATAGGACTGCTGGTCATGATAGGATTCCGGCTGGCGGAGGAGAAGACGGAAGGGAACAGAGTGCTGCGTGCTTTGCTCAGTCTGCTGATTCTTGCGGCAGGGGCGGGCGCTGCGCAGCTGCTTAAGACGGACTATGCGGCCGTCGGTGTTCTGACGATTGCTGTGATGTATATGTGCCGCAGGAAAAAATTACTGGAAACAGGACTTGGCTGTGCAGTGCTGACTGTGATGAATCCGATAGAAATAACTGCTTTTTTTATTATGATTCCGGTGCATATGTATAACGGCAGGCGTGGATGGAATATAAAATGGTTCTTTTATGCTTTTTATCCGCTCCATATTCTTTTATTGTATATGATAGCATGTGCAATGGGACTTGGAGGGGTTGCGCTGCTGCGGTAGAGCGTGTTTAGTAATTTTTAATTAAAATTTGGGATTGGTTTAATTGTATTTTCCGATATGCGGCTTAGAATATATAATAGAAGCGGTTAAACATTTTTCATAAAAATGGAAAAAACGAATAGAAATGGGGCTGACGGTTATGAAAGAGAAATTGATTCGGTTTATGCAGGGAAGATACGGCACATACGGGCCGGATTCCATGAATCGTTTTCTGCTGGGCAGTGCGGTAGCAGTGATGCTTATATCTGTTTTTACAAGATGGGAATTTTTGTATGTTATTGCTTTGGCAACGCTTATATATGCGTATTTCAGAATGTTTTCAAAAAATTATGCCAGGCGGTATGCGGAAAATCAGGCATTTATAAAGCATACATCAAAAATCAGGACATTTTGGTCTTCCCAAAGGAACATGATGGTACAGAGGAAAAACTATCATATTTATAAGTGTCCGGGCTGCAGGCAGAAAATAAGGATTCCCCGTGGAAAGGGAAAAATCGCCGTGCGGTGCCCGAAGTGCAATACGGAATTTATTAAGAAGAGCTGAATACTCAGCTCTTCTTGTATTATGCACAGGGGTGCATAGGAAAAAGTTAAACGGATTTCACTTCCAGATATCCTAACAGTTTGCTCATGTCATAATGGTCCAGTACGCCCAGAGTCGGATCATAGAATGTGCCGTCATAATGAACCAGATAGTGGCAGAAACGTCCCATTTTTTCCATCATGATACAGCATTTCGGGAGGGTTGCTTCCTGGCCTTCGGTATACATGATGATATCCGTATGATCAAGGCCGTAGTAGTTAAGGGCGGAAATGACCCTGCCCATGGTTCCCTGCCATTGGCGGCAGTCCATAACGCTGATGACTTCCGCGATGGTTACGCCTGCAAGCATGGCCACACAGGTTTGTCCGCACAGGCCGTCTTCCGGCTGCACGATAATTTCCACGCTGTCGATATTACGAATCGGATTATCAAAGCTGTAAGGGCTGTTCTGATTCATCTGAATCAGGCTGCCGGATACATGCAGCAGAATCTTATGGGTTTTGGAGATATCCACATGGGAGACAGCTTCCTCGTCCAAATGAATTTTGTAATTTCCTTTTTCTTCAGGGAGGAGTTCACAGGTGATAATCTTGTTGTCCAGTACAAGGTCGCCGTTGATTACTTCTCTCTGTTTGCATACCTCCCAGATATTGAACGGGATGCGTACGGTGTAAACACCGTCCAGTTTTTCGATTTTACCATTAAAAAAATACCTCATTTTGAACCTCCTATACATTACTTTCAGTCATACTCTATAATAAATTTAACAGATTTTTCGGATTATGAAAACACTTTCATGAAATTTTTTTCATGTATTGGAAAAAAAACATATTGGTAAAAAAGTATCAAGCCCGTTAATTTTTTAACGGTAGATATTCTCCTGTAAATCTGAATTGCATTTAGGATATTTTTTGTTATAATAGGAATCATCAGGGGATAAGAACAGGAGGCGGTGTCTATGCGGAGCGAAAAAGAAATGATGGATTTGATATTAGGGGTTGCCGGGCAGGATGAGCGGGTCCGCGGTGTGTATATGAACGGGTCCAGAACAAATCCGAATGCTCCGCATGACATTTTCCAGGATTATGATATTGTGTATGCAGTGAAGGAGACAGCTTCTTTTATTGCAGATGAGAGTTGGATAGATGTGTTCGGTAAGCGGTTGTATATGCAGATGCCGGATAAAATGGATGCCATGAGCGGGATGGAAACAAATGCTGCCAACAGTTATGCCTATCTGATGCAGTTTGCAGATGGAAACCGTATGGATTTGACGGTTATGAAACTGGAATATGCGGTGAAGAATATGAAAGAGGACAAACTCTGTGTCGTCCTGCTGGACAAAGACGGGGTGCTGCCGGAGATTCCTGCGCCGTCAGATGAATGCCATTGGGTAAAGAAGCCGACGGCTGAGGAGTATTTCTGCTGCTGTAATGAGTTCTGGTGGATGCAGAACAGTGTGGGGAAGGGTCTGTGGAGACGGGAAATGACGTATGCCATGGATATGATGAACTTATATATCAGACCCCAGCTCATTAAGATGCTTTCATGGTATGTAGGGATGCAGGAGGATTTTTCGTGCAGCGTAGGAAAGTCTGGAAAGTATTTGCACCGTTATCTTTCCGGAGAGGAATACGGGAGATTAATGCTGACTTATCCGAACAGTGACAGGGAATGTGTCTGGAAGGCCGTTTACGGGATGTGCAGTCTGTTCGATGAAACGGCGCGTAAGGTCGGGGATGGCTTAGGATATCCGTACGATGGGGAGGAAGCGCAGGGAAGCCGTCTGTTTTTGGATTATACCTATGGACTTGCAGAAGATGCGGAAGATATCCGGATGGATGAAAAGCCATATTCTGCATCGTTGACCGACGACAATGCGGCAGATGGAGATTTAGACAAGTGAAACATAGGGATAAATAAGGTGGGTTATACCAGACAAATTGTACAAACAATTTGTGGCATATATACATAAAATCACACAAAAATAAAAAAACATGAAAAAAGTATTAGCGAAACTCTTTTTTTTAGGTTAAACTAATATATAAGGGAACTTATTGGCCAACGTTGAGAGAGAAGGGATGGCATGTTTGAAAAAGGTGATTTTATTGTGTACGGAAATACCGGAGTGTGTGAAGTGAAAGATATTACAACGTTAAGTATGAAGGATGTTCCGAGGGACAGGCTGTATTATCTTTTAGGTCCTTTACACCATAAGGAAAGCAAGATTTTTACGCCGGTGGACAGCGGTAAGACCGTTATGCGTGCGGTTTTAACGAAGGAGGAAGCAGAGGCGCTGATTGACAGCATTCCTGAAATTGATGAGTTATGGGTGAGTAATGACAAGCTGAGGGAAGAAAAATATAAGGAAACCATGAAAAGCTGCGAGTGCAGGGACTGGATAAAGATTATCAAGACATTGTATCTGCGCAAGCAGGAACGGATAGCACAGGGTAAGAAAACAACAGCGATGGATGACAGGTATCTCCGTATGGCGGAGGAAAACCTCTATTCGGAATTATCCCTGGCCCTTGGGATTCCCAAGGAGGAGATGGAGGAGTATATTACAAAACGAATGATGGCGATGGGCGTAAAATAGCAGCCATTCAGCCTCGTACTGTCAGACGCAGCCGGATGGCCGGATGACAGTATGGCAGGGCTGAATAAGTGTGCATCACAGAGTGTGTCAGAAAAATAAAAATTGTGCAAAACAAATATTTTTATGTCCTTTTTCATGTAAAATAAAGAAGTTGAAAAGAAAGTTGAAAAGAAAGTGAAAAAAAGTCTTGCGTTATGAGATGAAATGTGATAGTATCTTAAATGTTGATAAATGAATATTCCGATTGCGGAGTTTACATGCGGGTGTAGTTCAATGGTAGAACACTAGCCTTCCAAGCTAGATACGTGGGTTCGATTCCCATCACCCGCTTTTTTGCAGCCTAATTTTGGTGATTGGTTGCTTTTTTTATGCACAGGGGTGCGTAAGGAAATTAGCTGCTGTGCAGCACGCACCCCGCGCAGCGAGTAGGGAGAGAGACCTTCCCTGCTCGATTATATTATTATTTGGGGGTAGGATTAGGTATGGAGAGAGAAAAACTGGGTTCCCGTCTGGGATTTATTCTTCTTTCGGCGGGATGTGCAATCGGAATCGGAAACGTATGGAGATTCCCGTATGTGACGGGAAAATACGGCGGCGGTGTATTTGTACTGTTTTATCTGTTTTTTCTGGTCATCATGGGACTTCCGGTAATGACGATGGAATTTGCGGTAGGACGTGCCAGCCGGAAAAGCGTGATAAAGAGTTTCGTAGAACTGGAGAGGCCGGGACAGAAATGGCATCTGCAAGGGTATGTGGGACTGGCAGGGAATTACTGTCTGATGATGTTCTATACTACGGTGGCTGGCTGGATGCTGTATTATTTTTATCTGATGCTGACCGGGAGATTTGCAGGGGCGGATGCGGAAGCGGTCGGCCAGATTTTTTACGATATGCTGGGAAGGGCGGATATCATGATGCTGCTGATGGTCTTTGTAGTAGCAGTAGGATTTGGTATTTGTTCGCTGGGGCTTCAAAACGGCGTAGAGAGGATTACAAAGTTTATGATGGTGGCCCTGCTTGGAATCATGCTGGCGCTTGCCATTCACAGCATACTCATGGACGGAGGCGCGGGTGGACTCCGGTTTTATCTTCTTCCGGATTGGGAGAGGACAGTCGAGGTCGGTATTGGAGAGACGGTAGTAGGAGCCATGAATCAGGCGTTTTTCACCTTGAGCCTGGGAATCGGAGCCATGGCGATATTCGGCAGTTATATTGACAAAGAACATACCCTTTTAAAAGAGTCAGTGAATATTGCCGTATTGGATACACTCGTAGCGATTATGGCAGGGCTGATTATTTTTCCGGCATGTTTTGCTTTCGGTATCAGTCCTGACAGCGGTCCGTCGCTTATTTTTATTACTCTGCCCAATGTATTTAACAGTATGGCCGGAGGCCGGGTCTGGGGAAGCCTTTTCTTTGTATTTATGTCTTTTGCGGCGTTCTCTACGGTGCTGGCGGTTTTTGAGAATATCATTTCCTGCGGCATGGACATGTGGGGATGGAGCAGGAAGAAATCCTGCATGGTCAATATGATACTGGTGGCGGTATTGTCCGTACCATGTGTGCTTGGATTTAATCTTTGGTCAGGATTTACGCCTTTCGGCGAGGGCAGTAATGTTTTGGATTTGGAGGATTTCATTGTAAGCAGCGTTATATTGCCATTGGGTTCTTTGGTCTATCTGGTTTTCTGTGTCAGCAGATTTGGCTGGGGGTTTGAACCCTATCTGGAAGAAACCAATACGGGTAAGGGGCTGCGTCTGCCGCGTGTGCTGAAGGGCTATTTGAAATACGTGCTTCCTTTGATGATACTGTTTCTTTTTATTCAGGGAATTGTCGGGAAGTTCTTTGGATAAGCAGGAACGGAGGGGCTGTTTAAGAAAAAATTAAGTTTTTATATGGTTTTGGGACTGGAAAAGTTGCAGGGTTTATGTTACGCTGAAAAGGCGGCATTGGCCGATGGTACAGGAAACAGGTTTACAAAAGGATATAAGGTGATTTCGGATGATAAAGTTAAAAAGAGCGGCAGCATTGGCATTGTGTTTTTGCCTGGTAACCGGCATGACGGTTCAGGCACGGGAGGTTTCGGCGGGCGGAAAAGATTACTCGGCAGTATTTGATGCGGAATATTATTATAGAACATATCCCGATGTGCAGGAGGCAATCGGGCATGATGCAGATAAGCTGTTAAATCATTTCATTACTTCGGGAATGAAAGAGGGGCGGGTAGCAAAAGCAGATTTTGATGTACGTGCATATATGAAAAATAATTTGGATTTGCTGGTGGTATATGGCGTAAAGGATTTAAGCAAATATTATTATCATTACATGGAATCGGGGGCAAAAGAGGGAAGGGTTGCTACTTCCAATAAGGCAGCCGGCAGCGCGGATGAAATAGCTTCTTTTTCCACGAATTATGATACCGCTGAAGACAGGGCGGTGAATGTGGAGCTGGCATCGCAGCGTATTGACGGTATCGTGGTACAGCCGGGGGAGTCATTCTCTTTCAGCAATTCGATTATGTCCCGTACGCTGGAGAACGGTTATGTAGTGGCGCCTTCTTTTGCCAGCGGAAGGGTAGTATCCAGTGTTGGGGGCGGTATCTGTCAGGTTTCATCGACATTATATGTAACGATGCTGCTGTCCTCTATACCGGCGACAGAGCGGTATGCGCATTCGCTGGATGTGGATTATGTGCCGAAAGGGCTGGATTCCGCTATTGTAGAGGGTGTGAAGGATTTAAGGTTCCGGAACCCGTATGATTATCCGGTCTGCATTCATTCGTCGGCGAAGGATGGAACATTGACTGTAAGTATCAGTAAGGCGGAGGCGGCGCCGGAAGGAATGGTATTGGTGGAAAGAAGATAAAAGAGCAGGGAACAGAAAACGGGCGGCAGGCCCGTTTTTTGTACGCAGGGGCATCCAAAGGAAGTGTGCCGGCAGAGCTGGCGGATGCTCCGCGCGGCGGGTAGGGAGAGAAATCTTCCTGACTCGGTTTCCTATCATGTTTGGCGGCCATAACAAAATAAAAAAAGGGGATGACAAAGAAAATGAGGAGCGTTAGAATGAATGTATGTAACTTAATGTTGAAGTGACGGAAAAGAAGGGGGAATGGATTTCGGGACAGGGAGGTAGAGGTATGCCGGATTCGGGACAGACAATCATAACAAAGGATAATTTGTGGGATGTGATATCCTCGCATCAGGGGGAGGATTTTTATACAGCGAAGCAGCTCCCCTTCACTTATAGTATTAAGGGGGGCGAATTCTTTACCGAGAGGAAAAAGAAATCCATTACAAGAGCGACTTTTGAACAGGCATACCAGAAGATTCAGGATGACAGGGAACATAAAATTGTAGGGCCTAAGACACTGAATTGTTTCGGAGCACCTTATGTATGGGCGGTGTTTAAGGCGTTGGGAATTGTGCCATGAGCGGATGCGGTTGTGGGAGAAGCATTCGGGACGGATGCGGTCCTGAGGAAAAAATGAAAGAATGAGTGCGAAAAAGGGAATTGGAAAGAAGAAGTTCATAAGACTGCTGGCAGTTTGTGCGGCTCTGTTATGTTCTGCGCGGAATATGCAGGTGTCGGCAGCGGAAATGGGAACAGCGGCCTTTGGAGAGATGCCGGAGATATCCGCAGAAGGACAGCAGAGCGGGGAAAATGTGCGGGAACTGTACGAGGAATACAACAGAAATTTTGAGTCCGTAGAATACAGAGCGGATATTTCCGCCTGTGGTTTCCGCGTGATTGAGGAGCAGATATTTCCTGTCAGGATGAGGCAGTTCGGAGAGGTCAGTGTCATACCGGCTTTTGATGAGAAGTATAAGCGGCTTGCTTTGTTCTTCGTTTCGCGGAATGGCACGGTTGTATATAAAACGGAGCAGCTGGAGACGAACAATTGCAATAGGGGTGAGCTAAGACAGGACACGGAGGAAATCTCGGCCATATCGCTGCAGGATGTGGACGGGGATGCACGGATGGATATTGTGCTGATTACGGTCTGTGATGACGGAGACAGGGCATATAAAGTGGGGGATGTGCTGTTCCAAAATGTGTGGGGCACCGGGTTTTACCGGGATTACCGTGTTTCTGATAAAATAAACCGTTTCGGAATGAATAAGAGCATTGAATTGATTACCGCATTTGTGAGGGACGGAAATTCCACGGAATTTTTATATACGGCGTCAACTTTGGATGAATTGCTGGAAAACGGGTTCCGGATTATTACGGAGCAGTATTATCCGAGGAATTTTGAGAAACTGGGGAGGCTTCAGGTCGTTCCGGGAACATACCGCATAGCGAATTATGATGTGTTCATGATTTATCTGGTGGATGGGGACGGCTATATCGTGGCTGGTTTACAGCCCATGGGGGACTATGACAATTTGTATGCACTGCGGGGTATCAGCTGCCGGGATATTGACGGGGACGGGCTGAAGGATATCATAGTGCTGGCGCGTTACAGTTATGAAGGGAGCGGACATCAGTTAATTGTAAAAAGTGATTATGCCGTTTATTATCAGCGAACCGGCGGATTTTCGGCGGATGAGAAGATAAAGGAGTGGTATCCATGCGGCGATGAAGAAACGATGGAAGGACTTGTAGAGAAAGCGCGTGAATTTTGGGGGTGGAAATCAGAACAATGATTAGGATACTTGTAGTAGATGATGAACAGTCGATTTGTGATTTGATAGATTTGAATCTGTCATCCGCCGGTTATCGGTGTACCTGTGTGCAGAACGGTATGGATGCAATTAATATGATAGAAAAGGATGCTTTTGATTTGATTTTACTGGATGTCATGCTTCCGGGGGCGGATGGTTATGATGTCATGGAGTATATTCGGCCGTTGGGAATCCCGGTAATATTCATAACCGCAAAGCATGAGGTGAGAGACAGGGTTAAGGGGCTGAAACTGGGAGCGGATGATTATCTGGTGAAGCCTTTTGACGTGGTGGAACTGGTAGCGAGGGTAGAGGCGGTACTGCGCCGCTATAATAAGGCAGAACAGACGGTTACGGCAGGGGATGTGGTAGTGGATGTGGAAGCACGGCGGGTGACGAAAGCAGGACAGCCGGTGGTGCTGACGAATAAGGAATTTGGATTGCTGCTGTTGTTTGTAAAAAATAAGAATGTGGCGCTGTTTCGTGAAACCCTGTATGAAAAAGTATGGGAAGGGGAGTATTTCGGTGACAGCCGTACCCTTGACCTGCATGTGCAGCGTCTGAGGAGAAAGCTGGGATGGGAACATAATCTGGTAGCCGTATATAAGGTTGGTTACCGGCTAGAGGTAGAATAATGAAATTTTCATTCAAATTGCTGCTGTGGACGATTGTAATACTGGCGGCAGCATTGGGATTCAGCGGGTTCTATTTTGTAAACTATGTATTTGAAACGTCTTTGGCGAGGGAAATCGGGCAGGCTTCGGATGAGAGCAGCATCCTGAGTTTTGCCTTTGAGACGGCAGCGCTGAATGTACCGACCAAATACGGCATATTGCCGGATAACAGGGTAGAAGAAATCGCTTCGAATCTGGAGGCAGGAGGGCGCAGCGCCAGCCGTTTTATCCGTATTTCCGATGAAAACAGGGATGTGCTGTATGCCAGCGATGGTTTCGGGGCGGACGGCGAGCTGCTCCATAAGATGGCTGAAGATACGAAAAACTACCGGATTGTGGAGTGGGACGGGCGTTATTATGTACATACCGGGGCGATGGTGAATACGTTGAACAGGATTCTTTATATGGAAACGATGCGGGATGTGTCGGAGGTCTTTAATGAACGTGCGATGGGTTTTTCCCTATACCGGAGGGTTACACTTATTATGCTTCTGGTGGGGACGGTTGTCATGCATCTGATATCCTCATGGCTGACGAAACCCATACGGCTGCTGACGAAAGCGACAAAGCGGATGGCGGAGGGCGATTATTCTTACCGCGCTGTGCAGGTCAGTCAGGATGAGCTGGGGCAGCTGACGCAGGATTTTAACGTGATGGCGAATGCGCTTGAAGAAAACATAGATAAAATGGAAGAGGAAATTCAGGCCAGAGAGGATTTTGTGGCTGCATTTGCCCATGAACTGAAAACTCCTTTGACGGCAATCATCGGTTATGCGGATATGCTCCGCTCCCATAAACTGGATGAGGAAAAAAGTTTTATGTCGGCGAACTATATCTATACCGAAGGAAAGCGGCTGGAAACCATGTCTTTCCGGCTTTTGGATATCATTGTGACAAAGCGGGGCGAGGCGGAGTTTCAAAAGATTCCTGCAGGGGCCGTGTTTGAGTATTTAAAGGGTATGTTTGGAAAAGATACGGACAGGAAGCTGGATTACCGGTATGAGGACGGTGAAATCTGGGCGGAGGGGAATTTAATCAAGACGGTTCTTGTGAATCTGATTGACAACGCGTGCAAAGCTTCCGAATCCGGAAGCAGGATTGAGGTGACAGGCAGCCGGACGGAACATGGTTACTGCTTTATGGTACAGGACCATGGCGTGGGTATACCGAAAGAGGAGCAGCATAAGATTACGCAGGCTTTTTATATGGTAGACAAGTCTCGTGCAAGAAGTAAGAACGGGGCGGGATTGGGATTGGCGCTTTGTGCGGAAATACTGAAACTGCATGGGAGTACGCTTGAAATAGAAAGCGAGCCGGGGGCTGGTTCCCGTATCAGTTTTGTCCTTCCGGACAGGGAGAAAGAAAAGTATGAAGAATAAGGAAATGACAGATTGGTTCAGGAACGGTAAGAAGGGAAATTTCAGCATTCTGTTTCTTGTTTGTGCGGGGGTGTCCATTGTCCTGTCCGTATGGGGGCCGGAGACTCTGGCAGAGTATAAGGACAGGGAGATATTGAATGTAATCCACACAGAAGAGGCGGAAACAGCAGGGGAAGGGTACCGGTATACCTTAAGCGCCAATGAAAAATTATATATTCTTTCCCAATGTCTGAACAGCCAGATGTTATCCGAAAACGAACAGAACCCGCAGGGGGTGGATTATCAGGAACTGGGCGGCAGTTATGCGTTTGTGGTCAATCACAGGGGGCCGTCCGGACAGGAGATTACCGATGAACAGATTTATGAAACCGGCAACAGGGGGATGGAGGAACTGAAGGAACTGGGGATTCTGCCTGATGCGGTGAAGGAAGTGGAACCGGATGCATATGATGCGGTGCTGTACTCGGCAATCGATGTGCTCGAACCGAGGAATAATGTGGCAGTCTGGAAGGTGAGCCTGTCTGACAGCCAGAGGAATGCGAATAAGGCCAATCGGCTGATAGACGCATACATCGATGCAGACGAGGGAAAAATATATGAATTTTATGTGAGGACTCCTTTGAAATGGGAGGATATTGAGCCGGATGAGGTGGCGCGGAAGTGGAGTGCGTATATGGGGTTGAGCGAACCGCGCCCCTATGAATCGGATAACCCGTTGTTAGAGACCACGCCGTATTTTAAAAAATACGTATATCTGGGGATAGGCGGGGAACAGACGGTTATGACAATCGGCTTTTATGAGGGTATTAATGAGTTGTTTCTAAAAATTTCAAAGTGATGCAGTTTTTTCAGGGTACGGAAAATCAATATTCTCCGGCGCGTATTTCCCCGCATCCTATTTTCGTACCGGAATTGCCGTACTATTTCCAAATAATAAATAGTACTTGTTTTTTGCCGGTATTTCTGCTAAACTAATCATCGGGTTATAGGCGGAAAAATCGAATGAGGAACTGCATGTGGCAGTTCTTTTTTAGATAAAGGGTGAAGCCGGCGGAACAGGAATAGGAGAAGGCGAAATGACGCTTCAGCAATTGCGGTATGTGATAATGATTGCCGACAGAGGCTCCATGAACGAGGCTGCAAAACAATTGTTCATTTCCCAGCCGAGTCTGTCAGGCGCAGTACGGGAACTGGAGGAGGAAATAGGGATTTGTCTGTTCCTGCGTTCGAACCGGGGGATTGTGATTACTCCGGAAGGGGAGGAATTTCTGGGTTATGCAAGGCAGGTGACGGAACAGTACCGCCTGCTTTCGGAAAAATATATTGAAAAGAAATCCAAAAAGAAGTTCAGCATTTCCATCCAGCACTATTCTTTCGCAGTGAAAGCTTTTGTGGAGGTAGTGAAAGAAGTGGGGATGGAGGAATATGAATTTGCCATTTATGAAACCCGTACTTACGAAATAGTTGAGAATGTGAAGAACTTTAAAAGTGAGCTGGGAATCCTGTATCTGAATGATTTCAACGAACAGGTGCTGACAAAGATTTTCCGTGAAAACAATTTGGAATTTAAGGACTTGTTTGAATGCGATACATTCGTCTATCTTTGGTCGGGGCATCCTTTGGCGGAAAAAGACGTCATTCAGATGGAAGAATTGGAGGAATATCCGTGTCTGGCTTTTGACCAGGGAAAAAACAATTCTTTTTATTTGTCAGAAGAGATGAAGAGCACATATGATTATAAAAAGATAATTAAAGCAAACGACCGTGCTACTTCTCTGAATCTGATGCGCGGCCTGAATGCATATACGCTTTGTTCGGGCATTATCTGCGAGGAACTGAATGGAAGCGAGTACCGGGCGGTGCCGCTGGCGGAAAGCGAAAAAATGAGGATTGGATACATACAGCGCAAGGGAAGCGAAATAAGCGAAATCGGAAAGCTTTTTATAAAAGAAATCAAGGAATATGTGCAGGCCGTGGGACACTGGGAAAGCGGCAGGCCGGGAAATCAGAATTGGGATAGGAAAGGAGAAAATAATGATGGAGGAGCAATTTGAAAAAGAACTGAGGGAAAACGAAGCGGGTGTGGATGCTGCTGTTAAAAGGTTTATGGGAAACAAGGCGCTATACAAGAAATTTCTGCTGAAGTTTTTAGATGACCACAATTATGAGGCAATTACAGAACACGTTTATAACGGAGATTATGAAGGGGCTTTTAACAGTGCGCATACACTAAAAGGGGTTTCGGCTAATCTGGGACTGGACCCGATTTATAAGGGCGCTTCTGAGATAACGGAATTGCTGCGTGGAAAGCAGGCGGAAGAAGTGGACCGGGCGAAAGTGGATGCCGTGTTAGAGGAGCTGGGGAGAGTGAGCGGCATTTTCCGCGGTATCATTGCAAAATATAAGTAGGAAAATTATAAATGGAAATCCGGAGCAGAGATGGGAACAGACAGGGGGAACGGAAGGCGGTTGTTTGTTACACCAAAGCCCGAATTGCGTTGACAATTAAGTTGATAAGTGCTATCATAATAACATTAATAAAAGGTGGCACGGAAGAGGATAAGTATGGATAAACAGCATATATTAATTGTGGATGATGAAGAGGTGAACAGAGCGATACTGGATGTGATGTTTCGTTCTGAATATGAGATTTTACAGGCTTCCAACGGTGAGGAGGCTATCGCACTGATTGAAGAAGATCATGATCTGGCGTTGATATTACTGGATATCGTGATGCCGGTCATGGATGGATTCGGTGTGCTGGATTATATGAAAGAGCATGACATACTTGAGAAAATACCCGTGATACTGATAACCAGTGAGACGGTGAGGAACAGCGAGGACAGGGCGTATGCATACGGAATCGCGGATGTTATGCACAAACCGTTTTATCCGGATATCGTAAAGAGAAGAGCAAAAAATATTATTGAATTGTATCAGAATAAACTTAATATGGAAGAACGCCTGAAAGAGCAGGAGGAAGCCATCCGGTCACAGGAACAGAAGATACGGGCGAATAATGAGTTTATGATAGATGCGCTCAGTACAGTAGTAGAGTTCAGGAGTCTGGAGACAGGAGAACATATTAAGAGGATTAAATATTTCACGAGGGTACTGTTAAAATATTTACAGAAATATTTCCCTAAATATGGAATCACTCAGGAACAGATAGGTGAGATTACAAGGGCGGCGGCCTTACATGATATTGGAAAAATCGGTATATCTGACGCCATACTATTAAAACCCGGTAAGCTGACGGACGGGGAATTCGAAATTATGAAGACTCATACTACGATTGGCTGTGATATACTGGAATCTTTCTATCAGGAACAGGATGATGAGTTTTACAGATATTGTTATGATATCTGCAGGCATCATCATGAGAGATGGGACGGCAGCGGATATCCGGATCACCTGGCAGGAGAACAGATTCCGCTCAGCGCACAGGTAGTTGCCCTTGCAGACGTATACGATGCATTAGTGAGCAAGAGAGTGTATAAGGGGGCGTATGCGAATTCTGTGGCATATGATATGATTATCAGCGGAGAGTGCGGCCAGTTTTCACCAGATGTATTAGAATGTTTCAAACTTGCAAAAGAAGATTTCTTTAATCTGGTAGAAGTGATAAAAATGTTGAATTTTTTGTAAAACTTGAATTGAGTAAAACTAAAGTCAGCGAAACGGAACCAATTGTTTGGCTGTCTTTCGTTTTGTCCGGAGGTGGAAGATTATGGAGCGGAATGATTGTCATGCATTCCCGATAGATGATGCGCTGGAAATGATTCTTATGTTTGACCAAAGAGGCGTTATAACCTGTGCTAATACGGCCGCCAGGACAAAGCTGGGCTATGGGCCGGAGATTTCCGGAGAGCATATCAGCAGTATTTTCCCGGGGGATTTTAAACCGGCAGGGAAAGAGAGCGGCGAGGACGGGATGTTCGGCAGCGGTATGCAAAGTCTTATGGCATACCGTAAAAATCTGACCTGTTTTCCCGTAGAAGCAAAATTCGTAAAAAAAGAGGATTCCGAAATCCGTGTATGCCTGATGAACGACTTGCTGGAGAAGGAATTTCTGAATAAAAAGATAGAGCAGATGGAACAGGAAATACAGCAGGCATCCAAAGTGAAATCAGAATTTGTCGCGAATGTAACCCATGAACTGCGGACACCTGTCAATGGTATTTTAGGTAATGTAAGGGAACTGCTTGATTTGGAAACGGATAGCCGTAAGCTTCGTTCGCTGAATCTGATGGAACGCTGCTGTGAGGATATGCATAAGCTGATTAATAACATTTTGGATTTTTCCAAACTTGACGCAGGGAAATTCGTACTGGACCCCCAGAAATTCAATCTGCGTGAAATGCTGGATTACATAAAGGCGAACCATGTCAACCGGATTACGGAAAAGGGGCTGGAGTTTTTCATGACGGTGTCTCCACAGGTGCCGGAATTCATAGTAGGGGATGAACTCAGGATTGTACAGATATTGAACAATGTGCTGTCAAATGCCCAGAAGTTCACGACAGTGGGTAAGATTTCCATGGAGGTGCTTCCGACTGCGGTGATGGAGGATCATGTGGAGCTGTTCTTCATTATCGTGGATACGGGGATTGGCATTGATAAGGCGGATCAGGATAAATTATTCAAAAGTTTTTCGCAGGTGGACGCTTCCATTTCGCGCAGATACGGCGGAACCGGTCTGGGACTGAATATCTGCAAGCAGCTGGTAGAGCTGATGGGCGGAAATATTGGAATAGAGAGTGTGAAGAACAAAGGGACTACGGTTTCTTTTTCTATATGGGTGCAGCTTCCGGAAGAGGAAAAGGCGGTAATGGCTACGCGGGAAATGCCTCTGCCGGTAATGCGGAAAGATGATGAGGAGGAGCAGAGAGCTGCAGAACTGAAACAGTATGGCACGGAAACGAACAGGGAAGAATTAAAAAAGAATCTTTCTAAGCTGATTCTTTGTGTGGAAATGGAAAACTGGGAAAAGGCTGAAATGTTCATGGAAAGCATACGGCAGCTGACAGACAGCGCTCCCCGGGAGGTGAGTATGTTGGTGCTGCGGCTTAAGATGGCAGTACAAAAGGAAAATTATGATAAGATTTCAGTCAATCTGGACAGCTTAAGGGCATTGATTGATTCGGAGGAGAGCTGATATGGCGAGTGCTGAGAAAGCGATGGGCGGAAACAGGATTTTAATAGTAGATGATGTGGAAACCAACCGGATAATTTTAGAGGAAATCATTAAGGATATGGGGTGCCGGCCGATTCTCGCGGAGAGCGGGGTGGAGGCGCTGAAGCTGTTTTATGAATTCAGCCCTTCCCTGGTGCTGACAGATATCTCCATGCCGCAGATGGATGGATACGAATTATGCAGGATTCTGAAAACAGATCCGAACAGCAGGGAAATACCGGTTATTTTTATTTCTGCTTTTGACGACCCGAAAGATATCGTAAAAGGCTTCTCCATAGGGGGAATTGATTATATCACAAAACCGTTTATTCCTGAAGTCGTTCAGTCCAGGGTGGGCGTGCACGTCCATTTATATGAGGCTAACCGGGAAATCACGGAGGCCAACAGACGCTTACAGGCATCTGTAAATGCCCAGCTCAGACAGATGGAGGCGGAAAAAAAGAGCGTTTTGTATGCGCTTGCCAATATAGCGGCAAAAAATTCCTATCACGCGGAAGAATATATCGGGAGGCTGAAATACAATTGCCGTATTCTTGCACAGAGTATGCAGTTTTCCCCTTTATTCGAATCGGAAATATCCGATACTTTTATAGATACCATAGAATTGGCGGCGCCTTTGTGCGATGTGGGAAATATAGGCATACCAAAGGACGTCCTTCAGAAAAAGGAAAAGCTGAGTGAAGAGGAAATCCTTTTGGTGCAGAGCCATACGGATATCGGAGCCAGGCTGCTGGCTGATTTACAGGTATCAAAAGATTATAACGATTTCATCCGGATGTCTATTGAAATCGCGCAGTCCCATCATGAAAACTGGAACGGGAGCGGATATCCTGCAGGATTGAAAGGGAATGAGATTCCTTTGCCGGCACAGATTGTTTCTTTGGTAAATGTCTTCTGTGCATTGACGGAAAAGAGGAGTTTCAGGGAGGAATACAGCAGGGAAGAAGCCCTTGCAATCATGAAGGAGGATGCGGAAAACAAATTTCATCCGGATATCTTTAAAATTTTTTGCAAGATACTGCGTCAGCTGCATTGACAAAGAGCAGTATCGGCAGTGGGAGGATGAGGCAGTTTGATTACAGATGAAGAATTCCTAAGGATTGTCAGGTATCTGAAACCACGCTATGGGTTGGACCTGGAACAGAAAAAAGTAATAGTAAACGGAAGGATGGAAAATTATATCAGAGCCGGCGGGTGGGCAAATTTCAATCAGTATATGGATGACGTGGAGAACGACAGAAGCGGTAATCTGGAAATGATACTGGTAAACATGCTGACTACGAACCATACTTATTTCATGCGGGAATTCGGGCACTTTGAATATTTCAGGAAAGTGGTTCTTCCGTGGCTGAGGACGAAAGAAAGCGCAAAGAAAGACCTGCGTATCTGGTGCGGGGCGGCATCTACCGGCGAGGAGCCGTATATGATTGCAATGGTGCTTCAGGATTTTTTCGGTCTGGAACATAATCAATGGGATACGAAAGTGCTGGCAACAGATATATCCACGAAGGTGCTGAAACAGGCAATAGCGGGCATCTATAATGCGGAAGGGCTGAAAGAGGTTCCGGAACAGTGGAAGAGGCATTTTTTCAAACAGGATAAAATGAGCGGACAATATATGGTGAAGGAGGAACTGAAAAAGGAAGTTATATTCCGTCAGTTCAATCTAATGGATCCGTTTCCGTTCAGGAAAAAATTGCACACTATATTTTTAAGGAATGTTATGATATATTTTGATGAGAGGACAAAGGCGGAACTTCTTCGGAAGGTGTATGATATTTTGGAGCCGGGCGGTTATCTGTTTATAGGAATGACAGAGACGCTGGACAGGAATACGGTACCGTTTCAGATTATTCAGCCGTCAATATTCAGAAAACAGGGAGGAAGTAATTGATGTATGAGCCCGATTAAAGTTTTGGTAGTGGATGATTCGGTGGTATTCAGGGAACTGCTGGTACAGAATCTGAGCAGAGACCCATCCATTCAGGTAGTGGGGACGGCGAAGGACCCTTTTGAGGCGAGGGATGCGATTCTGAAGCTCCGTCCGGATGTCATGACTTTGGATATAGAACTTCCAAGGATGAGCGGGATAGAATTCCTGAGAAAGCTGATGCCTCAATATCCGATGCCTGTAGTGGTAATCAGTTCACTGAGTGACAAGGTATTCGATGCGCTGAATTCAGGGGCAGTGGATTTCGTAGCGAAGCCAGCGGCAGTGAACAGGTCACAATTAGAGGATTTTATCCAGAATGAACTTCTGGTTAAGATTAAAATAGCCTCAACGGCGAAAATCAGCAATATTAAGAAGACCGTGGCAAATACGGAAAACCAGCAGCTGACAACGGCGCAGAAGAACCTGATTGTGGCAATCGGGGCATCTACCGGGGGTACGGAGGCAATATTCTCTGTGGTGAAGGATTACGGGGTAGATATTCCGGGTATTGTCATTGTACAGCATATGCCGCCGGGATTCACGCAGATGTATGCAAAGAGGCTGGATAACGAATGCCGCGTGCATGTGAAAGAGGCGCAGACAGGCGACCGGGTAATGCCGGGGCATGTGCTGATTGCTCCGGGCGGGGATAAGCATATGCATTTGGTAAAAGTGGGAGACGGTTATCAGGTGGAAATAAAGCCGGGGCCGAAAGTAAACGGGCATTGTCCGTCGGTGGATGTTCTGTTCGAATCCGTGGCAAGGACCGCGGGGAAAAATGCGGTAGGAATCATTCTCACCGGAATGGGCGGCGACGGGGCAAAGGGCCTGCTGGCCATGCGCAAAGCCGGAGCAAGGACTATCGGGCAGGATGAATCTACCTGTGTAGTATACGGGATGCCTAAGGTTGCTTATGACATAGGGGCTGTGCAGTATCAGGAAAAATTATCGGATATTGCCAAAAGAACCTATGCAGTATTAAATAAAATGTAGAGGAGAGAAAACATGAAAATTCTATTAGCAGAAGATGATTTTGTTACACGGAAGTTCATGGTCAATTTTCTGTCAAAGTACGGAGAATGTGATGTGACGGTGGATGGAATGGAAGCTGTGGATGCATTCATGATGGCGCTGGAAGACGGAGAACCGTATGATTTGGTATGCCTGGATATTATGATGCCGGTCATGGACGGGTATCAGGCGCTGGTAGGTATCCGTAATCTGGAGAAGGAAAGAAATGTTCCGGAGGACAAGGCGGCAAAGGTCATTATGACAACTGCGCTGAATGAGGAAAGAAACGTAAATATGGCATTCGAACTGGGATGTACGATTTATTCCGGAAAGCCCATCGATCAGGACAGATTTGAACAGGCATTGAAGAAGACAGGTCTGTTATAAGGGAGAGTATAAAGCGAAGAATAAACAGGAAAGGAGAAGTTTATGGCTGAAGAATTTAACACAGAAGGCATGTTGGATATGTACCTGTTTGAAAATGAACAGTTACTGGAACAGCTTCAGGAAATGGTGTTGGAACAGAAAGATTCAGACTGCTTTGACGAAGACAGCATCAACGAGATTTTCCGAACCATGCACACAATCAAAGGCTCTTCCGGTATCATGATGTTTGATAACATAACGGCGATATCCCATAAGCTGGAAGATGTCTTTTTCTACCTGCGTGAATCGCATCCTGATAATGTACCGCATTTGGAGCTGGTGGAGCATGTATTAACGGTAGAGGATTTTATCAGCGGTGAAATGGATAAGATACGTAACGGAGATTCTCCGGACGGCGAGCCGGCGGAAATCATTGCGGAGCTGGATAAGTTTTTGGATAAGATTAAAAGCGGGTCGGCGAAGGAAGGGGAACAGGAGGAACCGATTCCCCAAAATGTGCATGTGGAGCCGAAGCATTTCTATATAGCCCCTGTTGCCAGCAGTGCGAGCCGTTTTTACAAGATTTACATTACTTTCTTTCCCGATACGGAAATGGCAAATGTACATGCATACAAAACAGTGTATGCCTTAAAAGAAGTTGCGGAGGATTTGCTGTATTCCCCGGAGGACATCATTTCGGATCCGGACAGCGCACAGGTGATTATAAAAGACGGATTCCGGATTCTGCTGCAATCGCAGTCGAACGAAGAGGAAATACGTAATCTGATAGGCGTGGGATATGATATTGAGGCAGTAGATGTCTATGAATGCAAGGCGGAGGAGTTCCTGCAGGGATTTGATTTCGGCGAGCATGAACTGAAAATAGATTTGGAGTCCAGTGTAGAAGACATTGAAGCTAAAGTAAAAGCGGCTATTGATGAGAGCAAGGCGGAGGAGAAAGCGCCGGAGAAACCGAAGATGGCGCCGGGCGATTTCGTCATTAAGTCAAAAGAGCCGGGTAAGAAGAAACAGTTGGCCAAGGATAAGCCGAAGGGCGAGAAAGCATCCTTTATCAGCGTCAATGTAAGCAAGATGGATCAGCTGATGGATTTAATCGGTGAGTTGGTTATTTCTGAATCCGTAGTGCTTCAGAATCCGGATTTGAAAGTTCCGGGGCTGAATCTTACCAATTTTAACAAGGCTGCTGCACAGATGTCGAAGATTTCCACTGATTTGCAGAATGTCATCATGTCCATGCGAATGGTGCCTCTGACAAATATTTTCCAGAAGATGAACCGTATCGTATTCGACGTTTCAAGAAAACTGGGGAAAGATATTGACTTCGAAATGATTGGTGAGCATACCGAAGTAGATAAAAATATTATAGAGCATATTTCCGATCCGTTGATGCATTTGGTAAGGAATGCGGTGGATCATGGTATAGAGACGAAGGAAGAAAGAGAAGAGAGCGGTAAACCGGATAAAGGTAAGATAACCTTATCAGCAAGAACAGAAGCCGGAAAAGTATGGATTAGCGTTGCAGATAACGGAAAGGGTCTTGACCGTGAGAAAATTCTTGCAAAAGCAAAGAAGCAGGAACTTTTGACCGAAGGGAAACCGGAGTCGGCTTACAGCGACAAAGAAGTATTCCAGTTTATAACGCTTCCGGGCTTTTCCACGAACGAACAGGTTACGGAGTATTCGGGACGCGGCGTCGGCATGGATGTGGTGGTGCAGAATATCCAGTCCATCGGCGGTGTGCTGGATATTGAGAGCAAGACCGGATTCGGGACGACCATGAGTCTGAAAATTCCCCTGACGCTGGCAATTATCGACGGAATCGTAATGGAGACGGGAAATTCTTCCTTTGTTATGGAAACCGGTGTCATCAAGCAGTTTTTCAGCGTAAAGGAAAATATGATGATTCACGAGCCAAATGGAGAGGAATATGTAATGATACGCGGAGATTGCTATCCGGTCATCCGGTTAGGAAAGTGGTATGGTCTCGAGGATTACCGCACTTCCGTGGAGGAAGGAATGATGCTGATTCTGGAAGTGGAGAACAGGACGATATGCCTGTTCGTGGATAAGCTGATTGGTAAACAGGAAATAGTAGTGAAGCCGATTCCTTCTTATATTAAAAAAGTCAAGGGGCTTTCAGGCTGTACCCAGCTGGGTGATGGAAGCATTGCTTTGATATTGGATCCAGGTGGATTAGTAGAATAAATCAGAAAGGAAAAGGACCGATATGGAGGAAACGAAGGAATTAAGGAGACAGACACAGGATTCGAGGGATGTTTCTGATGAGCGGGATCCCCAAAAGGGAAAATATATGACCTTCAAGTCCGGGAATGAGTATTTTGGCCTGCAAATCCAGTATGTAAATGAAATTATTGGATTCCAGGCAATTACGGCGATACCGGAAACCGAAGATTATATTAAGGGGCTCATCAATCTGAGGGGGAAAATTATTCCTGTAATCGATGTGCGGCTGCGGTTTCGTCAGGAACCCTTTGAGTACAATGACAGGACTTGTATTATAGTTATCAATGTCAAGTCAACGGTTGTGGGGCTGATTGTGGAAAAAATCGCGGAAGTAGTAGAGATTAAGGAAGAGAATATTTTACCGCCGCCTTCGATTGGGCGTGCCGATAAGGTGCAGAATAAATACGTGTACGGTATCGGAAAGGTCGGGGATTCCGTGAAGCTGCTGCTGGATCCCGATAAGCTTTTAAATGATTCGGATATGTCAGTGATTGAACAGGCAAATGATATGGTTATAGAGGAAGAATGAGAGGTGTAGGACATGAAAAACATGAAAATGAAAACAAAACTGATATTAGGGTTTGCCATTCCAATTTTGCTTACTATTATTAATGTATTTGTAGGAGTATTAGTTACAGACCATGCTGTTAATACCATTAGTCAGATGAATGAAGAAGGCGCACAGCAGATAGCTGCCGGTTTGGATCAATTGGTTGAATCAATCAGTGCATTGAACGAGGCCGGTGCGCAGGGCATTAACGACGAATTGAAAAAGATGTCAGATATTACCGATACTGAGCGCAATGAACTGATGCAATTTGTCAATTCAGGCAAAGACAACCGGATAGAAACTCTGAAAGAGTATGGCGAACAGCTGAAAACCTTTGTTAATACAGGCAAAGACAACCGGATTGCAACATTGAAAGAAACCATGAATCTTTCAAATATGGTAAGCGTAATACTTCTGGTGATTTCTGTTATCATTACGCTTGTTATCAGTACAGCTTTGATAAAGGTAATTTCACAATCCGTAAGACAGTTGTCCGATGCGGCTAAAGAGATTGCTCTTGGACGCGTGGACGGAATTAAACTGATTAAGCGCGGCAATGATGAGTTTGGTGAACTGATAGATGAATATACAATCGTAATCGATAATATTAAATATCAGGCAAAGATTGCGGAAGAAGTATCAAACGGTAACCTGACCATTAACGTAGTACCGAAGTCTTCAGATGACGTACTGGGTAATTCTTTAAAGAAACTGGTAGAGGATAACCTTCATGCACTTTCTAACATCAGTGATGCAGGTTCACAGGTTACTATCGGCTCCGCACAGGTGGCGAGCGCAAGCCAGGCTTTGGCACAGGGCTCCACAGAGCAGGCCAGTGCAATTCAGCAGATTACGGCTTCCATCAGCGAGATTGCAGAAAAGACAAAGATGAATGCAGAGCAGGCTAACGATACAAACCGTCAGATGACAGAAGTAATTCAGAATGTGGAAAAAGGCAATGCACAGATGCAGGATATGATGTCTGCAATGCAGGATATCAACAAGTCATCTGAGAGCATTTCTAAGATTATTAAAGTAATTGATGATATTGCGTTCCAGACCAATATATTGGCATTGAATGCAGCAGTAGAAGCTGCAAGAGCAGGAGAGGCAGGAAAAGGTTTTGCAGTTGTGGCAGAAGAAGTACGGAGCCTTGCGGCTAAGAGCGCGGCTGCGGCAGCGGAGACTGCGGAACTGATTGAGGATTCCATTTCAAAAGTCAATGTCGGTTCGAGACTGGCAGATGATACGGCGGCAGCTTTATCAGTGATAAGCAGTATGGTTAAAAATTGTGACGATCAGGTTGAAGGGATTGCATCTTCCTCTAATTATCAGGCGACGGCAGTGGCTCAGATCGAGCAGGCAATTGCACAGGTATCACAGGTGGTTCAGACCAACTCTGCGACCAGCGAGCAGTGTGCGGCAGCCAGCGAAGAACTGTCCAACCAGGCAACGAGAATGCGGGATTTGCTTTCCATTTACAATCTGGGTTCAGGCCATTCGAGCGGAATGGGAGTAGACAGCAGTTCTTCTTATTCTTCCTCCAGGTCAAATGCAAATGAGCAGATTATTTCTCTTGAGGACGGATTTGGAAAATATTAATAAATAAGAAAAAAATAAGATAAAAGATGCGGTTGGAACGAAAAATTTCCAACCGCATTTTTTGTGCACACGCCGATGCAGAAGAAATATACCGCTAAAGTGGCACATCGGCGGCGCGCGGGCAGGGAAAAAGGTCAGATATGGAAGGTTCCCCGCGGATGCTTCGTGCTAAGAATATCCTTTTGTTTTGCAAGAGCGACATGTGTGTATATCTGGGTTATGTTAATGGAACTATGGCCCAGCATTTCCTGTATGTAGCGGATGTCTACATCGGCTTCCAGCAGACTGGTAGCAAAGGTGTGGCGGAACATATGCGGTGTGATATGCAAATTGATGGAAGCGAGGGATGTATATTTTTGTATCATTCTGCGCACGGCCTGGTCGGACAGAGGGCGGCCTGCCTGATTTACAAAAAAATGACAGCAGTTTTCTATTTCTTCCTGAAATTCCTGCTTATATTCCTTTAAGACAGCGCATACGTCCGGATTTCCGATTTGTATTCTTCTTTCTTTTGCTCCTTTTCCATAGATTAAGATATTGCAGTCATTTAGGTCAACATTTTCCGCTTTCAGGGAACATAGCTCGGAAATCCGCATACCTGTGGCGAACAAAAGCTCCAGGACAGCAATGTCCCGCAGGGTATTTTTTTCCTGATAGGGTGTACGGGCCTGGGAACGCTGTCTGTAAACGGTCGTCAGAAGGGTTTCCAGTGTATGCAGAGGTATGGTTTTCGGCAGGATGATGGGTTCGCGGAATTTTATCTGTATTTTGTTAAAGGGAGTTATGCTTATGTAGTCCTTATATTCCAAATAACGAAAAAAGGCTTTGATGGATGCGATTTTCCGTTTGACAGTTTTAGGCTTGTATGTCTGATGGAGCAAGGCGATATAGCTTTCAAGTACGCCGGGGGTTATATCGGATACATTGGCTGCTGCAATCCGGGACAGGAACTGCCTTAAGTCAATTTTATATGCTTTCAGTGTTTTGGAGTCCAGCCTTTTTTGGTATTGGCAGAACTCAAAGTAATGTTCCATCATTGTTTGCAAGTTATCCATGATTTAGTCTCCTTTGTCTGCTGGTCTGCTTTATGGTAAAAATAGTATAGGTTCTCCGGGGAGTAAAATCAATTCAAATCAAACATATGCGGGAAATTCCCAAAGAAAATTTTAGTGAAAAACCTTAACACAAAATGATTATGAATCAATATATTATTAGGGAGAAGGAAAAGGAGATTGGAAGATGGAACAAAGAGAAAATCCATTGTCTGCGGCCTGCAATTTTTCCGGTATGAAACCGGCTATGGCGGATTTGCCATATCCGCCAATCGAAGTGAGAGGAAGGAATCAGGGATATGCGGACTTACTCAGTGTTGATTATTGCGGCGCGGTGTCTGAATTATCGGCGATTACACAGTATATTAACAATGAAAACAGGCTGTCCTGTGAAAAATGCTCTATGGCAAGGACACTTTTGGGAATAGCCATGGCGGAGATGATGCATTTGCAAAAGCTGGGAGAACTGATTGTGCTGCTGGGCGGTGATATTGATTTTTCGGCAAAGAACAAAAATGGGAGACAGAAAATGTGGACGCCAGAGTATCTGGTTCTTCCTCAAAATGTAAAGAAGATGCTGTCAGCGGATATAGAGGCAGAAAAGGCCGCAATCAGTCAGTATAAAATGCATATTGGCATGATAAAAGATGATTGTGTCGATGCTGTATTGGAAAGGATTATTATAGATGAGGAATATCATATTATGATACTCCATGCCCTGATGCGGGAAGTATGATTCCCGCAGGCAATGGGCCGGCGGGCGGCTGCTTAAGGGATACAGAGCATTTCCATATATTTGACGGCTGAAGCGGGCCGCCGCGCGGATAAGCGGGCGGCTCGCGGCATGTTATGATAATCAGCCTGATATGGAAGGAAGATTTCCCAGATTGTTGTTTTCCGAATGGTCGGGCAGAGACTTCAGATATTCGGTATCTTTCCGGTGAGCGATACCAACGCCTTTTATTTCGCCCTCTTTTGCGAGGTTTACTCCCTCCTGTTTGGAAACGGTGGAACCGTCTGAGAGCTGGTAGCCGGTAATCCGGCCGCTGCTTTTTACAAGGCCGACAATTTCTTTGGCATCACTTTTGGGCTGCGGAATGTCATCCAGCGTATTACGGGCCAGCGCTTCTCCTAACGTATCTTTATCTATATCTTTCATGGTTATACATATACTCCTTTCCCGGTTTGTTTCTGATATGTCTTTGTCTATGTCGTTTATAGTTTGTTCCGTGCGGATAAATATATGCGTTTATAAAGGTTGACAAATAATGTAAAGGAAATGATAAAAGAGCATGGAGAAGGCGGAAAATATATGTTAATATGAGAGTAATGGCAAGAGGAAAATTCATGGAATCTGGAAAGGAGTAAAAATGACGGCAGAAAAATTAAAAGAACTGATAGCGGAAATGACGTTGGAAGAAAAGGCATCCATATGTTCCGGTGCAGATTTCTGGCATACGGAAGCGGTAGAGAGACTGGGGATTCCGGCATCCATGGTATCCGACGGACCGCATGGACTGCGCAAACAGGATGATAAGGCGGACCACCTGGGAGTCAATGAAAGTATCAAGGCGGTATGTTTTCCGGCAGGCTGCGGTACGGCGGCATCTTTTAACAGGGAACTGCTTACGGAAATGGGAAAGGTTCTGGGTAATGAATGTCAGGCGGAGGGTATCAGCGTTATTTTAGGCCCGGCAGTCAATATCAAGCGTTCTCCCCTGTGCGGAAGGAATTTTGAATATTATTCGGAAGACCCGGTGCTGGCGTCACAGATAGCCGGAGCGCTGATTAAAGGAATCCAAAGTAAAAATGTGGGAACCAGTATCAAGCATTTCCTTGCGAATAATCAGGAGACACGCAGGATGTCGGTATCAGCTGAAATCGGGGAGCGTACGCTGCGGGAAATTTATCTGGCGGCGTTTGAGGGTGCGGTCAGGGAACAGAAGCCATGGACCGTGATGTGTTCTTATAACAGGATAAACGGTGTATATGCAGCAGAGAATAAAAAGTATCTGACGGACGTACTCAGGGACGAGTGGGGATTTGACGGCTATGTGATGAGCGACTGGGGAGCGGTGAATAACAGGGTTGCTGATTTGCAGGCAGGGCTGGAATTGGAAATGCCTTCTTCTGGCGGCAGTAATGACAGACTCATCGTGGAGGCGGTAAAGAACGGGACGCTGGAGGAAAGCGTTTTGGACAGGGCAGTAGAGAGGATTCTGAATATTGTATACCGTTATGAGGAGAACAGGGATGCTTCTGCCGTATTCGACCGGGACAAAGACCATGAAGCGGCAAGGAAAGTGGCGGAGGAAACCATTGTACTGCTGAAAAATGACGGCATTCTTCCGTTACAGGAAGGGAAGAAAGTTGCTTTTATCGGAAAATATGCAAAAACGCCCCGTTATCAGGGAGGCGGCAGTTCCCATATCAACAGCCATAAGGTAACTTCGGCGATGGATATGGCGGCGGGAAATCCTGCCATAAGTTATGCACAGGGCTTTTGTGATGAAGAAGATAAAATAGACCAGAGACTGATGGAGGAAGCGGTAGAATGTGCAAGGCAGGCAGAAGCGGCAGTGATTTTCGCCGGACTTCCCGACGCGTTTGAGTCGGAGGGTTTTGACAGGGAACATATGCGTATGCCGGAATGCCAGAACGAGCTGATTCGTCAGGTGGCCGGAGTGCAGCCCAATGTGGTTGTTGTGCTTCATAACGGTTCGCCGGTGGAGATGCCGTGGATAGATAGTGTAAAGGGTGTAATAGAGGCGTATCTGGGCGGTCAGGCAGTAGGCGGTGCAGAATATGACATCCTGTTCGGAAAGGTAAATCCCAGCGCAAAACTGCCGGAAACATTTCCTCTGAAACTGGAAGACAATCCTTCGTATTTGAACTTTCCGGGAGAGGGCAATACCGTGGAGTATAAGGAGGGAATTTTTGTAGGATACCGTTATTATGACAAGAAAAAGATGGATGTACTGTTCCCCTTCGGTCATGGACTGTCGTATACGGAATACACGTATTCCAATCTGCAGGTCAGTGCGGAGAAACTGAAGGATACGGACAGCCTTACGGTTTCCGTGGATGTAACTAACAGCGGAGATATGGCAGGAAAAGAAGTGGTTCAGCTTTATGTGGAGGATAAGGTAAGCAGCGTGATTCGTCCGGTAAAAGAATTGAAGGATTTCGCAAAGGTGGAGCTGCAGCCAAAAGAGACAAAGACGGTTACGTTTAAACTGTCCAAGAGGGCATTTGCATATTATAACACACAGATAGGGGACTGGCATGTGGAAAGCGGTGAGTTTGATATTATGATAGGAAAATCCTCCCGCGATATCGTGCTGACGAAAACCATTACCGTAGAATCTACCGTGGAGCTGCCTGTGGTATATACTGCGGATTCCATTATGGAGGATGTCTTTAAGAATCCGAAAGCAAAAGAAATAGTGATGAAAGTGATGGAGGGAAGTGCAAGTTTTCTGCCGCAGGAAGGCGGGGAGGGAAGTTCCGGTGCAGAGGCGATTTCCATGGAAATGCAGGAAGCCATGATGCGCTATATGCCGCTTCGCGGAGCGGTAGGTTTTGGAAGCGCGACGATGGAGGATGTGCAGGCTTTGGTAGATAAGCTGAATGCGCTGTAATGGAAAGGAAAATGGCGGATATGAGACGGTACTTTAACACGGAAGCACAATGCGAGCCGGAAGAACATTATATGGTAAGACTGGATGACAGATTGGAGAAAATCAGGAGGATGTTTGTGGACCGGGGGAAATATTTTGTCATTAACCGGGGCAGGCAGTATGGGAAGACTACGACTCTGTGTGCGCTCGCGGAGTATCTGAAACCGGATTATACTGTTATTTTTATGGATTTTCAGGGAATAGGAAAGGCTGAGTTTGAAAATGAAACTACTTTTTCCGCTGCTTTCAGGAAATTATTCCTCAGGGCACTGGAAAAAGTAGAAACGGATGCAGAAAGCACCCGGGAGATAGTGAATTTAAAAGAAGCGGATGACATGAACATGACCCTGATGGAGCTGTTTCACTGGATGAGCGGCATATGCGCGGCAGCAGTAAAACCGGTGGTATTGATGATTGATGAAGTGGACAGCGCCAGTAATAATCAGATATTTGTAGATTTTCTTGCAATGCTCCGGGGATGTTATATTGCAAGAAGGGATACACCGACGTTCCATTCGGTTATTCTGGCGGGTGTTTACGACATTAAGAACCTGAAATTAAAGATGAGACCGGATGAGGAGCATCAATATAACAGCCCATGGAATATTGCCGCCGAGTTTAATGTAGATATGAGTTTTTCGGTAAGCCAGATTGAAGGTATGCTCAGGGAATATGAAGAGGACAATCATACTGGAATGGATACAGCGGCAGTGGCAGAGGAAATTTACCGGTATACATCAGGGTATCCGTATCTGGTATCGGTTATTTGTAAAATACTGGACGAGGAACTGCCGGAAAAGGAGGAATATGCAGGTGGCAGATGTGCATGGACGAAAGAGGGTATTTCCGAGGCGGTGAAAGTCTTGCTGAATAAGAAACTGCCATTGTTTGACAGTATGGTGAAGCAGCTGGATATTTATAAGGAACTGCGCACTATGATAGAGGAAATATTATATCAGGGCAGGCAGATATCGTTCAGTCCCTATGTGAAGTCTGTCAGCCTGGGGGTAATGTTCGGATTTATTAAGGAAGAAAACGGATACATTGCTTTGTCTAACCGTATTTTTGAAATGGGACTGCTCAACATGTTCATTACGGAGGAGGCAGTCGGAAGTGAAGTATTCAGCTGTGGGCAGCGTGATAGAAACCGGTTCATCAAAGGTGCGAAACTGGATATGGACATGGTATTAGAAAAATTCGTAATGCATTTTCATGATATTTACAGTGATAATGACACAAGTTTCATTGAAAAATACGGGCGTAAATTCTTTCTTCTATACTTAAAACCTATTATAAACGGTACGGGAAATTATTATATCGAGGCTCGGACAAGAGATGAACGGCGGACGGATGTAGTCGTGGATTACCTTGGGAAGCAGTTTGTCGTGGAACTTAAGATATGGCACGGCAATGAGTATAACGAAAGAGGGGAAAGCCAGCTTTCAGATTATTTGGAATACTTTCATTTGGATAAAGGCTATATGCTCAGCTTTAATTTTAATAAGAAAAAAGAAATAGGAATCAAACAAATAGTACTTGGAAAAAAAACGATTATTGAAGCTGTTGTTTAAGCGCGGCATAAGGAAAAAGTTCCTGCCTGGGGCGGTTATTTTGGGATAGTCTCAGGCAGGAACTTCTTTTGAATTTATCTATGGAAAATCTTATTCGTTTCATAAACAGGTTCGCAGGTCAGGTGCATACCCAGCTTGCGGAATGTGTTTTCATCCACGGAAGATAATATAACGGTGGAATGTACTTCACAGCCTTTCAGTTTCGGAAGCTGGGAAAGAGCCAGCCGGGCGTTGGCATCTTCTGCGGCGCTGGCGGATAAGGCAATCAGTATTTCGTCCGTATGTAAGCGCGGATTCCGACTGCCCAGATAATCCGTTTTCAGTGTTTGTATCGGTTCTATGGATGCGGGGGACACCAAATGTCTGTCATGTTCAATACCGCCTAATGTCTTCAGTGCATTGAGCAGCGCTGCAGCGGAGGCTCCCAACAAATCGGATGTTTTCCCTGTGATGATATGTCCGTCGGGGAGTTCGATGGCTACGGCCGGATGGCCCGTATTTTCCTGACGCATCATGGCGGTTGGAACCACTTTCCGGTCTTCAATGCAGATGGATGCCTGCTTCATAAGGAGTTCCAGTTTGTAAACTGTTTCCTTAGCGCCCATACGGTCTTTTTTCCGGTCGTAAAGCGCCTGATAATAGCGGCGGATGATTTCCTGCTGGGAAGCCGTCCGGCAGATTTCATCGTCCGTGATACAGTTTCCAGCCATATTGACGCCCATGTCCGTAGGGGATTTATAGGGGCTGTAACCGAGAATCTGTTCAAACATAGCGTTTAATACAGGGAAAATTTCTATATCCCGGTTATAGTTTACCGTGGTTTCCCCATAGGCATCCAAATGGAAAGGGTCTATCATATTCACGTCGTTCAGGTCGGCGGTAGCCGCCTCATATGCTACATTGACCGGATGGCGCAGGGGCAGGTTCCAGATGGGGAAGGTCTCAAATTTGGCATAGCCTGCTTTGATGCCCCGTTTGTGTTCATGGTAAAGCTGGGAAAGGCAGGTTGCCATCTTGCCGCTGCCGGGTCCGGGAGCGGTAATGACAACTAAGGGTTTGGAAGTCTCGATATAGTCATTTTTCCCATAGCCTTCTTCGCTGACAATATGGTCAATATTGCCGGGATAGCCTTCGATGACATAGTGAAGATAAGACTTAATCCCCAGGTTGGAAAGACGTTCGCGGAAATAATCCGCCGCAGGCTGGCCGCTATACTGGGTAATGACTACGCTTCCTACAAAGAGGTCAATGGAACGGAAAGCGTCGATGAGACGCAGTACATCCAAATCGTAGGTAATGCCCAGGTCGCCGCGGAGCTTGTTCTTTTCTATGGCGTCTGCACTGATGACAATGACGATTTCTGCCTGTTCCTTTAATTGCAGAAGCATATTTAATTTGCTGTCCGGCTGGAAGCCGGGGAGAACTCTGGAGGCATGGTAGTCGTCGAACAGTTTACCCCCGAATTCCAGATATAGTTTATTGCCGAACTGTGCAATCCGCTCTTTGATATGTTCGGACTGCATTTTCAGATATTTATGATTGTCAAATCCTGTTTTCATAATTCGCCTCATTTTCATGCATTACACGAATCAGCCCCTGTATTCCCTGGCAGCGGAGATAAATCCGGCAAACAGAGGGTGGGGTCTGTTGGGTCTTGATTTCAGTTCCGGGTGAGCCTGTGTGGCAAGGAAAAACGGATGCTCCGGTATTTCGCACATTTCCACAATGCGTCCGTCAGGAGACAGGCCGGATAAACTCATACCGTGTTCTGTGAGCACTGCGCGGAAATCATTGTTTACCTCATAGCGGTGTCTGTGTCTTTCATGGATGGTTTTCTCTCCATACAGCGTGTATGCCCTGGACTGTTCGTTCAGTACACAGGGGTAGGAACCGAGCCGCAGCGTACCTCCGATGTCTTCCACACCGTTTTGGTCGGGCATAAGGGCTATGACCGGATGGGTGGTGGAAGGATTCAGTTCCACACTGTGGGCATCGTGGTAGCCTATCACATTACGGGCATATTCTACAATGGAGAGCTGCATACCAAGGCACAGGCCGAGGAAAGGGATTTTGCGGGTTCTGGCATAAGTGATTGCCGTAATCATTCCGTCAATTCCCCGGTCGCCGAAGCCGCCGGGAACGAGGATGCCGTCCACATCTCCAAACAGGCTGTCTGCATTTTCACCGGAGACAGTTTCCGAGTCAATCCATTTGATATTGACATCCACATGGTTAGAAATGCCTCCGTGTTTTAAGGCTTCCACCACGCTGATATAAGCATCGTGCAATTGTGTATACTTACCGACAAGAGCAACCGTAACCTCGCCGGAAGGGGAGCGCAGGGAATCCACCATTGCTTTCCAGTCGGAAAGGTCCGGTTCGGGACAGGGCAGGTGCAGACATTCGCAGGCAACCTGCGCCAAATGCTCTTTTTCCATGGCAAGAGGAGCTTCGTATAAATATTCCACATCCAGATTCTGCAAAACACGGTTGCTGGATACATTGCAGAACAGGGCAATCTTGTCCTTAATTCCCTGATTCAGCGGGTATTCGCTGCGGCATATGATGATATCCGGACGGATACCCATTCCCTGAAGTTCTTTGACACTTGCCTGTGTGGGCTTCGTCTTCATTTCCTGCGAAGCGCGCAGGTAGGGGATGAGAGTGACGTGAATCAGTATCGCATTTTCCCGCCCTACTTCATGCTGGAACTGGCGGATGGATTCGAGGAAAGGCTGGCTTTCGATGTCGCCCACGGTGCCGCCTACTTCGATGATGGCGATTCTTGTCTCTTCATCGGTGAAGTTCCGGTAGAACCGGCTCTTGATTTCGTTTGTGATATGGGGAATGACCTGAACTGTGCCGCCGCCGTAATCCCCGCGCCGTTCCTTCTGAAGTACTGACCAGTAAATCTTGCCGGTGGTAACGTTGGAATTTTTATCCAGGTTTTCATCTATAAAACGTTCATAATGTCCGAGGTCTAAATCGGTTTCTGTACCGTCGTCGGTTACGAAAACTTCTCCATGCTGGATGGGGTTCATGGTACCGGGGTCAATATTGATGTAGGGGTCGAATTTCTGCATGGTTACTTTATAACCGCGGGCTTTCAGCAGTCTTCCAAGTGATGCTGCCGTGATTCCCTTTCCTAAGCCGGATACCACACCGCCAGTGACAAACACATATTTTACGGACATTTTCGATTCCTCCTATTCCAGTACCGCAACTACGCAAACGTTGCTGATTTGTTTTTAAGGTTACTGATTTTAGCTGGGAAATAACTTATGTATTATACAATGGGTAAGGGAGAAAAATCTACTATTTAAGTGAAAAAATTTAGAAATCTTTAATAGACGACAAAATATTTCACAATTATATTATTGATTTATCGAATAGCAGTCTCTATAATAGTAAAAGGCAGAAGTTATATGAATAGGAGCATAAGATGGACGATAATAATTTAAATCAATACGACGGCGGCGGTTTCAATGGAAACCGCGGCGGTCAGAATAACAATAATGGTAATAACAACGGTTCCGGGCCGGGCGGCAACGGGGAGGACCCTAAGAGGCAGAGTATTGTTCTGCTTTTGGTGGCGGCGTTGATTACTCTTTTGTGCATGAGCTATTTCATGAAGCTGATGACCGGAGGCACGGAGCGGGAAATCACTTATAATGAATTCATGGAGCTGGTGGAGAACGGTGAGGTAGAAAGCGTGGAAATCGATACCGACCGGATTAACATCGCACCGAAACAGCAGGCGGGGAGCAATAATCCGTATGCTGTTCCGACGGTTACTTATTATACCGGGAGGATAGAGGATGACAGCCTGACGCAGTTTCTGCTGGAACATGATGTGGATGTAAGCGGTGTGGTTCCTGATGGTTCGGGGATGCTGCTGTCTATTATCCTGACTTATATTCTTCCCATTCTGCTCATGTGGGTGCTGCTGAGTTTCCTGTTCCGCAGGATGTCCAAAAGCGGCGGCGGTGTGATGGGTGTAGGAAAGAGTAACGCAAAAGTTTATGTGGAAAAAGAGACGGGCGTGACTTTTAAAGATGTAGCGGGAGAGGATGAGGCAAAGGAGTCGCTGCAGGAAGTGGTGGATTTTCTTCACAATCCGGGCAGATATGCTAAAATCGGCGCGAAGCTGCCAAAAGGCGCGCTGCTGGTGGGACCTCCCGGAACAGGTAAGACCCTTTTGGCAAAAGCGGTGGCAGGAGAAGCACATGTACCGTTTTTCTCGCTGGCCGGCTCGGATTTCATAGAACTCTATGTGGGTGTGGGCGCTTCCCGTGTAAGGGATTTATTTAAGGAAGCGACGAAAAATGCGCCCTGTATCATATTTATTGATGAAATAGATGCCATAGGACGGAGCCGTGACTCCAAGTATGGGGGCGGGAATGAAGAGCGTGAGCAGACTCTGAACCAGCTGTTATCTGAAATGGATGGTTTCGATACGTCGAAAGGTATCCTGATACTGGGTGCGACCAACCGTCCGGAGATACTGGATAAGGCGCTGCTTCGCCCGGGGCGTTTCGACCGCAGGATTATTGTAGATAAACCGGATTTAAAAGGACGTGTGGAAATCTTAAAGGTTCATGCCAAGGATGTACTGATGGATGACAGTGTGGATTTGGACGCTATAGCGTTGGCTACCAGCGGCGCCGTGGGAGCCGACCTCGCAAATATGATAAACGAGGCGGCGATTAACGCAGTACAGAGGGGCAGGGAATATGTCTGCCAGCACGATTTATTTGAAGCAGTGGAACAGGTGCTGGTGGGAAAAGAAAAGAAAGACCGCATTATGAGCAAAGAAGAACGGAAAATCGTATCTTATCATGAGGTGGGACACGCTCTGTTAAGCGCACTGCAGAAAAATTCCGAACCGGTGCAGAAGATTACCATCGTCCCCCGTACCATGGGTGCGCTTGGTTACGTTATGCAGGTTCCGGAAGAAGAGAAGTATCTGAATACAAAAGCGGAACTGCATGATATGCTGGTGGGTTATCTGGGCGGACGCGCTGCGGAGGAGATTGTTTTTGATACCGTGACGACCGGAGCGGCTAACGATATTGAGAAGGCTACGAATATTGCAAAGAATATGGTAACCAGGTTCGGCATGAGTGATAAATTCGGGCTGATGGGGCTTGCTACCGTAGAAAATGAGTATCTGGGCGGCGGTTCCCGCATGAACTGCAGCGATGTGACGGCGGCGGATGTAGATACCGAAGTTATGAATATACTGAAGGAATGCTATGAGGAAGCAAAGAGTATGCTTTCCGAAAACAGGGAACTAATGGATAAACTGGCGGCGCATCTGATAGAGAAGGAAACGATTACCGGTAAGGAATTCATGTCGATATACCGGAAGGAAAAGGGGCTGCCTGAACCTGAGGAGAAGGAAGAAATCGAGGCAAAAAGTATAAAAAGCAGTATAGAAAACAGTATCGAAAATAATGTAAAAAACAGTATGGAAGAACGCACGGAAGAAACCGGAGGGGAACCGGATATAAGCAGAGAAACCGGACAGGAATCCAGCCGGGAAAAAAGTCAGTGGGAAGGACAGGGATTCAGTCAGGAAACTGACCGGAAGGATGTTCCGCAGGAAGGAAACGGAAGCAGACAGCCAGAGGAAGACGCGACGGTAAGACAGCCGGAAAATGCGGGTCCGGTAGGTCGTTTTTCCAATGCGTCGGGAAATTTTGAGGATACGTTGCAGAAGAAAATAGATGAGCAGAAATAGCGGCAGGTGAGATATGTTGTTTGATTTTGATGAAGAATTGAAGAAACTGCCCACGAAACCGGGTGTCTATATCATGCATGACGGAAATGATACGATTATCTATGTGGGAAAAGCAATTAATCTTCACAACCGCGTCCGTTCCTATTTCCGCAAGAATATCGGACGCGGACCGCAGATTGATAAGATGGTGACACAGATTGCCCGGTTTGAATATATCATTACAGATTCGGAGCTGGAAGCCCTTGTACTGGAAAATAATCTGATTAAGGAGTACAGTCCGCGTTACAATACGATGCTGAAGGATGACAAAACGTATCCATATATCAAGGTGACTGTGGGGGAAGCGTATCCGAGGGTACTTTTTTCCAGAGAAATGAAGAAGGATAAGTCGCGTTATTTTGGCCCGTATACCAGCGCAGCGGCGGTTAAAGATACCATCGAATTGATGAACAAGCTGTATATGCTCCGGACATGCAGCCGGAGCCTGCCTAAAGAGGAGGGGAAGGACCGCCCCTGTCTGAATCATCACATCAAACAGTGTATGGCCCCCTGCCAGGGTTATGTATCCTGCGAACAGTACAGGGAACAGGTGGATAAAGCGCTGGATTTTCTGAACGGGAATTATCAGCCTATATTGAAAGAATTGGAGCGTAAGATGCAGGATGCCTCGGAAAATATGGAATTTGAAGAGGCTATAAAGTACAGGGATTTGTACAACAGCGTGAAACAGGTGGCACAGAAGCAGAAAATTACGGACAGCGACGGCGAGGATAAGGATATCATTGCATTGGCAGCAGATGAAAACGATGCAGTAGTACAGGTATTTTTTATCCGTAACGGGAAGCTGATTGGCAGGGAACATTTCTATATGACACATGTATCAGGAAATGAAAGGGCGCAGATACTGCTGGATTTTGTCAAACAGTTTTATGCGGGAACTCCTTTTATTCCAAAGGAACTGATGCTTCAGGAGCAGATTGAGGATATTGAGGTGCTGGAACGCTGGCTGTCGGCAAGGAAGGGAAGCCGGGTCTATATACGTGTGCCGAAGAAAGGAACGAAGGAAAAATTGGTAGAGCTGGCAGCTAAAAATGCGGCTCTTGTTTTAAGCCAGGATAAAGAAAAGATAAAGAGAGAAGAAGGGCGCACGATAGGGGCGGTAAAGGAAATAGCGGCTTTGATTGGCATAGAAGGTATCAGCAGGATGGAAGCATACGATATTTCCAATATCAGCGGTTTTGCGAATGTCGGTTCCATGGTAGTGTTTGAAAGGGGGAAACCGAAGCGCAGTGATTACCGTAAATTCAAGATAAAGACTGTGTCGGGCCCGGATGATTACGCCTGTATGAAAGAAGTGCTTACACGGCGTTTTCTTCATGGGATGGAGGAGCAGAAGGAACTGGATTTAAAAGAGATGGAAAAGGAATTCGGCAGTTTTACAAAATTTCCTGATTTAATTCTTATGGACGGCGGAAAAGGACAGGTTAATATCGCTTTGGATGTGTTGAGAGAACTGGACATCCACATTCCTGTGTGCGGTATGGTAAAAGATGATAACCACCGGACCAGAGGGCTTTATTTTAATAATGAAGAAATTCCCATAGACCGGCATTCCGAAGGCTTCAAACTGGTCACCAGAGTGCAGGATGAAGCGCACCGCTTTGCCATAGAATATCATCGTTCTTTACGCAGTAAAACGCAGGTGAAATCAGTTTTGGACGATATACCGGGAGTGGGGCCTGCCAGAAGGAAAGCATTAATGCGTCACTTTAAATCAATTGAAGAAATAAAAGCGGCTCAGCCCTCCCGTCTGGCAGAGGTTCCGGAGATTCCCCTGCATATAGCGCAGGGAATCTACGATTTCTTTCACTCCCAATAAGTTTCCGTGTTATGTTTCTCAGGAATGATTTTCCCAGGTTTCGATAATCTCTCCGCAGACATCTACATCCATATCATCGATGGCGCTCCGGAGTTTTTCGAACAAGTCATGCTGCCAATCGATATACCGGTACTGATTCATATTTTCCAAAACAGCTTCCATTTCATCCATATCCAGATTTTCGAGGGCATTCTGCATTTTTTGGAAAAACTCCTGCAATGACTCCGCAGGGCATTCCGGTTTGCCCTCGTCACTGGAAACTTCTTCAATGAAGTAAGGCTGTAAAATCGTTATATATTCTCTGTATTTTTCTAAAAGTCCGGGTGTCTGTGCCCGTATCACATCCGCATCAAGGGCATTTCCGGCCTGCTCCAGAGCAGCGGCCATATCGGCCAGTGTAGCGGCGCCTATCTGCCGGGAGGCGCTTTTCAGTGCATGGACTTCTATGGTATAGTTATGCCAGTCGCTATTTTTTTCATAACTGTCGATGAGCCGGGCTTTCTTTTCGATAAGGTGATAGTAGTCCTTCAGTACGGACCAGTATAGCTTCTCGCTTCCGAGAAGCTGCAATGCTGCATCCACATCCAGCCCTTTAATTTTCAGGGCGGGTTTTGGCTCAGGCTTTTTCTGGGTTCCGGAATGCTGACGGACTTTCATTATTTTCTCTTTCGGCAGCCAGTGTCTCAGCGTAGATATAAGAAAACGCAGTTCAATCGGTTTGGGGACAAAGTCGTCCAAGCCTTCCCTTAAGAACATTGCGCGCGTTCCGGATACCGCATTGGCGGTAAGGGCAATGATAGGAACGTCATCGTAGTCTTCATGGAAGCGGCGGATGATATGGGTCGTCTCTACACCGTCCAGTTCCGGCATCATATGGTCCATAAATATGAGGTCGTAATGTTTCTGTGCAATTTTATCTAAGGCAATTTTCCCGCTTAAGGCAGTATCAATGTGCATCTGCATGGGTTCTAACAGGCCCTCCGTAACAGTAAGGTTGACCGTATTGTCATCCACGATTAATATTTCGGCATCCGGCGCGATGAATTCAAAATCTTCGTCGGAAGAATGGGAAGTATACATATGGATGTCTTCGTGATTGAGTATGGATGCTATATTCAGGGAATACAGCGGTTTTTTTACAACCAGAAGATTTTCAATATCGGTGGTGTAGGAGGCGCGGAAATCCAGCATGAGTACTCCCGTAATTTCAGGATGCCCCTTGATATAACCTTCCATCTGCTCCGTAAAAACGCAGTGTTCGATAAAGAAGAAGGTATTGTCATCCGGCTGCAGGCCGGTCAGGTCTTTTGGGGAAACCAATAAATGGTACTCACCGCCGAAGCGTCGTATATCGGTTTCCAGCTGCGCTTTCACATAAGGATTGGAAACATATACAAAAGCAGTAAAAGGTTTTAAATCTTTTACGGATACACTGGGTTCCATGTTCTCAACCCGCTGGGGAACGATGAAAGAGAAACGGCTTCCTTTGCCGTATTCGCTTTCCGCCCATATATTTCCATGCATCAGCGTCAGAAGCTGCTTGGAAATGGCAAGGCCGAGTCCGGTTCCTTCTACATTCCGGTTCCGCTTGCTGTCCAGCTGCTGGAAGGACTGGAAGAGGTTCCCAAAGTCTTCTTTTTTGATGCCGATACCTGTGTCAGTAACGGAAGCGAGCAAGTCAATCTGATGATTGTGTTTCCGGATGAAATCAATTTTCAGAAGAACCTGTCCGTGTTCGGTAAACTTGACTGCATTGTTGGCAATATTAATGATAAGCTGTTTGATGCGGATAAAATCGCCGTGCAGCTTAAGGGGAATGTCCGGTGCGATATCCAGAATCAGTTCCACATCTTTGCTGTCAATGCGTGTCATAATAATATTGGTTATATCGTTAATAATCGAAAACATTTCGTATTCACTGGAAATAATATCCAGCTTTCCGGATTCAATTTTGGAGAAATCCAAAATGTCATTGATAATGGTAAGCAGTGTTTTGCCGGAGGATTTAATCTGGTTTACATGTTCCCGTGCTGCGGGAGGCAAATCTTCCCGCAGAGCCATTTCTGCCATACCAATCACGGCATTCATAGGCGTACGGATTTCGTGGCTCATGTTGGCGAGGAAATCCGATTTCATACGCGCTGCCTTTTCTACTTCAATGTTCGCCTGATTAATCATAAGTTTATGATGGGCAATATTGGATAATACGCCGGCAATCGTACGGAGAAAATCAGCGGTGGTATCCAGGGATTCCTTCGGCACGATTTTAATTTCCGTGGCGGCATTCCAGTAAGTGACGGGGTCTACATTAATACTCCTTGCGGTTTCCATGATTTTTGACATAACGGGCGGTTCGGTTAATACCTGGCCGCCGATGAAACAGCCAATCATTGTATCGCCTGCCATAATTGGAGCGGCAAAGTCCAAAAGTCCTGCATGACAGTAATATGCGGTAGTGGCCTGGTTTTTTAAAGCGGTTTCCGCTCCGTACTTGTCACATTGTTCACAGCGCAGACAGCCCAGTGTGGATTTTCGGGTATACTTCATGCAGAAATCGGTGAAATTGGTGCCTTCCGTAACGGTGATGCCGTTTGCGTCAGTCGTAATACAGGCAATACCGGTCAGCTTGGAAAAGGCATTCTGCACCTGCTGTAAAATATCTGCGTCAATTAAGTCAGTGATATGTAAATCTCCCTGCATGTGTCTGATTCCTCCCTGCTTATCCGATAAGTTTGCTGATGGTAGACAGCAGTTTGATATGGTCAATCGGTTTTAAGAGATATCCCTGCGGTTTCATAACCAGGGCTTTCTCAATTTTGTCACGCTCGGAAATGCCGGTCAGGAAGATTACCGGTATGTCATGGGTATATGGGTTCTCTCTTAGTTTTTTCAGTATAGTAGGGCCATTTTCCAAAGGCATTTCGTAGTCTAAAAGAATTAAATCCGTTTTTTTGGTTTCAAGGAATTTAAGAGCCAGTCTGCCGTTCAGGGCTGTGGCTACATCATATTTATCCGAAAGATGCCGCTTAATAATTTTGAGCATACGTGAATCGTCATCTACTACAAGAATATGCTTACGGCGTTCGGGGTCGTCTTCGCTGTCATCGTCTATGACAGGCATGTTGGCTACTGCCTCAATAACCTTGGCGGCCTGCCCGACCTGTTCCGTCAGTGCCAGCAGAAGTTCATCGTTCGGGTCGGGCTGTCCGGATGCTGCAGCAGGCGCCGGTGCGGCTGCTGGCTGGACAGACGGATTAGCCGGCTGCCTGGAAACGGCTGGCTGCTGCAGTTCGGCATTAGGCTGCGGCGTGCCGGAAGCAGGTGTTGGACTTGCTGTGTTCTGCGGTCTGCCTGCAGGTGTCTGGCTGGCGGAAGCTGGCTGCGCAGGCATCTGCTGCGGTACGGCTCCTGCATTCGGAACCGGCGGATTCCCCGTCTGGCTTCCGGCGGCAGGAACGGTATTTGCCGCTGCCGGCGGCACTGCCATGGGGGATGTTGCCGGAGCTGCCGCTTTATGAGTGCGGGCACTGATGAAGTAATCGGCCATCTTCTCTTCCATGCTGCTGATGCCGATTGGTTTTTCCAGGATTAAGTCGGCGACTCCCGGAACAGTCCGTGTATAGGAATCACATTCGGGTCTGGTGCCGACGGCAAAGAATGCGGTGGCAACGGCTTCGGGACTTTGCTTTAAATCGGAGAGCCTGCGGAAACTGTCAGGCATTTCATGATTGATGCAATAGAGAAAGCCGTCCGGTTTGAAGTGTCTAAAATGACTCAGAATGTCTTCGTAACGTGCGGAGGTGGTCTGGTATTCAAAACGTCCGCCGGTTTTAGAGAAAAGGTCATCCATAATGGCTTTATTATTTCCTGTCAATAATATTTTATATTTCATATGGTGCGCCCCCCTGTCTGTAATTTTTTATTTTTTTCTGTTACTTTTATCCTATTACTATTATAACTAATAATCACATTTTCTGCATCCCTTTTTTTACGAAAAGCGGAAGCGGAAAATATCTCAGGATGAATTGATATTATAACCTGTCTATGTTAAAATTGATAAAATCGGAAGAAATATTAAACCATACTAAATATTGAGGGATAAAAGGAGAAGGCTATGGCGTATGTAAGTTTAAAAAGAATCATAGACAAGATGAAACTGGAAAATCTGACACCGGAACTGGATATTTCCAAAGTGCGGATCAATCAGCCGGATATCAACCGCCCTGCGCTGCAGATGGCAGGATATTTTGAACATTTTGATGCAACCCGCCTTCAGGTGATTGGATTTGTAGAGTATACTTATATGGAAGGACTGCCGGAGGAAAGGAAGAATGAGATTTATACAAAACTGCTGTCGCGGGAGATTCCGGCTATTGTGTTCTGCCGGGAGCTGCAGCCGGAACCTTTATTTCTTAAAATGGCAATTGAAAATAAGGTGCCGCTGCTGATGACCAAGAAAGCAACTTCTGCATTTATGGCGGAAATCATCCGCTGGCTGAATGTGAAGCTGGCTCCCTGCATTTCCGTACATGGCGTACTGGTGGATGTATATGGGGAAGGTGTGCTGATAACGGGAGAGAGCGGAATCGGTAAGTCCGAAGCGGCACTGGAACTGATTAAGAGAGGACACCGTCTCGTAACCGATGATGTGGTGGAAATCCGTAAGGTAAGCGATGAAACGCTGATTGGCTCGGCGCCGGATATTACAAAGCATTTTATCGAACTGAGGGGTATCGGCATTGTGGATGTAAAGACATTGTTCGGTGTGTCCAGCGTGAGGGATACCCAGAATATAGATTTGGTGATTCGTCTGGAAGAGTGGGACAAAGATAAGGAGTATGACAGGCTGGGACTGGAAGAGGAATATACGGAGTATCTGGGCAACCGGGTAGTGTGCCATAATATTCCGATTCGTCCGGGGCGGAATCTGGCTATTATCTGTGAATCGGCAGCAGTAAACCATCGCCAGAAGAAGATGGGATATAATGCGGCGCAGGAATTATATACCCGCGTGCAGAATTCACTGGCAAAGCGCAGGGATGAAGAAGAGGAAGAAAAATAACAGGAACGGAATGGACAAACGGAATGGACAAACGGAATGGACAAACGGAATAAAGAAGAGTAAAAATATGCGGAAAGGCAGGAGCACGTTATGGGCAGATATGTATTCGGAGTAGATGTAGGAGGTACGACAGTCAAGATGGGACTGTTCGATGCGGAAGGAAATCTTTTGGATAAGTGGGAGATTCCTACGAGAACCGAAAATGGAGGAGAGAAGATTCTTCCGGATATTGCGGAGAGTATTACCGCTAAAATGACAGAAAAGAAAGTGCCGAAAGATGAAGTCGCGGGTGTGGGTCTGGGGGCTCCCGGACCGATTGATGCGGCGGGCACCGTATATGGAGCCGTAAATCTGGGGTGGGGGACTTTCAGTATCAGTGATACGCTTTCCGGACTGCTGGGAATGAAAGTGAAGGCAGGTAACGATGCGAATGTGGCTGCTCTCGGAGAAATGTGGAAGGGCGGCGGCAAAGGATGCCGGAATATGGTGGCTGTTACACTGGGAACCGGTGTAGGCGGCGGTATTATTGTGAACGGCGGTATACTGACCGGAGCCTGCGGGGCCGGCGGTGAAATCGGCCATATTCATGTAGAGGATGATGAAACGGAGCCCTGCGGCTGCGGCAATACCGGATGCCTGGAAGAATACGCTTCCGCTACGGGCGTGGTAAGGCTGGCAAGGAGGATGCTTCAGGCGACCGATGAGCCCAGCATACTTCGTGAAAAGCCGGTAGAAAGGATTTCTGCGAAAGCAGTATTCGATGCGGTGAAGGAGGGAGATGCCCTGGCTATAAAGATTGCGGAGCGGTTCGGTGAATATCTCGGTAAGGGACTGGCGGTAATAGCGGGTGTGGTCAATCCTGAGATATTCGTAATCGGCGGCGGTGTGTCCAAGGCAGGAGAGGTATTATTCGATTATATACGCCCGCATTTTGAAAGAACGGTATTTAAAGGGTGTAAGGATGCAAAGTTTGCACTGGCTACGCTGGGAAATGACGCGGGGATATACGGGGCTGCTAAATTAGTGCTGGAATAAGTTATTTCCAAATGACATATCATAATAAAAAACAGGCAGGAGTCTAAGGTGAATTCATCTATTTATGATTATATAAAAGAAGTAATACCGCAGGAAGATATTCTATTCAATGAACCAATGAGCAGACATACGACTTTCAGGATAGGCGGGGATGCGAAATGCCTGATTCGAATCAGGGACAAGGCGCAGCTGCTGAAACTGGTGCCTTACCTGCAGATTACGGGACAGGATTATTTTATCCTGGGGAACGGGAGCAATCTTTTGGTTGGAGATAAGGGATATTCGGGTTTTATCGTAAAACTGGACAGTAGTATGGGAGAAATCCGCATCGAGGGAGAGCGTATGACAGTCCCGGCAGGCGTACTGCTGGCAAGGGCCGCAACGGAGGCAAGGGAACACAGTCTGTCTGGTTTGGAGTTCGCTTCCGGCATTCCTGGAACCATAGGCGGCGGCATTGTTATGAATGCGGGGGCTTACGGCGGGGAGATGAAACAGGTTGTGGAATCCGTGGAAGTGATGAACCGGGAAGGGGAAATCCTGGTGCTGGATAATGATACCATGGAATTCGGTTATCGTACCAGTGTTATTAAAAACCGCCCGTTTATCGTATTGGAGGCTGTGCTCAGATTACAGCCGGGCAATAGGGATGAGATAGACGCGAAAATGGGAGAACTGGAGGCAAAACGGAGGGAAAAGCAGCCTTTGGAGTATCCCAGCGCAGGAAGTACGTTTAAGCGGCCGGAAGGATATTATGCGGGAAAGCTGATTATGGATGCGGGGCTTCGGGGATTTGGCATCGGCGGCGCACGGGTAGCAGATAAGCACTGCGGTTTTGTGGTAAACACCGGAAAAGCTACGGCAGAGGATGTAAGAGAGGTCATAGAAGAAGTGCAGCAGCGGGTTAAAGAGAAGTTCGGCGTGAGGCTGGAACGGGAAGTGATATTTTTAGGAGACTTTTAACGGAATCATTGAGGTACGGAGGACAAGAGGGCGCATATGAGATTCGTGGTTGTGACGGGAATGAGCGGCGGCGGGAAGCGGACCGCGCTCAAGATGCTGGAAGATGTGGGATTTTACTGTGTGGACAATCTGCCGATTCCCCTGTTGGAAAAGTTCGTGGATCTGATTGCCATGCCGAATTCTGAAATAAATAAAGTAGCGCTGGGGCTGGATGTGCGTTCGGACCAGCTTTTTGAAGAAGCATGGAAAGCGTTGGAAAATCTGAGAAAAAGCGGTTATCTGTTTGAAATACTGTTTATGGATGCTTCCAACCGGGTGCTTTTAAAAAGATATAAGGAAACCAGGAGAATGCATCCCCTGTCTATGGAAGGAAGAGTAGAGGATGGCATCAATAAAGAGCGGGAAATCTTAAGAACCATAAAGGAGGAATCGGATTATGTCATCGATACTTCTAACCTGCTTACAAGGGAACTGAAAGAAGAAATAGACCGGATTTTTGTTATGAATGAAGAGTATAACAGTCTCATGGTAACGATTCTTTCCTTTGGGTTCAAAAACGGGATACCGGCAGATGCGGATTTGGTATTCGATGTACGTTTTCTGCCGAACCCGTATTACATCGATGAAATGAAGCATCAGACCGGCAATGATAAAGCGGTTCAGGATTATGTGCTGAGCTTCCCGGAAGCCGGAGAATTTCTTGCCAAATTGGAAGATATGGTACATTTTCTCATACCAAATTATGTAAAAGAAGGAAAATATCAGCTTGTCATCGGAATCGGATGTACAGGCGGCAAACATAGAAGCGTTACGCTTGCAAACGAATTGTACAGGCGTATGAAGAATCAGGGAAACTATGGGCTTAAGATATACCATAGGGATGAAAAATAAGGGGTATCGCCATGTCTTTTTCAAGTGAAGTAAAAGAGGAACTTTCCAGACAGGTCAGCACTTCCAGGCATTGTCAGCTGGCGGAACTGGCGGCGATTATCTGTTTTCTGGGCAGACTGGAAACAGACAGGGACGGGGAGCTCTGTCTCTGCCTGCAGACAGAAAATGAAACTGTTATCAGAAAATGCTTTACATTATTGGAAAAAACATTTAATATAAATACTGGTGTTTCGCAAATCTCTTTGGGTGAAGGAAAGGGACATACATATACCACCCTTGTGAAAGGCAGGGAGGAAGTTGCGAAAATACTTCAGGCAGTTAAGATGAATGATGAGTATGGCATGGAACAGGCAGTCAGGAAAGGGCCGAATCCGCTTATCATTAAGAATGCCTGTTGTAAGCGTGCTTTTTTGAGGGGCGCTTTTCTGAGTGTCGGGTCCATGAGTGACCCGGAGAAAAGCTATCATATGGAATTTGTATGTATCTTTGAAGAGGGAGCCGAGCAGTTAAAGCAACTCATACAAGGATTTCAGGTAGAGGCCAAGATTGTCAGCAGAAAGAAATATTATGTGGTTTATTTAAAAGAGGGCACGGGAATCGTGGATTTGCTGAATATTATGGAGGCGCATATATCTTTAATGGATTTTGAGAATTACAGGATTGTTAAAGAGGTGCGGAATTCCATTAACCGGAAAGTAAATTGTGAAACGGCGAATATTACCAAAACGGTTAATGCATCATCCAGACAAATCGAGGATATCCTCCTGATAAGGGAGCGCTATGGATTTCAGAATCTGTCAGACAGCTTAAGGGAAACAGCAGAGTTAAGGCTGGAATACCCGGATGCAACATTAAAGGAATTGGGACAAATCCTGACTCCGCCGATGGGAAAGTCGGGAATGAATCATAGACTGAGAAAATTAAGTGAAATTGCTGATAAGCTTAGGGATTAAAGGAGGAGCATTATGATTGAAAAAGTTATGCAGATTCAGCTGCCTTCCGGACTGGAGGCAAGGCCGGTAGCGGTTTTGGTGCAGGTGGCCAGCCGGCATGATTGTACGGTGTACATCGAGGCGGAGGGAAAAAAGGTGAATGCAAAAAGTATTATGGGCATGATGAGTCTGGGACTCGACAGCGGTGAGAAAGTGACGGTTATTGCTGACGGGACAGATGAACAGCAGGCAGTAGAGGATATTGAAGCATATCTTTTAAAAGGAAAGGTAAGTTAAAGATATGTTTCAAGGAAGCAAAAGGAACGGAGCATCTGAACGGTGCTCCTGTTTTTGACTATGCACAGGGGTGCGTAAGGAAATTAGCTGCTGCGCAGCACGCATCCCGTGCGGAGAGCAGGGAGAAATTTTCCCTGCCCCATCAGAGAGAAGAGAACGGAGGTGCGGTATGGAGGCAAAAAATATATTGTTTGTATACAATCCCCGCGCAGGGAAGGCAAAGATACGCAGTAAGCTATGTGATATTATAGATATTTTTGCAAAGGCTGGCTGTGAGGTTACGGTATATCCTACCCAGCAGGAAGGGGATGCGGCCCGGGCAGTCATGAATAAAAAGAAGCGGTATGATTTGCTGGTGTGCAGCGGCGGGGACGGCACTCTCGATGAGACGGTAAACGGTATGATTAAATGCTCCAAACGGATACCGATTGGCTATATTCCGGCAGGGAGCACAAACGACTTCGCTATGAGCCTCGGCCTGCCGAAAGATATGTGCAGAGCGGCGGAAGTAGTTGTATCGGGGGAAGATTATCCTTGTGACATCGGGGCGTTTAACGAGAACTGTTTTGTTTATATTGCAGCTTTCGGATTATTTACCGATGTGTCGTATGAAACCAGTCAGGCAATTAAGAATGTGCTGGGGCATATGGCTTATCTGCTGGAAGGAATGAAAAGAATCTCTTCCATAAAATCTTATAAGCTGAAAGTATGTTACCGTTCTTCGGAGCAGGAGGCAGACGGAGGAGCGGAAAAAACCATAGAGGACGAATTTATATACGGCATGGTGACGAATTCCCTTTCCGTAGGCGGTTTTAAACGGATTACCGGCAAATATGTGGAATTAGACGATGGGGAATTTGAAGTAACATTGATTAAAAAACCTTCGAACCCGCTGGAAATCAATATGATTATTGCAGCGCTTTTAAACCGGAATATCAATACGGATTATATGTATTGTTTTAAAACGAGAGAAATCACGTTTGAAGCGGAGGGGGAAATTCCCTGGACAACAGACGGGGAATTCGGGGGAAATCATAAAAGTGTCCATATAGAGAATATGAAACAGGCGGTAAAAATCAGGGTTCCTGTTGTATAAGCAGGAAAGTTCAAGTTACTTTTCACTGACATATCAATGAAAAGCAGCATGTGCATGGCTATGCGAATTATATTTGTAAGAAACTATTTCTTTTTTTAGCGGAATGGGGTATAATAAATTCCATAAATATGTATTTATTATGATATGGAGGTAGATAAAAATGTTAGTATCAGCAACAGAAATGCTTCAAAAAGCAAAAGCCGGCCATTACGCAGTCGGACAGTTCAACATCAACAATCTTGAGTGGACAAAAGCAATCCTTCTGACAGCGCAGGAGAATAATTCTCCCGTAATCCTCGGCGTTTCCGAGGGTGCAGGCAAGTACATGGGCGGATATGATGTAGTAGTAGGTATGGTAAACGGACTGATTAAAGACCAGAATATTACGGTTCCCGTAGCGCTTCATTTGGATCACGGCAGTTATGAACACTGCTACAAATGCATCGAAGCTGGTTTTTCATCCGTAATGTTTGACGGTTCCCACTATCCGATTGATGAGAACGTAGCTAAGACGAAAGAACTGGTTGCGGCAGCTCATGACAAAGGGATTTCCATTGAAGCAGAAGTAGGCGCTATCGGCGGTGAAGAAGACGGCGTAATCGGTAAGGGTGAATGTGCAGACCCTAACGAGTGCAAGGCAATTGCTGATTTGGGCATTGATTTCCTCGCAGCAGGTATCGGCAATATTCATGGAAAGTATCCGGAGAACTGGGAAGGATTATCTTTCGAGACGCTGGATGCTATTCAGAAGCTGACAGGCGATATGCCTCTGGTGCTTCACGGCGGTACAGGCATTCCGGCTGACATGATTAAGAAAGCAATCTCTTTGGGCGTTGCAAAGATTAACGTAAATACAGAATGCCAGCTTGCTTTTGCAGCAGCTACACGTAAATACATCGAAGAAGGCAAGGATCAGGTAGGAAAGGGATTTGACCCCCGTAAGATTCTTGCACCCGGATTCGAAGCGATTAAAGCGACTGTTAAGGAAAAAATGGAATTGTTCGGTTCTATTGATAAAGCATGAGTTGAAAGAGTATGGGATTAAGAAAAGGGCTGTCCGCGCTGGACAGCCTTTTTATGCACAGGGGCGCGTAAGGAAGTTAGCTGCTTTGCAGCACGCGCCCCGCGCGGTGAGTAGGGAGAAAAACTTCCCTACCTGATTGCACAGGGGCGCGTAAGGAAAAATGGAATTTGAAGGGGAATAAATTTTTAGGGATTAAGGGAGAGAAAAAATGGCAAAGGCATGGAATGTGAAAGTTGACGGACAGACTTATTCGGTCAAAATGAAAGGTTCAAATGTAGAGATTAACGGGGAAAAGCTTGTTCTTAGTAAAAAATATAAAAAGAAAACGGGTTTGGTTCATGAGGAATATGAATTTCCTGTGGGTTCCAAAACGGCGCTGCTGGTCAGAAAGAATCTGAGTGCACCCCAGCTTGTCATAGATGGTGTGGATTGTGCAACAGGCGAACAATATGTCCCGTTTAAGATGCCCTGGTGGTCTTACATATTTATTGCACTTCATTTTATAAACTGTCTGAACGGTGCAATAGGGTTGCTGATATTTGTAGTGGGTATCGGAGCTACTACTTCTATTTCTACTAATAACAGAATGAATGTGGCAGTAAGGGTATTACTGGATGCGGTAGTACTGGTACTTGCGTATGCCGTGGTATTCGGGCTTGCGTTTGCATTGGCCGGTGTGGCTTATTAATGCTGATAATGATAGAATGGTAAAACAAGTAAAATAAAAGAGGTATGGAATGAATATTTTTAAGGAAATGGCACTGGCTATTTATGATTACAAAAGCTATCAGAATTTTTTAAATAACAAAAAAGGTAAAGTATTTGGATTTGGCGTTGTGTTGATGCTGTTTTACTGGATTATAACGATGGGGATACCATTTGGGCAATTGTTAGCCGGTTCCAACGGGCTGGCAAACCAGGTGAGGGAGAATGTACCGGATTTTGAACTGGCAGATGGCGTTTTGTGGGTAGACGCTATGGTGGAATACGAAGAAAGCGGAATATACGTGAACATTGATACAGACCCGGATTCCTATTTTTATGATGCCAGTCAGCTGGGCGATTTGCTTTATGATTATTCCCAGGTGATACTGATGGATTCCGAGAAAGTGATTATGAAGAATAACGGTCAGGTTCAGCAGTATTACTTTGATGAATTTGACGGACTTGAATTTTCCAAAGATGATTTGATGGGACTTTTGCCATTTGTTTATTTGTGGATTATAATCATTATGATTCTGGCTTATTTTTGGATAACCGCGCTGTTTTTCTTTGGTGTCCTGTTCGTTGCGCTGCTGGGGATGATAGTAGCATCCTGTATGAAGTGTCAGCTTACGTTCGGCCAGCTGTATCTGTTAGGGATATACAGCAGGGTGCTTCCGCTGATTATCAAGGCGGCAGTATCGTTCCTGCCTTTTAATATACCGTTTTTCTGGGTCATTAACTTTGGTATTTCCCTGTTCATTCTGGGGTGCGCGATACAGAAGATGAAAGAGCAGCGGGTACAGGCGCCATTAGAGTTCTCTTCGGATAGCGGCATGAATGGTTATAACGGGAATGGTTATGGTGGAGATGGCGGTAATTTTACCGGCAATTATACAGATGGAAGCTATAACAGCAATAACTATGATAATAATTATTACAACGGTAATGGAACGGGAAATTCCGCCGGAAGCAATGATAACAATAATGGAAATAACGGAAATGATTTTTCCTGGATGAAGTAAAGCAGGATATCTAAAGCATGACTGATTCCCGCAGGCAACGGGCCGGGTATCTGCAGCATCTGGCGACTGCCGCGAGGAGCAACAACCGCTGCAAGCAGCGGGGGTGTTGACTTCCTCATTGCCACGCAGAAATATAGAGCCGCAGCATTAAGCAGACAGACTTAGTGTTGCAGCTCTTTTTAATCTGATAAAGACAAATTCGGATACTATAAAATTATAAGTTAAACATCATCGCCGTTTACCGTTTCTTTTCCGGCCCTGACTCTTGCGATGTATTCTTTGGTCATTTCGATAACCTGACCGGACAGCAGGGTTACGGCAATTAAGTTCGGCAGCGCCATGAAGCCGTTAAAGGTATCGGAAATATCTACCACGAGGCTTAAGGAAGCGTTGCATCCCAGGAAGATGATAAGGATGAATACCAGCTTATATACCGGAACCGCTTTCAGACCGAAAAGGTATTCAATACCGCGTTCTCCGTAATAGGACCAGCCTAAAATAGTAGAGAAAGCAAACAGCATAACAGCAACGGAAATGAATCCTCCGCCGATGGAACCGAATACGGATTCAAATGCCGCACTGGTAAGCGCGACACCGCTCTTCAAATGGGCCGGAAGGTCCGTTCCTACATACTGTGCATATTCCGTATAATCATATACGCCGGAAGTCAGTATGGTGAGGGCTGTCAGCGTGCAGACAATCAAGGTGTCGGCAAATACTTCAAAAATGCCCCACATACCCTGAACCACAGGCTCCTTCACATTGGAAGCGGAATGAACCATAACGGAGGAACCGAGCCCGGCTTCATTTGAAAAGACGCCGCGGGAAATACCCCGCCTCATGGCTATCATAATAGTGAATCCGGCTACGCCGCCGCCCATGGAAGAGAGGTTGAATGCATTGCCGAAGATGGCGCCGAATGCACCCGGAACAGCGGAAGCATTGGCAAAAATAACAACAAAGGCACCGATGATGTAGGTAACGGCCATAAAGGGAACCAGCTTTTCCGTAACGGAAGCAATACGCTTGATGCCGCCGACGATAACAAGGCCGGCAAGCAGCATAACGATAAGGGCAGTAATCCATTTGGGAACGGAGAAGGAATTATAAAGTCCATTGGCAATTTCGTTACCCTGCGACATATTGCCGATACCAAAGGAGGCCAGTACGCAGAAAACGGAGAAAATAACCGCCAGCCATTTCCAGCCAAGTCCTTTCTCTATGTAAATCATGGCTCCGCCGACCCAGTCACCCTTTTCATTCCGGTAGCGGTATTTGATTCCCAAGGTGTTTTCCGCATAATTTGTCATCATTCCGAGAAATGCGGACAGCCACATCCAGAAAATGGCACCGGGTCCGCCGAGCGCCAGAGCGACGGCTACACCTGAAATATTGCCGACGCCGATGGTGGCAGCGAGTGCCGTGCAAAGCGACTGGAATTGGGAAATCGCGTGTTTGTCGTTTGTTTTTCTGACATGTGCGGCATCTTTCCGGAACAGCTGAAGAAATGTTACGTCAATCCAGTATTTGAAGTGTGAAATCTGGAAGACCTTTGTGCGTAATGTGAACATAAGGCCGACTGCAAGGAATATGACGAGCATGACCGGACCCCAGATAAAATTGTTCAGAACGCTGTTGACTTTTGTTACGATATTAAGAAAACTCTCCATTGTTTCCGCAGCATAAGGAATGATATGCTGCGATACACCTCCTTCATAATTTATTTCATAGTATGCGATGAACTATGACAGCTATGCTGTGTCTATAAATGGGACAATCGCACCCCTGTGCATAAAAAAAGAGCGCGATTTTATTACGCTCTTGTAATATCTTTATTCTAGCTTATCTGGGAAAGGTGTGTCAATACAAAATATAAAAACCGCCTAAAAAGGGAGGATGCCAAGGAAATTTTCTTTCCTTGGCATTTATTATGAAAAAGTTATATAAAAAATCAATTAACTGTGATTGGCATTTATTTGTGTTTCATTTATCTTATAAATTTAGTATATGGGAAATAAATGTCTAAAGAATGTTATGGAATTAAAGTTTTTTTTAAATAAATATGAATGAAATATGAACGCGGTATCCGGTAAAGAATTTGTTGTGCAATTTCCGGCATGGACGTATCATTCATTGCGAGATGTTTTTCGTATTATGCAGGCGTTCCTACTTCAATCAAATTACCGTCTAAATCGTAAAAACGGATTACTTTTTGTCCCCAACTATGTGTCATAAGCGGATTGACGTATTGAATGGAAGGATATTTTTTTTCCAAATTTTCAATAAATGCTTCTATATTTTGTTCTTCAAAATAGAGTTCACAGGAATTGTTTTTCGGAATAATATCTTTTCCCAAAAATTTCTTCCAAATTTTTTCGTCCTGGAGTACAAGACCTTCCGTTAAAATCATGTTGCCATCATTGTCAAGTACCATATCAAGACCAAACAAGTCATGATAAAATTGTTTCGACTTTTCAATATCTTTAACTACAATCAAAATGTTCTTTAATTTCATTATCCGTGTCTCCTGCATACTGATTTGTTGCTGGCTTCATTATATGCTATCCCACAAGAAAAGTATAGCCGCATTTCATAAAAGGATAATCGGCAAGGGCTTTGACAGGAAACCTCTTACAGTCTGCAACAGACAGCAGACAGCTTTTTATCTTTTTATTACCGCAGGCGACAAGCCTTTCCGTTCCAAAGATTTCAGTAATGCGTTAGGCGTTTCCCGTGTTTCTTTTGCACCTGCGGAGCTTATGGAAGAAATGTTAGGCACGAAAGTCGGGGCGGCAACTATTTTCAGTGCCATGCTTGACAGTCAAAACAAAGTACAAATTGTATTAGACAAAGATGTTGCCAGTTCTGAATGGTACGGGTGCAGTGACGGGATAACGACAAGCTACATGAAAATGCTCATGTACGGTAAAGAAGCAAGCAACCGAAAACAAGAGATAGACCGCCAGTACCACACTATTCCGAACCAAAGACCAATAGACAAGCATTATGCACATTACGCACAATGCCGATTACGGCGGAATCCCTCTCATTCCTATTTACGAAACATAGCACAGTAAAACGTCAGAAATTCTTTGCTATGGAAACAATTTATTTCATATGCTACAATGGATTACGTATAAAAAACGCAAGAAATAAAGCATATGTTAGTTGTCATTGACAAATTGCCAACATTAGTTGGTTGTCGGTGATGATGAAAAATAATATACTGTTGCCATCAACTTTAAGGAGGTTTTTAAATGAAATTTAATGAAAAACTTTTAGCCATTAGAAAAAAGCAAGGATTATCCCAAGAAGAATTAGGAATGGAATTACAAGTTTCACGACAGACTATTTCCAAATGGGAAGCAGGTCAGTCTTATCCTGACTTTCAAAGGCTGGTTATGCTGAGTGATTATTTTGGTATGTCTTTAGATGAATTGGTAAAAGATATTGATGTTCAAGATGTAAGAGAAAAAAACTTGACCGATGAGAAAGTTAATTCCATTTTTTCTGATGTTCAAAATGTAAAATATACTTTAGGAAAATGGGGTAAAATTATTGGTTATATAGGACTTGCCTTTATAGTAATCTGTTTCATATGCTTTATTGTGCATCTGTTTTTTCCCGATATAGAATGGCTTTGGCAGTATACAAGTGTGAAATAAGCATTATTTATCTGTCCTATTATAGTTTAGTTTTACGGATAGAATGAAACAGCCACATAATGGGAGGTGAGATTTGTCGCTAAAATAATCATACTCACATTCAATGATATGGAAGAAAAAGAAGTTGTAAAAATTATAACAGCCCTTACCGAAATGATACCATTGGAAACTATACAGCCGCCACATTCCCCCGCACTGATTTTTCCGGGATTGGAAATCAGATTACACCAACGCCGGGTACTGAAAGACGGTGCAGACATAAGCCTAACCCGTTTGGAATACGGCGCACTCTGCTACCTTGCCGCCAGTCCGGGGAGGGTATTCACAAAGGCGCAAATCTTTGAAGCCGTATGGAGCATGGAGAGCGAAAGCTGCCAGTCAAGCGTGGCAAATGTGATTTGCAACTTGCGGAAAAAGATAGAGCCGGACAGCCAAAACCCAACTTACATAAAAACCGTTTTAGGCATGGGCTACAAGTTCGCTTCCGGGGAATGACAACCAAATAGCCGCCGCTATCAACGGCAACGCAGAAGCAGGAAATCAAAAATAAAAAGTATATTATTCAATTTCCTCCGGGGGTAACTGCTCCTGTATTAACATCGCACTCTGATTATCAATTATCTGCTTATTTTCGTATAGTTTTGCCCATTTCAGAGACCCGTTGGCGCTGCCTTTTTTATTGTAAAGTGTCAGCATAGCCTCCGCATATCCTATAGAGCCGGCCTTGCGTTCCTTGGCTATGCGGCTAATTTCTCTTGGGGAAGAACGTCCTACCTTCTCTACAAACATGTCGTCTTTCAGACTATCTTCATAAGCAACAATCAAGCGTGTGATTCCGCGGAGAATATTACTGGTCAGCGAATCCACATCTCCCTCCCATGTGGCAATGCACAGGCGCAGACTGCGCTGTAAAATGTCATAACCATATTTACGATATATATCTTCCAGCGTCGCAACACAGCAGATACAGCCTGGTCTGCTGTTCCCACAAATACGTAAATCAAAGGATTCCACCAACGCTTTGATTATCAACTGCTCATCATTCCCGGCTTCGATATTCGCCATGAAAATTTCATACGGCAGCAGTTTTTTTACAAATCGCTGCTGGTTGGCAAATATATCCGCCTCCTGCTCATATTCCAAATCATCATAAACCATGCACCATACCGGAGTATCACGGGAGCCTGAAACCAAAGCTACAATTTCAATCGTGTGCTGACCATTAAATACATAATTTATACCATTTCGACGACTGACTTTTACCGGGTTTATCTGATAAGGATTAAAATGTTCTGCTGCTTTACAAATATGTTCTTTGGAAAGATGCCGCTGATAATCCTGATTGGAAACTAAATTTTTAATAGGGATTTGTTCAAAGTGAACATTGGGCACATAAAGATTTATTTGCATATCAACGTACCTCCCTCAAAGCATGGAGCATCATTTGTGTCGTTTTTTGGAGTTTATATAATTCCTGTTCCAACTGTTTTCGTCCTTTCGCAGTCAGCAATGAGAATTTTGCAGAAGAGTGCGTACGGTTAATGGTACTAATCCATGATGGAATTGTCAAAGCAAGGCTGTTGATTTCAGCATCAGGGTCAAAAGCCGGCATATCCTTAATAGTCGCACCTTTTCCGATTTTTTCTTCCGCGGATACGGCTTTTTTGGCACTCGTACTCCTCCTTGATGCCGTCAGTAATTTTGTTACTTCATCCTCTGATTTTCCATAGCAAGCCATAACAGCCTCCATTGATGTTTTCATTTTGCTCGCAAGAATCTGATTTACTGTTTCCAATTTTATGGAAGCAATATAATCTATGGCCTGGGCATATATTGAATACCTTGTGATAGAACATGGATCCAAATGGTATTCCCCGGCAAACCGCTTCTTTGTCAGACCAGCACTGCCTTCGTATAGTTTCTTACCCTTTGAAAGATCCCTTCTGGTTCGCTCCTTAAACTGGTCGGTGCCCGCAGCATTGTGTGCTCCAATGATTGTCTCCGCATTATAGCGTTTTCCTATCAAATATCGATACTGATTTTCCGGCAGACATCTGGTACTCAATTCCTTCCGGCAGCTAATCGATATTACCTCTTCTCTGACACGAAAGCTGATATTCTTAATTTCAAATGTAATGTTGTGTGCCATACAGATGTCATATTGTTCAAATCCCTGGATAATGTACCCATACCAGACTACAACAGGCTGCCCACAGCCACACCGCAGAATCTGTTGCTCCAATGCAGAATATTCCTCCTGACTATATGGAAATACCAAACGCCGAAATTCCGAATCAATTTTAAGAATATGTTCTTCTTCTTTCATATTATCACTTCCTTTCCCACTTCCTCAGCAGAAGACATATCAAATTGAATCAACAGTCCATTCGTAACGCAGGAGCCATACAGCCGATACTTTCCATTTGCCTTCCAGTTCGGGCAGATACTTCTAAGCTGATGAACTAAAATTTTACTATATAGCTCGCAGGATTTACTCTCTGCAATCCTGTCCCAGCGAATTGCATTAGCTGTTTTTAGTCTTTTACTGGGTAAAATAATAAGCAAAAGCCTTTCCGGATTTACCAAAAGCTGAATGTATTCTGGATTTCCAAGTAAATGAAGTGTATTCCTGTGAATCCGAATCCGGCCGTTTTTGCTGTCAATGACAATCATAGGTGTATCTAAAGAGTTGTTCTTCATCCGTTCTTACCTCTTTTCACTGTCGTGGCTGTCTTTAATTCCAAAAACCGTGTAACCATCAAATATATTAATCTGAAGCTGTTTGCGGTGTTCTTCCACCGGCAGCCCGAACTGGTTCTGCCATTCCGAAGGGAATATTGGCGTACGGCTGTTCTTAATTTTTCCGCTTTCCTGCCGGATACGTTGATATACCTCGGTTGCTGTCAAATCAAAAACATAAAGTTGCTCACTGTTAGTAGTAATCAGCTTTCCAAGCAATTTATAGCGGTAAATCGGATTCCGCTGCATCATTTCTATCAACTTAGCGTAAAAAATACGACAGGTAATTTGCTTTGGTCTGCGTTTATCTGTGTTGCTGCACCACCGAAAGGAATCTTTTTCATCTTCACTGCAGGGCCGTACGACTAATTTTTTTGCCTGTTGATTAATCAGAATCTGAATGTATTCTACTGTCGGCATCCGGTTCAGACATGCTGTATTTACGTAAACTTTACTATCACTAAAAGTAATAGATGGTTCAAAAGTATGGGCAAAAAACTCACCGCGAACAACCTGATAGCCATCAAAATTAAAGCTTTCTTCTTGTATTATATCTTCCGCTGTTTCCATACCTAATCCTCCTTTTGCAATTCCTCTAAAAGCTGCCTGAGATTTTCCTCGATATGCTCTTTTGGATGTGGCTGAGGTTCATTGCCATAATAGGGATTTCCCCTGGCTGTCACATTCCATAATCCTTCATTGTCTATGCCGCTGCCGGGGGAGTTCTGTGTATATTGATAAAACCCGCTGCCAAAACTTTGCGCCCACGTCAATGGGTAAGCAACTACCTTTCCTCTATAGCCAGACATATTCACAGATGTAAACTCTAATTCTGGAAGATTATTATCCTCACAGAATTTTTGAATCTTATCTTTTGGTATCAGAACCTCCGTTTCATGCAAATCAAACAACAAAATTGTTTCATTGTCTTTCTTACGACGAATCCCTGTAATACGATAACGGTATTCGGTATTCCATTCAAACAGTTCAAACAATGTTGGCAGAAATGCAGCTCCGGTAATAATTTTAGGATGATATTTCACATCTGCAGCAGTCGCCCATTTGATAGAAGTCCGAATTTCTTTTTTGCTTGGGCGGACTGCCAGCTGATGCCGGTGCGGATGAATCAACAATTCTACATATGGTATGCTGTCTAACTTCTGCAGGGCGTCCATTCCAAATTTCATGCCATCTATGGAAATCGTCACAGTGATTTTCGATGCGGCGTTAAAAAATTCCGTACGGGCAATTTCATAGCCGCGAAAATCAGGAGCGCCATTTTGCGGATTAACCTTGACATCTTTGGTGAAATCATTAACCTTTTTCTCTATCTCTTCCGATGCGGTTCTGTAGTCTTTGGCATGAAAAGATGCCCACCTCGGATTGATGATAACAAAACCTTTTAACGCCCCGTCCGGAATTACATGCAACTCCGGCACACCGCTTCCGCCATACTTTGCATTACTGATTTTTCTTTGCACTGCAACAAAGTCTTCGGGCGTAATAATAGCTTCATGATGGTTAGATTGTCTGTACTGATTGCAATCACCACAGTTTTTGCGTGCCTTGTGGTCAAGATAATTTGGTGTAAAGGTTTTGTGTGCCAGAACCTCACCACAATGTCTCTCGTTCTGCAAAACACCTAACACAGAGCTGCTGTTCCATGTTGTATTTCCTCTTTTTGTTGGCCGTGTTAATTTAGACAACAGATTTGCGATTTGCTGAGTCGAATATCCATACAGGTACATAAAAAAGATTAAGCGAACCGTTTTTGCTTCTTCTTCATTAACAATCAAATTTCCGTCCTCATCCTGGTCATAGCCCAGTAATGGCGGAGTCATAAAAATTCCGTGGGAAAAACGCATTTCATAGGAGGCGTTCATACTGGAACTTTTTACATGAGATTCTTCTTGTGCCATGGCTGCAATAAAAGACAGACTCATTTCCGACTGTGGGTTTAGAGTAAAAATCTGTTCATTTTCAAAGAATACACCTACCGGAGGAACCTGCTGTTTCAATTTGTTTACGTTTCCGATACAATCCATAATATTGCGCGCAAAGCGGGAAACACTTTTAGTTATAATCATATCAATCTTCCCTGATACGCAATCATGAATCATCTGATTAAAAGAATCCCTGTGTCTTAATGAAGTTCCGCTGATACCCTCGTCCGCATATATATGAACCAACTCCCAGTTCGGATAGCGGCTGATATAATCTTCGTAATAATTTTTCTGTAACTCATAAGAAGATGTCTGGCGTGGATTATCCGTAGAAACACGGGCATAAATAGCCACTCTCCTGTGTATATCGTCATTATATAAACCCTCTGTCGGTTTTGCGGGAATTACTTCAAGTAAATCAGGATTAATTCCCCGATAGCGCGACCTTATCCTGGATTTTTGTAAATCGGTACTATTATCCAAAAATTCTGTTTCTTTCATAAAAATCATCCTTTATACTAAATGTCCTATATTTACACTTTCAAAACTTTCGAATGAAATGTCTACTGCAATTTTATAAAATAACACTCAGTAATTCCATGTACTGTTGGTCAGAAAAAATTGACCAGCAGGCCAAAAAATCTGCAGGGGGCGTTCATATGAAAATTGATTACATTGCTATTGGTTTGCGTATCAGGAAATTACGCAAACAAAAACTCTGGACACAGGAAAAACTGTCCGAAAAGGCCGAAATTGCACCGGATTATCTATGCCGGATTGAATCAGGCAAAAAGCATCCCAGTTTGAAAACAATACTGCTGATTGCTAATGCCCTGGATACCACGGCGGATGATTTGTTGATTGATGTGCAGAAAACAAATATGCCTGCCATGGAAAATGAGGAAAAATCTTTACTTGCAGGATGCACCGAAAAGCAAAAACGTTTTATAATGGCAATATGCAATAATATAAAAGAGGAAATTATGAAATACAGTAATGACCTTCCTTTTGCACTGTAAGAAGAATGTTTTTTACACTGCTTTTTTCAAATGTTTTATTATAGAATTTATTCCCGCGAGCAACGAGCCAAGTGACTGCTTAAGAGATGCATGGCATCTCTAGGAATTTGGCGACTGCCGCGAGGGTCAAATACCCCGCCCCTTGGGGCGTTGTTTATTTCTATGTATTGCTATTGTGCGTACATATTGGTATAATGAACCTGACAAAAGGAACCACTAAGATTTTGGAAAGGAGCGTTATGCTATGGCAGCAAAATCAGCTAATTTGTACGCAAGGATAGAGCCGGATGTGAAAGAGCAGGCAGAAAGTATTTTGTCAGCGCTTGGCATCCCGGCGTCCAGTGCAATCAATATGTTTTATAAACAGATTATTTTAAACAGAGGGCTTCCGTTTGAAGTAAAAATACCCACTGCAAGACCCGCTGATGTGTCAGGACTGAGCGAAGCAGAATTAAATGCAGAACTGGAGAAAGGGTATGCGGATATGGAGGCAGGCAGAACAAAACCTGTAAAACAGGCATTTGCTGATATCCGAAAGGATTATGGCATATGATTTATGAGGTAACTACCACGGAGCAGGCTGATGCCGATTTAAGAGACATATATGAGTATATTGCCTTTGAACTGCTTTCAC
>CAMXQE010000008.1 GCA_947246015.1 uncultured Lachnospiraceae bacterium | reverse complement strand
GATACAATATTCAATAATGCCTCGTTATAAGAATACACCTGGTCTACCGTTTTGATATAGGCAATCAGGTCATCCACTTCTTCCCTGCTCATAGGGGTAATGGGAACCTCTACGCCGTTTACCGTATAAGTCTGTTCCACTTCTACCAGATTTCCGTTCTCGTCCTCATAGGTAGGATTCTTCATGGCTTCTCCCGCCAGACGGTCTAACTGTTTCATGCTGACAGGCCACTGGTAAATCTGTTCCTGATACTCATCCAACAGGAAATACCTCATGAATTGCCATGCGCCGTCTTTATGTTTGGATTTGGAAGACATTGCCATCTCCATATTGGAGGCCAGCGCCGCCCCGTTTCCTTCCTTTGTGGGAAAACCGATTAGTGTAATATCTTCGCCGTAAGTTCCTTTTTTCTCAAAATTGTAAGCAGAGAAATTACTCAGGTACATAAAACTTAACAGTACCTTATCCTCACGCCACATACTGTCATAACTCTGCCAAAAGGAATCGTTATAATAATCGTCGCCCAGACTCTCAGGGAATTGTTTGATAAACTCCAATAACCCTATGAATTCATCCGAATTGAAATGGCATTCTCCGGTTTTCCAGTTAATAAACTGTTCACCGGACATCTGTATCCCGTAATTGAGAATCGTATCCCTTGTCATCTCCAGAAAAACCTGCGCTCCTTCCGGCATCTTCTCCATTGCCGCTTTCAGTTCTTCCAATGTCCATCCGGGTTCGCTTCCCACTTTGGAAGTTTTCCCGGCGACCGTATGCACACGGAAAGATGGCACTAACCGATACAGCTTTCCATTCGTTCCATAGGCTTCCAGCACATTCGGGAAGAAATCCTCCCGGTTCATTTCCCCGTCCTTGTCTATATAAGGGTATAAATCTTCAAACAGTCCTTTGGAGATGTAACTGTCCACCGGCATGGAAAAATCCAATATAAGGATATCCGGCACTTTTCCGGATGCAATATCCGTATTCAGCCTTGTCATTCCCGCCGTATAGTCCTCTTCCGTATTATAGTTTGAGTAGTCTTCTACCGTAATCCGGTACTCCTCATTGGATTTATTGAATGCAACCACCTGTCTGCGTACATCCCAGTCAAATCCGTTGCAGCCTAACGTAAGGACAACCTTGTCCTTTACGTCTTTCGGTTCCACTTTTGTGAATTTCATAAATGACGAACTGCCCAGCTCATCGTCCATAATTCCATAAAATTCTTTTTCATCCACAGCTGCAAAATTATAAATGTAATAACCGCTTAAATCCGAATCAATGAAATTCATGAGTTCCGTAAGCTCTGCGTCCCCCAGATTATAACCGTAAATGCTTCCGCTTCCTACCACGAAGAAATCAAAACCGTTCCCGGCATACAGCCCCCCGTAACCGCTGGCGCCTCCCGGTATGGTATAATCTTCCGATACTTCTCCATTATCAACATTCACTTTATTTAAAATGTCGCCATATTTTTCCGGACTAAAAGAACGCACCACCAGCGACCCGTCCCGAAGCTGGTACATATCGGAAATTTCCAGTTCTTTCTGCAGATTTACCTTTCCTGTTTTATTTCCCTGTGCATCATAGAGGAACATCCCGTCCGCATCGGAAATCACAATCCGTCCGTCTTTCAAAGGCAGCATCTGATTGACCCAGTACATATCCGGATTTTCCCCTGCCAGTTCCTTCTTCCACAGCTCGTTTCCGTTCCCGTCCAGCTTCATCAGATAATACTGGTTCACCCATACGGATTCCTCCGGATTGCTGGTATCCTCATAGGATTCATTTAATATAGCAAGATAGTTTCCCTCCGCATCTGTTGTCATATAGGAATAATAAGCATCTACCCCTGCTTCCAGCGTAGCGTATTCCCTATCCGAACCATCCATGTTCTGACTGATTAAATGAAGGATGGTCCCTCCGTTATCCTGCCATTCATAAGTGTTGATATACATTCTGCCATTCTGGATGACAACATTGTTAATCGTATTTACATCTTCCACCCCTTCAATCGCCACCTGCTCGGAACGGAATACATGCTCTTTCGACCTTACTGCCGCTTCATCCTTTTTTCCGCCGCAGGCCGCAAGTGTAAACATCACGCATCCTGTCAGAAAACATCCTATTTTTTTTCCGATTCCTTTTTTTATATCCTTTTTCATACCCTTTTCCCTCCCCCGGAAAATATCCCTGACATGTATATGCATTTATCAGAAATATTTCCACTTACTTTTTTCTTTTTGGAACCGCTCCGCCAGTTTATCCTTACATGCTATTAAGAACTGCCATACTGTCCGCCATGTCCATGTTTTTCTTTTCCATAAAACTACCAGCGTCACTGCCGCAATCACTGCCGGAATAAACAGGAACAGAATCTGAAGTACAAGGATAAAAGCAAGCACATCTTCCCATCCTCTTGCAACGTTTTCCCAATAGGGATAATGTATGGCGTAGTCATTCATGGAGCGCATACCAAATTCTGAGATTACGGTCAAAAGTCCCTTCATTCCGAAACGGGAAGAATTTTCCACCACCCACATGTTCCTTTCGTCAATGCCGAACTGTTCTTTTACTTTTGTATATGCAAAGTCCTCCACCGGATTCGGCATTACCACCTCATAAGTATTGATTCCTTCCGTTGTCCCCAGTTCTGACAATGTTTCATAAGATACATAGACAACCGTCTTATCCAATCCTGCCGCTTCGTTAAATCGTCCGTCTTCCCTGCGTATGACCCCCGCAATGTAGTGGGGGATACCGCCAATCGTCACCTGCATACCCACTACATCATTGGAACCGAACAACTGCCATGCGGCATCCTCATCCACGATAATCTTGTCATACATTAAATCATTTCCCGAAAAATAGGAACCATTCAGAAGCTGCAGCGGATGGAACAGGAAAAAATCACCGCCTATTCCTATGGCATCCGCTTCAAGGGAAGCTTTCCCGCTGGCAAGGGTCACTTTCCCCACTCCGCTGTAAGCGTCCGCCCAAAGCCTTGCCTTTTCATTGGGAGCCGTAATGGAAGCTTCCAAAAGCGTCTTGTCCAGCTGATTCTCAAAACCCCTTATTTTATTCTTGTCTATCTGTGCGCTTTCCGTAAAGAAACAAGTAATCTGTGCTGCGTCGTTCTCCTCAGACCAGCGGCCTGCCGCCATCTGGTCTGCCAGACCGTTCTTCTTACTGACAGAAAATACCGTAAGCCCGCACCATAACAGCAGACAAAGCGCTACTACTACCGACAGCAATATTTGTTTTAAGGAAAAGCACCTAAGCCATTCTCTGATTTTATTCATATTCCACATCCAGTTCCGGTCCTAATCGGTCAGACGAACCTGCTTTCCTGCTTCTACCGGCTTCGTCGCCGTTGTAATGACATATTCATACCCATAGATTCCGGCAGAAATCGCCGTATGCGTATCGTCCGCCGCCAGCACTTCCACATCCACTCTCGTTGCAATGTAACGGTTTCCTAAAGGACTGCTCTTGGATTCTACGATAAGGATGAACTTTCCGTTATTATCTTCCCTGATTGCACTGTTTGGCACCACCAGCTCATAATCCATACTCTTCTGCCCGATGGACAGGCTCAAAGACTGCCCCGCCTGTATGTCTCCCTCTATATTGAAAGTCAGCTGTTTCTTCTGTGCAGGCTCGTTCGGGTCGGGTTTGATGGAAGCCAGTGTTGCCTTCACATCATCGTAGTACCATGCGTTCTGCAGTTCCGCAATGTCGCCTACCGAAAGTTTTTTTGCCTGTTCGGTGGTAGCGGAAAATGCTACCGTGTAGCCTTTTCCTGCCACCTGCATGACTGCCGCCGTTTCTCCCGGCTTTGTAGTCTCTCCCGCTGTATAGGCAAGAGACGATACCGTTCCGGCTACAGGAGACTTCACAGCCGCCCCTATGGATTTCTCCCTTAATTCCTCAATTTCCTGTTCTTTTTTAGCAATATCGTCGTTTATTTTTGCCAAATCCAGTTCTGCGTTGATATCCGCGTTCATCTCTGTCTGTTCTTCTTTGAGTAAGTCATATACCGACTGTGCATTTTTAAGAGCAGCTTCCGCATTTGCAATCTGATTCTGATAAGCAACAGATGCCTGCTTATTGGCATTGGTCTTATTAATCAGATTCCTGTCCGCCTGATTTAGTTTGTCCTGTGCCTCCTTAACACTGTCACCGGGGGTGTAAGTCATGGCATTTACTTCTGACCGCCGTGCCTGTAGTTCCCTGAGTTCCGCTTCTCTTTTTTCCAATTCTGTCCGGTTATCGTCATAACCTCCCAACTGATTCGACGCATGTTCCACCATTTCCACCGCGATTTCATACTGGGATACCGCTGCATCGTAATCGTTTAAAAGAGTGGCGTACGTTTGATACCTGTCGTCACTTTCATTAATCCACTGCTTTAATTCATTAATATTTTCGCCTCCTGTATATGAAGCATCTTGTTTAGCCGCATTATAAATATCTCTCAGCTTTTCCGCAACCACCTGCTCTGCTGCCTCACGCCTCTGTATATAGGTATCAATTCCTCCCGCTAAAGAATCTTCGGAACTTCCGGAAACACTTCCCGTAATACCTTCCGCTCCTTCTACAGCCTCTTGTTTTTGATTTATAATATATTCCAAATCTTCAATCTGTCGGTTCAGATTCTCTATTTTTTCCGATTTCATCCGGTTAAAAGCCGCTTCTGCATTGGTTTCCTCTGCCTGGGCATTGGCAAGGTCCGTACTCGCCTCCGCCTTTTGATTTTCTTCCCCTATGGTATTGATACTGGAATTATTCGTATTGACCGTACTCTGAAGCGTCAGGGCATCTAAAGCTTCCTGACACTCCTTTACCCGTTTTTGGGCAGTGTCAAGGCGTTTCTGCATATCGCCTACTTTTGCCTGTAAAGTGGCAAATCCATCCACATTTCCATTTGCTACCTTACTGATTATTTCCGATGATACGTTATTGCCAAACAACCCTTTCATATAAGCGAGTTCTAAATCTTCCAGCTCCTTTTCTGCCGTCTTAAGCTCGTCACTCTGTTCATCTTCCAGATAATAGATAACCTGGTCCTTTTCAATCTCATCCCCCTGCTTTACTGCCACACTGGAAATCACCCGGGTTTCTTTTACAACAATATTATAAGGGTCCGTAGCCTCCACCGTCCCCGTTCCTCTTACCTTTTCCGTAATGGAACCGCTCTGTACATACTCCGTCGCCACTTCCGGCAGGGAGTAATTCATAATTGTATTGGAAAAAAAGGTCAGGAGAAGCATGATGGTCAGAAAGACAATCGCCGCATTCTTTACCCATTCCCTTCTTTTTGCCGGATTCGTATTCTCATTCATCTAACTTTTCCTCCTATCCCTTGATTCCGCCCTGATAAGTAATTCCCTCTACCAGATAATCCTCGCCGTAAAGGAATACCAAAAGTGTCGGCACCATATAGATTGTTGCCACTGCAAACGCCAGACCGATTTCTCCTTTTTTTATCTTGGAAAGGAATACCGACAGCGGATGCATGGAATCGTCCGATAATAATATCAGCGGCTGCTCCACCATGTTCCAGTAATCAATAAAAATCAGAATCGCCACGGAACACATACAGCCTTTGCAAAGCGGCATACAGATATGCCGGAAAATCTGCCATTCCCCCGCACCGTCTATCTGGGCTGCCTCCATAACCGAAACGGGAATCCTGCGCATGTATTTGGTCAGTAAGTACACCGCAAAAGGCGAAAAGATTCCCGGCAGCCAGATTGCCCAGCGGGTATCCAGTATATGCAGCCAGCTTGAGACCAGATAATTCGGCACCAGCGTAACCTGATACGGCATCAGCATCAATATAATATAAATAAAAAAAATCATTTCCTTTATTCTGCCCCGGTATCTGGTAAAACCATACGAGGCCAGCAGCGCAACCAAAAGCTGGAAACCTACAATCGGCACGACCAGAATAACCGAATTCCAAAACTTAAATAAGTAATCCGGACTTTTGAATAAAACTGTAATATACTGGCTGAAGGAAACCATATCCGGTATGAATTTCAGGTTCACCTTTTCCGAGATATAAGTTTTCCCTCCCGTATCGCTGGTGGCAAATACCTGTCCATAATTAGAGGATATTTCGGAAGCCGACATAAACGAATTGGTGATGGTGAGCACGATGGGCATCAGGAACAGTACCGCACAGGATGCCGCTATCAATGTAGCGATTGCCCGTCTTACTTTCGTTATGCGTTTCTTTCTGTCTATCATTCTTTTATATGCGCTTTCGCTCATTTCCATTCCTACGGGTCTGGTCCTGCCATGCATCATCCTTCCACATCCTTTCCGAAATGATTTTCCGTCAGGAATAAAATCCCTATGATGATTACCATTACAACCGACATCATAATTGCTGCCGCCGACAGCTTCTGATAATCCAGATTTCCAAATGTATTGTTCATGAAATGCTGCATCATGTATACCGTATTATAAGGATAATCATCCGTCAGCAGATAGATTTCCCGGAATACTTTAAAAGAATTAATAAGCGACATAATCGTCACAAACAAAATAGTGGAAGAAAGATACCTGATTTTAATATGGAAAAATATCTGCCGGGGCTTTGCACTTTCCAGCACTGCCACTTCCAGAATATCTTTCGGTATGCTTCCTAACGCCGACATGAACAGAATCATATTGTAACCCAGATTTTTCCATAAAAACAGCACAATAATGACCACCTGCGCGTGTTCTGATTTCAGCCAGTCTATTTTATCCGTTCCGAACAGCGCCGTAATGTCATTCACCATTCCGTTATAATGGAACAACACCTGCCAAATCAGGACAATGGATGCAATCGGCACCATCATCGGCGTCAGGAAAAAAGTCCGGAACTGACTCTTAAACGGTATCTTACTGTCCAGCAGCATCGCGAGTCCCAGCGACAGGACTACCGCCAATGGCACCGCTATCACCGAAAACTTCATGGTATTGGATGCTGCCTGCCGAAACGCCGCATTGTTAAATACATTTATAAAATTATTCAGGAATACAAAATTATGCTGAATCGGGTTATCCACCACCGAATAATAAATAACCACAAAAAAAGGAACCACAAAGAACAGCAGAACCCCGAATATACTCGGGGCAAGGAATGCTGTTGAAGCCCTTCTGCTCTTTGCGTTTTTTTTGCGTATTCCGTCTCCGGATGTCTGCCCGTCTTTTTTCCGTCCAAACATCCGGCTCTTTTTCTCCCTTTCCTTTTCGGAAAGTTCCGGCCGTTTCTTTAGTCCGCGGCCTTCTTTTTTCATTCTTTTTACTGCTTTCACCTTTTTATGTTACACCAACCTCTATTTCGTTTCGCTCAGATAAGTCTGCACACGGTTCTGTACCAGCGCCGCCACATCCTCCATGCTCTTCTGCCCATCAAAATAAGCCTGTGCCTCTTCATTTATAATCTCGGATATCTTCTGGTCCGCCCTGGCATTTGGCTGTGCGGTATCAATCATTTCCCGTATCCTGTCCACCTGTTCCTGCGTTGCTGCATATACTTCCACCGAAAAGTCACCAGTACTCCAGGTTGCTTTGGATGTCAGTTTCTGATTGCCGTCTTCGTCCTCATAATACTCGTCTTCCATCGCCTCCGCAAGTTCTTTGTCCAAAGCGGATTTCAGGATGGGAAAGCCGCCGTTGGCAGTCGGCAGGTTCTCCTGTCTTTTTTCCGACAGATTGAACCGGATGAATTCCCATACGCCGTCTTTGTTCTTGGAACCCGCATGCATTGCCACGGTCGTTCCATTGGAAGAAAGCAGTAAACCGCTTCCTTCAAAAGTCGGATAACCGATAAAGTTCACCGGCTCTCCAAATTCATATTCATACATCTGATACAGTGACACGGATGTGATGATCCTGCTAATCAGCACTAACTGTCCGTTCCTTATTTTCTCAATCTCCGAAGGGCCGTTCGCATTATAATCTACTTCCTTCGGAAAACGGTTGGCGAATTCCAGCATTTTCGCGAATTCCCCGCTGGTAAAATCACAGGTTCCTGCCTCTTTATCGATGAACAGATTCTGATTCATCATACACAAAAGCGTAAGCATATAGGATTTATCCATATATTCAATAATCTCTACATCCTTGCCTTTCGAATCCACCAGCGCCATCATATCCTCTATGCTCCATGTTGTCTGGTCACCCACATCGGATACTTTGCCGATAATGGACTCGATTCCGAAACAGGACATGATTCCGTACAGCCCGCCGTCCTGCTCGTATGCCCGCATGACATTTTCCACCATATCTTCCCGTTTCAGTGTATCATCCGCTTCCAGATACGGTGTCAGGTCTTCTACCACTCCGGCATCCACCAGCTCTGACAGCGATAACGGGCAGTAAGACAAATCTATGATATCCGGGCCGTTGCCACTGGTCAGGTCGGTATTCAGCAGCGACATCCGGTCCGCATAATCCATGGTGTCATCCCCATATTCTTTCACTTCTATGCGGTATTTGTCACTCTGTTTATTGAATGCTACGATATCATTTTCGGTATAGTAAGGCACATATAAAGAAGCATAAGTCAGAATTTGCTTTTCCGGCACTTCTGAACGGTTCTTTTTCGTCAGGACACTCAGTTCCATCTCCGCCCCGGCGCTGTAATCTATCGTCACCGCTGCAATCCGGCCGTCCGGCAGGATGGTAAAATCCTGTAAATTACTGCTGTTAATATCGCTGTCCATCCAGTTTAAAAGCGCCGTCGGTTTCTCATCCCCTAAATTGCATGTATAGAGAATGGCATTCTGTGTATAAAGCAGGTCTGTCTCTGTTCCGCCCAAATAAGTACCGTAATCAAATACAATACTGCTTTCCAACGGCTTCAGACTCTTTTGTGCAAAATCCACCACTTCCAGACTCCAGCCGGTATTTCCGTAATAAGCGACAACCACACTTCCGTCTTTCATGGCAAACATATCATTCACATACTGTCCTATGGGAATTTCAAAATAGATGCTGCCATCTGACCGCAATACACAAATATCTTTTCCCGAACAAATATAATAATTCCCTTCCTTATCCTGAAGAAGATCCGAAATATAAAAAGAAGAACTGTCTTTTTTCAGGAAAGCATTGCCGGTATCCACAAATTCCAGCTTTTCTCCCTCCGGAGAAATTTTTTGGATTGCCACATTTTTTAATGTCCCGCCCGATTCAGGGTCGCCCTCGTAACGAATCAGCCCAAGCAGAAGATTTCCCTCTGTATCTTTCCCCATGGCGGAGACATGCATCCCCTTTTCCAATCCAAGCGGAACTTCTTTTGCATCGTCTTCCCCGATTTTCATGGCAAAGAAGACGTCTTCTTTATCCCTGATTCCGGTAAAATAAACATTTCCGTCATTTCCAAGTACCGTTGTCGCCACCGTATCGCAGATATCATCCAAAGACTGGTACTCTGCCACGTATACATAATCTTCCTGCTCTTTACCGGCTGTGCCCGCCTGCTCCCCGTCCGGCCCGCCGCATCCGCCGAGAAGCAGCAGCGCCGCTGCCGCTATCGATACGCAGAGCCGCTTACTTCTTTTTTTCTGCCTGCTTTTTATCAGAATCCCATTTTTCAAAATCCCATTTTTCAGAATCCTATTTTTCTGCATTTTACTCCTCTTTTCCTTATATCTGTCCTATTACAGCAAAGTTCCCGTCATCGGTTTTCATTGACATAAATCTGAATCCTGCTCTGTATGATATCCGCTACATCCTTCGCTGATTTCTGCCCTTCAAAAAATGCACCGGCCTCTTCTTCGATAATGGTAAACATCTGTGTATCAAACTGATAGGAAGAATTCACACTTTCTATCAGCTTCCGCACCGCTGCCACTTCTTCCTCCGTTGCCGCAAAAATCTCTATCTGGAAATCATCATAACCCCATGTAGTCTTGGACTGTTTATGCTTGGTTCCATTCTCATCTTCGTAGTATTCATCCTCCATGTCATCTGCAAACTGTTTTTCCAGCGCCGATTTCATGACCGGGAACCCATATCTGTATCCGGAATCGCTTTCCTGTGCTTCTTTCGTAATGCGAGTCCGTATAAACTGCCATACTCCTTCCTGATAAGGTGATTTTGCACTCATGGCCGGAAGAGAACCGTTGGAAATGATAAAGGAGCCGCTCTCCTTTGAAGTAGGATAACCGATGAATGTTACCGGTTCCCCGTACATTCCTTTATACATCTGGTATTCCTGCATGGAAGAAATGCTGACATCCATCATGATTAGTTTTCCCTCCCGAATCATGGTCGGAGCGCTGGGACGATCCGCATCCCAGTTAAACTCCGCAGGAAATGTATTGGCAAATTCCAGTGCTTTGATGAATTCCTCACTGTTGAACTTGCATTCGCCGGTCTCCCAGTTCGCATATACATCCATATTCATCCGCATGATGCTGCTCAGGACAGAGCTTTTGCTGGCATACTGGTATAGTTCCGCCCCTTCCGGAAGTCCTTTGGACAGTTCCATCACTTCATCCAGCGTAATGCTTTGCCTGTCTCCTACATCCGATACTTTTGCCATCATGGTACTGATAAAGAATGCGGACGGCATTGCATACAGTTTTCCGTTCTTCTCATATGCTTTCAGGATGCTTTCCAGATAGTCCTCGCGGTTAATTTCCTCATCCTTATCCATAAACGGATATAAGTCGGCAACTACGCCTTTCGATATATAGCTCTGCACGTTTCCGGTTGAAATATCGATGATATCCGGGCACTGCCCGCTTACAATATCAGAATTCATCCGCTGGACGGCATTGGTATATGCATCCTCTGCACTGTAATCTGTATAGTACTCTTTCACTTCAATACGGTATTCCTGATTGGTCTTGTTAAATTCCAGAATCTGCTTCCTTATATCATAATCCAGCATCAGGGTACCGTAAGTAAGAATTTTCTTTTCCGGTACTTCGGACCCTTTCTTCTTCGTCAGGTAAACCAGTTCCACCCGGTTAGCATCGGATTCCCCGTCCCAGTTACTCGTGATGACCAGTATCCTTCCATCTTCCAGCACGGAAAAACACTGGATATCATTCTCATCCACATCGCAGTCAATCCAATTCAGCAGTTTCTGTGCCTGGGCATCGCCGAAATTGTAACTGTACAGGTCGCTCTCCGCACTGAACAGAAGGTCTGTATCCCTTCCGCTGGCAAAAGTATAGTTTCCAAAGCGGATTTCACTGAGCGCTTCTATTTTGTCGCCCATTTTCTTTGCCGCCAAATCGATTGTATGTACTTCAACGCCATCGCCCCAGTAAGACACGAGAACCTGACCGTCAGCCGTTGCAAACATGCTGTTAATCCAGTTATCCACCTGTAAGTCAAACAGCTTTTTTCCGTCCTTATCCAATACGGTAATGGTCTGGTCATATCCGATATAAGTATTGCCCTGGTTATCCCCCAACAGATACTGCACATAAGTATCTGCCTGTTCTTCCATGACGGAGTCCAGATTAACGCTTTCTTTCGCCTTCCCGTCCGCGCCGAATTTCCGAAGTTCCACTGTCTGTCCGGTAGGTTCCGTATATTCCGATGCTCCATAGGAAGATGAGGAGGCTACCGCTGTGGTGGAAAAAGAACCGGTACCACTGATGATTGTCACAGAACCGCTTTCTCCGCCTGAAACAGCAGGCTCTTCTTCGGAATCTGCTGACTCCGGTTCTGCGCCCTCTCCGTCGGTTTCTGATTCCGTTTCTGATTCCGCTTCTGATTCCGTTCCTGATTCCGCTTCTTTTTCTTCTGCCGCCCCTGTTTTTTCTTCTTCTGCTGCTTCTTTTACCGCTTCTTCTGCCGTATCTTCCGCAGCAGCTTCACCTTCTGCAGCACTTTCTTCCCCGTTTTCTGCTTCCTGTGCTCCGTCTTCCGCATCCCCGTCCTCTCCGGCGCTTCCGGCTTCTGCCGCCGCATCCCCGTCATACAGATTTCTGACGACAATCGCTGACAGTTCTCCGTTTTCATCTATATACGAGGCCATCGTATATTCTTCGTCACTGATATCCAGCGGCACTTTTTCGGGTGCCGTTCCGCCGATTTTCATTTTTCCCAGATACTTCTGATAAGTGCTTGTTTGCTCATCCCAGTTACTGGACACAAAATAAAGGGTATCTCCCGATACCTTCATCATATCCATGTTGTCCTGTATCTCCAGCTTTACATATTCCGGCACATACACAAATTCCTTCTGCGCCGTGGTCGCTCCCTTCGGCTGTCCGCACCCTGCAGCCATTACTCCGGCAGCCAGAACAGCAGCGGCTCCGGCCAGTCTCTTGCGAAGAGCTCCCTGCTTTCTTCCGGCTTTTATGTTTCTGCTCTCCATATTTTTTTCCGGTTTCTTTTTCATACTCCAGACACTCCCTTATCCGAAACGCCCCTTGTACTACAAGGCATTTCGTTTCACATCAATAATTAGTATTTCTCCATATTAAAAAAACACCATATATAGAATAGCATAGATGGTGTTTTTATACAATCATACATTTCTTAATAATTTCTGAACGAAAACGGGCTGAAAGCGGAACCTGTCAGGATGCCCTGCGCACCCGGCGTATCAGAATTCCGTTGCGAAGAAGCACATTATCGATATAATGCCGCTGAAATACCACTTCCCCTTCCCTTGCTACTTCCACGTCCTCCTCTTCGCAGTTAATGATAACTTCGATGTAATCGTTTTCCCAGGCAACTTTCATGAACTCTATGACGCGGGGACGGTTGATTTTATTCGGAAAATGGAAATTCCGGTTTCGAAGCAAAGGTTCTTCATTCCGTAAATGAATCAGGCTTTTTACAATCTCAATCCGGTCATGGAATTCTCCTGCATCGATTGCATCCCACGGCATACAGCGCCTGCAGTCAGGATCGTGCCCGCCTTCCATGGCGATTTCCGTCCCATAGAAAATGCAGGGGCTGCCAGGCATGGAAAACAGTACCGCCAGCTGCTGGAAATATTCATCCAGATTTTTTACATCACTGCGGAGACGCTTTGTATCATGGGAATCCAGTAAATTAAACAGCACATCGTTCGTCTGCTGCATATATCCCGTATAACAGCGGTTAATGGTATACTCAAAATCCTCATTGGTAAGCCCTTTGTCAATCCAGAAATCCTTAATGCTCTCCCCCAGCGGATAGTTCATGACTGCATCGAACTCATCGCCGCGCAGCCACGGCATGGCATCATGCCAGATTTCACCTAAGATGTAGATGTCCGGTTTTATCGCTTTCATACGGCTGCGCAGTTCCTTACAGAATACATGGGAAATCTCATTTGCCACATCCAGCCGGAGACCGTCCACATCATATTTCCGCACCCACGTTTCGCACACCCCTAACAGATATTCCCGCACAGCCGGGTTGTTCGTATTCAGCTTCGGCATATCGTCAAAAAATGCAAAACTGTAATACTGCCCGGCTTTGGCGGCTCCCCCGCCAAAAGGCCATTCCCGAATCATGAACCAGTCATAATATTCCGATTCCGGCCCTTTTTCCTTCACATCCAGCCAGGGTGCAAAGTACTTCCCGCTGTGATTGAAAACGCCGTCCAGCATTACTTTCATCTGTCTTGCATGAGCTTCTTCCACCAGTTTCATGAACGTCTCTTCCGTTCCGAAATGTGAATCTATCTTCATATAATCAGTCGTATCGTATTTATGGGAGGAAGGCGCTTCATTAATCGGCGTCAGATATAAGCCCGAAATGCCCAGGTCTTTCAGATAATCCAGCTTGTTGATAATACCCTGTATATCGCCGCCGAAAAACTCATGGTTTTCAACGCTTCCGGTATTCCTCCATGGCAGAGTCCCTTCCGGATTGATGGAAGGGTCCCCGTTGCAGAACCGTTCCGGGAAAATCTGATACCATACCGTATCGTTAACCCACTTCGGCGTCACCGGAATATCTGCCGGATTCATCCAGGGAAATACAAAGCATTGCCTGCTCCTCCCCTCCAAATGCATCTGCTGCTCGCTGACAAACCCATCCTCGAAGTAATACCACTTTTCCGATTCCGTAATCAGCTCAAAATAATATTTCAGCCGCTTATACTGCGGTTCCATTGTCGTTGTCCACCAAAGCTGGTTTTTCAGCCGTTTCTTAAACGGAATATTCACTGCATCCCCGTTCCAGGTCTCCCCGCCTCCCAGAATCCCTGACTTAAACGGGTCTCCCTGCACAATATTCACATATTTTACATCATATCCCGTCCTGATATTGATAATCAGCCGGTTTTCATCCAACGGGTAACAATAATTGTCATTCGCCCTGTGATATACTGCATTAAAATCCATAACCGATACCTCCCATTCCTGTTTCCACCGTTCACACCCCGTACTCCGTTCCCAAACCTGTCCCATCCCTTCCCCGACAGGAAACAGCTTCGGAAAACGTTTTCCTTCTTGACAAAAATAATATCCCATATTACTATTTTTGTCAAGCGCCATAAAATATTTTTGGCAACTATTTTAAGTTTGGCCGTATTGACTGACAGTGTGGCGCTGACACCCGGCCAGTCAATACGGCCAAACTCCCCTGCTAATTCTTAAAACTATGAATCGGCGCCGGAATCCTTCCGCCCCGGTTCACAAAAGCCTCACAGGAAAACCCGTTCACCGGCATAATCGGGGCATACCCCAGCAGTCCGCCAAATTCCACGGTCTCCCCCACACCTTTTCCGATTACCGGAATCACTCTGACAGCCGTAGTCTTCTGGTTCACCATGCCGATTGCCATCTCGTCTGCAATGATTCCCGATATGGTAGCAGCCTTCGTATCCCCGGGAATAGCAATCATATCCAGTCCCACCGAACATACGCAGGTCATCGCCTCTAATTTTTCCAGGGTCAGTGCTCCCGCCGTTACCGCATCAATCATTCCCTGATCTTCACTGACCGGAATGAAAGCCCCGCTTAATCCCCCCACATAGGAAGACGCCATTACGCCGCCCTTCTTCACCTGATCGTTTAACAGTGCCAGCGCTGCAGTGGTTCCCGGCGCTCCTGCATATTCCAAACCGATTTCGCATAAAATATCCGCCACGCTGTCCCCTATGGCCGGCGTCGGCGCAAGAGACAGGTCCACGATTCCAAACGGCACATTCAGTCTCTTTGAAGCCTCCTGCGCGACCAGCTGTCCCACTCTCGTCACCTTGAAAGCAGTCTTCTTAATCGTTTCGCATAATACTTCGAAATTTTCCCCGCGTACCTTGCCAAGCGCCGTTTTCACGACACCCGGTCCGCTGACTCCTACATTGATAATCTTATCACTTTCCGTCACACCGTGAAAAGCCCCTGCCATAAACGGGTTGTCATCCGGCGCATTGCAGAATACCACCAGCTTTGCACAGCCCAGGGAATCTTCGTCCTTTGTATGCTCCGCTGTCTGAAGGATGATTTCCCCCATCAGCTTCACGGCATCCATGTTGATGCCTGTTTTGGTAGAGCCCAGATTTACCGAACTGCAGACCCGTTCTGTCGTGGAAAGAGCCAGAGGTATGGACTCAATCAGCAGCCGGTCTGCCTGTGTCATTCCTTTTGATACCAATGCGGAATAACCACCGATGAAATTCACGCCTACTTTATGCGCCACTTCATCCAAAGTCTTTGCAATCGACGCAAAATCCTCTGCGGACTTGCAGGCTGCACCGCCCACCAAAGCAATAGGAGTTACGGAAATACGCTTGTTTACAATCGGAATCCCAAATTCCCTCGATATTTCTTCTCCCGTCCTTACTAAATCCTTAGCTGCTTCGTAAATTTTACTGTATATATTTCTCTTCAGCTTATCCAAATCCGCATCAATGCAGTCCAACAGACTGATACCGAGCGTAATCGTCCTTACGTCCAGATTTTCCTTCTCTATCATCTGATTGGTTTCCGCAACTTCAAATATATTAATCATAATCTTCCTCATTTCCGCGCTGCTTTTTGCGCATGTCAAGTTTGTGGATGCAACGCAGACACAAACTTGTGGAGTGAAAGATTTGAAAAATCTTTCACTCTTGCCTCCGCCGGCGATAAGCTGCCTATATTCTATGCATTTTATCGAAAATCTCTTCTTTCTGGCACTTAATGATAACTCCGATTTCCTCCCCGAGCGCACCCAGCTCATCTACAATATCTCCAAAATGCTTCGGTGTCCGGTTCATATCCACAATCATCATCATATTAAAATATCCCTGTACAATCGTCTGGGAAATATCCAGAATATTAATCTGATTGTCCGCCAGATAAGTACATACCTTTGCAATGATACCGACCGTATCCTTTCCTACTACTGTAATAATCGTCTTTTTCATAAATTTCCTCGTTTCTGCGCTGCTTCCTGCGCCTTCGCTTTTTCCAATCCTGCCTGCCGCGTTTATGCAATTTCAATGATTTCCGATACTTCGCTCCTATGGGCTACGGATATCGGAAAATCACCCGCCTTATAATCGTTATCCGCCATGGCAATCTCCACCCTCACCGTTTCGTAAGCGAGTTCCGGCAGGTTATTATCCTTGCTTAAATGTCCTAAAACAATTGCCTGCATATCGTCATTCAGAATCCGGCCAAGAAGCTGGCCTGAAAGTTCGTTGGACAGATGACCCCGTTCTCCTAATATCCGTCTTTTCAGATAGTAAGGATAAGGTCCGACCTGAAGCATATTCACATCATGGTTAGCTTCTATCAGCAGGGCATTCATCCCTTTCAGGCATTCCACCGTGTAATCATTATAACATCCCAGGTCGGTAATAATCCCAATCCTTTTTTTTCCATGGATAATGCGGTACGCCACCGGCTCTGCCGCATCATGGGATATCCGCATGGGATTTAACGTCATATCCTTGACCGTTATCTTTGTGTCCGCCTGTATTTCCCGGAACAGCCCTTCGTCTATCTGTCCCAGCGACGAAACGCTCCGGATTGCATTCAGCGTGCCTCTGGTAGCATAAATCGGCACTCCGTATTTCCTCGACATAACCCCCAGTCCGTTAATATGGTCTGCGTGTTCATGGGTAATGAATATCCCGTCCAGTTCTTCCGGCTTTACTCCCAGTCTCTTCAGCCCCTCTTCCGTTTTCTTTCTGCTGATTCCCACATCCACCAGTATATGGGTCGTATCCGAGCCGGCATAGATGCAGTTCCCGCTGCTTCCACTGGCTATACTGCACATGCGCATAATTTTCTTCCTATCCTTCCGTAATTTTTATTTTTCCCAGTAAATGTCTATGGTGTCGCCATTGTGCAATGCCTCCATATACTGTGCCTGTCTGCCGTTTAAAAGCGTTACCACCGACGAGCCGTGCAGCTTGGACAAATCAAAATCGATATAGTCGAACACATCCACAAAAACATACGCAGACTTACCTGTCATGGCAATGGGTTTGCCGTTTACCATCACAGCCAAAGCCATAGGTTCCCCGGCAGGCTCTGGCTGCCGGACAGACGGAATCGTTCCTGCAGGCGGCTTATCCTGCCATTCCGTGTCTGCAGAAACTGCTTTTCCGCCGGCTGCTTCCGGCATTCCGCCGCTGTCCGCCCCCATCTGTCCTGTATCGCGCTCATCAGGCTCCGGCTCCGGCGCTTCGTCCCCATAACCATCCGGATTCCATTCCTCTTCCTCTTCTTCATGCAGATAGGAATCCCATTCCTCCATACTCCCATCCGGTACCTGCGCATCCTGCACCGCCTTCAGCAGACGTTCCTTTGACGGCTCCGGCTCTTTCATCGTCCACTCTACCGTAAAATTTTCATATACATAGGTATTCATATCCGCCAGTTTGTTATTCACATATACATGCAGGTTCTTATCCACCAACACATCCATGAAATCCGCTATCTGCCTTACCGTATAATAATTCAGCAGTTCTATATTATCGTTTTCCCTGATGTCATAATACTGTGACTGCAATTCCCCGTTTACACTGGCAAATTTCGGCAGTTCCACCCTCTTTTCATTCACTGTAACGCCGAGCACATCTCCAAATTCCGGCAGATTTCCGAGTTCCATCTCAGCCGCTTTTCCCGCAGTGGACGGAATAACTTCTATTTTATCCCCGTTATGGATTGGCGTGTGAATATCCGCATCCCGTCCATTGACACTTATGACCGCCGTTTCCCCAAGCTGTCCGCGCACAATCCGGCTCTTGCCGTTTACTGTGAAATTCAGTTCTTTTCCCCTCTTCGGGAACAGCCCTTCATTCGGGAATTTCGCCTGCATCGCCGCATCCACGACTGCCAGCATACTGTTATCAAACAATTTCACCCGCTGCTTGTTAAAGAAAGCAAAAATGAAGTTATTACTCTGCTCATAGAAACTCAGGCAGATGCCGATAGGAGTTACCAACAACGAATCTTTTACAATGTAATCTTCCAGAAATTCGATGGACTGCATGACCTCTTCTCCCCGGACAGCCACACGTTCCTTCTGGATTCCCAGCTCTCCTGCCAGTTTATCCGTGTATCCTTCCAGCTTACCGCCGCCTCCCACGACGAATACGGCGCTGACCGATTTCCCGCCGTTCAGCTCCTTGATTTTATCAGAAACCTGCGCAGCCATGGATTGGAGCACCGGCTCCACCACTTCCAAAAGTTCTTTCTTTGAAATAGTCTGCGACAATCCCATGATATCCTTATAAGCGATTTCCTCACGGTCTTCGGCATCTCTTTTGATTTTCTCAGCCGTACCGAAATCTACCAGACAATGCTGGGCTATCGTCTCCGTCAGTGCATCCCCCGCAATGGGAATCATCCCGAATGCCGTCACACTTCCATCTTTTGTAATCGAAATATCCGAAGTTCCGGCGCCCACATCCACCAGTGCGATATTTAACATCCGGTACATTTCCGGAATGGCAACCTGTATCGCAGCAATCGGCTCCAAAGTCATATTCGCCACATGCAGTCCGGCCAGTTCCACCGCTTTGTACAGACCGTCCACCACATCATCAGGCAGGAATGTGGCAATCATATCCGCTCCCATCACCCTCGCCTTATGTCCTTCCGGATTGGTCATCGGATAATGATTTATGTAATAATGCACAACGGAGTACCCGACACAATAGAATTTCATATCCGTATCATTTTCCGTCTGGAACATCTCATATGATTTTTCCACACCCATGGTCGTCAGCTCATAGATATCTTCCTGTGTGATTTCCTTGTCGCTTCCATACTCGTTTTCCACCGACACATTCACCGTACGCAGCACACGCCCGGCCGCTGCAATACATGCGTCTGTCAAAGGAATCCCAACGGCTGCTTCCAATTCCTCTTTTACCTGCCGGATGGTCGCTCCCACCTTATAGATATCGTGTATCTGCCCGTCCAGCATGGCCCGCGTCTCATGCTCCTTCACCCTCTGGGCCACCACATAAAAACGGTTGTTGTTTTTATACCCCACCGTTCCTACGATGCTCCGCGTTCCGATATCCAGTCCGAAAACCATTTGTCCCGAAAGTTTCTTTCCCTCTGTCACAGATATTCCTCCAATTTCCTATCAATCTGCCGGTATGTATCCTCAAGGCTGCCGCCGTTATCGATTACAACCCGGCAATGCTTTCTGAATTCTTCCTCCGAAAGCTGTTTCCCGAAAATTCCCGTTATCTTTTCCTCACTGTAGGAACGGGACGCTTTCAGTCTGTCCCTGCGTACCTGCTCCGGTGCATAAATATACCAGAGTTCATCTACAATGTCCTTATATCCGTCTTCAATTAAGAGCGCCGCTTCAATAAAAAGGAAATCAGGTTTTCCCTCTCTGCGGGCCTGCTCTATGGCGTCCAGGATATATTTTTTAACCGCCGGATGAATCAGTCCGTTCACTTTCCGTAACAGCCCTTCCCCCGCAAAAATCTTCTCCGCCATCACAGCCCTGTCAATCCGCCCGTCCGGCTGAAGAATGGTTTCTCCCAACAGCTCTACCAGCGCTTCATAACATTCCTGTCCCGGCTCTTTTACCTTATGGGCCACCTCATCTGCCAAAATCACCCTGCAGTCGTATTTTTTTTCAATATATGCCAGTACCTGTGTCTTCCCGCTTCCTATTCCGCCTGTAAATCCGATGATTTTCATAATGACTGCCGCCTCCGTTTTTACGGTTCCACAATTTTCTGCCGGCTATGGACGCTATTTCGCCTCATACCAGTTGTTTCCGGTATGCATGTCAATCTCTAAAGTAACCGCTAAATCCGCCGCCGCTTTCATCTCTGTTTCCAAAATCCTTCCTACCGCTTCCACCTCGTCTGCAGCCGTCTCAATCAAAAGTTCATCATGCACCTGTAAAATCAGCCTTGATGCCAGACCTTCTTCCTTCAGCCGCCTCCAGACTCTAATCATAGCTATCTTGATGATATCCGCCGCCGTTCCCTGTATGGGAGAATTCATAGCCACTCTTTCCCCGAACGAACGCTGCATGAAGTTACTGGAAGAAAGTTCCGGTATGGGTCTGCGGCGCCCGAACATAGTCGTCACATATCCTTCCCGCTTCGCGTCTTCCACCTGCTTATCCAAAAAGACCTTCACTCCCGGATAGGTTGCAAAATACTGCCCGATGTATTCCGCCGCCTCCTTCTTGGAAATGCTTAAGTCCTGACTCAGCCCGAAAGAACTGATGCCGTACACGATGCCGAAATTCACCGCCTTTGCATTCCTGCGCTGTAAATCCGTCACCTCTTCAAAAGGAGTATGGAATACCTTAGAAGCCGTAATCCGGTGGATGTCTTCATCCATCCTGTAAGCTTCAATTAACTGCCCGTCCCCTGACATATGGGCGAGTACGCGAAGCTCTATCTGGGAATAATCCGCATCGGTAAATACAAATCCTTCCTTCGGTACGAATACCTTCCGGATGAGCCGTCCTAATTCCATCCGCATGGGAATATTCTGTAAGTTCGGCTCCGTGGAACTGATACGCCCCGTTGCCGTAATCGTCTGGTTAAAGCTGCTGTGTATCCTGCTGTCCCCGCCAATATAAGCCGCCAGTCCTTCCGCATAAGTGGACTTTAACTTGGCTAACCCTCTGTATTCCAGTATTTCCGCCACCACCGGATAATCCGGCGCCAGTTTCTCCAATACATCCGCAGCCGTGGAGTATCCGGTCTTCGTCTTTTTTCCTCCCGGAATCCCCATCTTCTCAAATAAAACTTCCCCCAGCTGTTTGGGCGAATTGATATTAAAGTCCGAATCCGCCGCCTTGTGGATACTTTCTTCCAGTTCCGCAATCCGGCCGTTCAATGCCTCACCATATGCCTTAAGTTCATCCGGCCTCACCATCACGCCTTCGCGCTCCATGTCGTACAATACAAGGGAAAGGGGCATCTCGATTTCCATCATCAGGCGTTCCATTCCTGTCTGTACCAGCTTTTCCTTTAAAACCGGAGCCGTCATCCACTCTGTATATGCAAGGAAGCAGGCATATTCCATCAGTTCTTTTCCCTTTTCCTCCGCTGCTGCCCGCAGGGAACTTTTTCCGAATAACTGTGTCCTTCCCGGAATCATCAGTCCTAAATATTCATTCGCGATATCCTCCGGTTCATAATCGCTTTTTAACGGGTTGAACAGATAGGCTGCTATCAGGATATCGAACATCCGCTCCGTATTCTCTGCTTTCAGATATCCGTATTTCCTTTTGATATCGAATGTCACAAGATTTGTCTTTCCTGCTGCCTCCGCCAGCTTTCCTGTCAGATATTCCTTTGTAAGAAACCCTTCCGCCTTTATGAAATAAACTTCCTTTTCCCCGAACGCCAGCGACAATCCGACGAATTCCTCTTCCTTCTTTCCATCTTCCAGAATTTCAAAGGCAACCGTATCCGAAGCGCCTGCTTCCGCCAGTTTCCCAAATATCTCCTCCGCCTGTGAAAAATCCGTGATTTCCTTAAAATATTCCGTCTGCCGGTTCTCCACTGCACTTTTCTCAAACCTGCCTAACATATTCTTAAATCCGAGCCGTTTGAACTGCTTATATGCCTCTTCCGTATAAAAATTCCCTACTTTGGCATCCTCGTATGCAAAATCGAATTCACCCTCCACATTGATGGTCGCCAGCGTCCTGCTTAAATCCGCCAGTTCCTTATTGGCTATCAGTGATTCCCTGATTGATTTCTTCGTAACTTCTTCCACATGGGCATAAAGATTATCTAACGAGCCAAACTGAAGCATCAGTTCGGTTGCCGTTTTTTCCCCCACCTTCGGTACGCCTGGAATATTGTCCGCCGTATCCCCCATCAGGGCTTTCAAATCAATGAACTGGACAGGATTCACCCGGTATCTGGCTTCCACGTCCGCCGCATAATAATCCTCTACTTCCGTCCTCCCGCCCTTCGTTTTGGGAATGCGGATTTTAATATGGTCGGTAGCTATCTGCAGCAGGTCCCTGTCGCCGGATATCAGAGCCACTTCCATTCCCTGTTTTTCAGACCGTTTCGCCAGCGTTCCTAAAATATCATCCGCTTCCAGTCCCGCCTTTTCTACAATTTTAATCCCCATCGCCTGAAGCACTTCTTTCATGACCGGAACCTGCTCCCGCAGTTCTTCCGGCATGGGTTTCCTTGTTCCCTTATATTCTTTATATATTTCATGCCGGAACGTAGGAGCGTGCACATCAAAAGCCACCACCAGATACTGCGGGCTTTCCTCTTCCAATATCTTAAACATAATATTCAGAAAACCATACACCGCATTGGTATGCAGCCCCTCTGCATTGCTTAAATCCGGCACTCCGTAAAAGGCCCTGTTCAAAATACTGTGTCCGTCTATCAATACTATCTTATCCATCATCCGCTCCGCCGTCCTCCGTCTATAATACAATTATCAAGACAATAATGGTTATAATCGCTATAATCGCAAAAGCCTCCACGCCGTATATCAAATAGTGAAGCCATCTGTAAAAAATCATTCTCCGCTCCGCCTCTTCCAGCAGCCCGTCCAGCCCGCTCTGCAAATCAAACGTACTGCCGTCTTCCAGCCGCGCCATTCCTTCCTGCACGAGAAACTGTATACTCAGTTCCTCCTTACAGTCCCGGCAATGGGAAATATGCTCCACAAATCCCTTTAGTTCGCGGCTGTTTAATTCATTATTCAGAAAATCGGACATTTTTTTATTCGCTTCTTTACAATCCATGACAGCTCCCGCATTATTTTAATCTTCCTAATTATAATCGCACATAATGTACTATACACTAAATCGGACTTTTTTTAAAGACTTGGAGTAAACTTTTTACTTAATAAAATCCAATCGTATGATGCAGCAGAAACCGTCCGTCGCGCAAAGGCTCCGCCTCAATATCCACATTACATCCTGTCACGCCCAGGTCCGTAAACACCCGGTCCATATAACCGGCGGAATAATCGTCATTGTTATAGGCATCATAGCACTGCAGCCACAGATTTTCCCCGTCCACCACATTTTGGAACGTACAGGAGCCTCCGCTTTCCATAATCTGTTTGTAACAGTCGTCATAATAAGCTGCCAGATTCAGCAGCACGCTGCTTTCATCAAACCCCGCATCAGCCAGGGTTCTGGCATTGCTGTAAGGATTGTCCGTTCCGGCTGTACGCGGACTGCTTTCCCGGTTCGCATATCTGGTACCGTTGCAGGCCGGAAGATTCACGGACAAATCTTCCCTTCTGTGATTGGTATTGAATTCCGCATCCGTTTTGTTGAAAAAATCATATGTATTCGGGTCTGTATCATCCCATGTGGCATCTGCATTATAATATTCCCCGTCCAGCTGGACAATGTTCCATGCATGGGCTTCCCCTGCATAACCCGTACAATAATAACAGGGAATTCCCAGTTCCATCATCAGGTACTGGAAAGAACGGGCATACCCGGCACAAACGGTCCGGCCGTTTACTAATCCGCTGTAAGCGCTCTGGTTAAGCGGGGCTCTCAAATCATATTCCATTTTATCTAACAGTGCGTTATGGACGTATACTTCCACTTCGTAATCGGTTCCCAGACGGTCCGCCGCCGAAATGATTTTTTCCGCCTCCTCATTGAATCTGGCTTTCGCCGCATCCAGATTATCAATCAGCTCGTTGAACTCCAGCCTGATTTCCACACAGTTCCCGCTCCGGTCAAACTTTCCCCGATAGGCGGAGTCCAGCCAGAAAAGCTCCGGATGGTCATTAAAGACCGCCATGAATACATTCCTTAACTGCCCCTGGGATACCTGCTCCACCGGATTGAAAATGGCGTTCACCGCCATTGCATTTGCATAAATCTGACGGTACAGAGCCTGCTGCGTGCCGTCCAGCATCGCATAATACGGATAAAACTCCCCGTCAAAATCCAGCCCCTCCCCGGTCTCTCCATAAGTATACTGTTCTTTCAGCCTCTCGGCTTCTTTGTCGTCTACCTGCTCATTTTCTCCCTGCACCGGAACATAACCGCCCCTGCCTGCCACGGCTTCCGGTGATTTAGGACGTTCCGCCGAAGAAGATGGTTTATTTCCGGTTCCGTTTCCCTGTCCGGTATGTACGGAACCGGTGTTGAGTCCCAGCACCTCATCCGAAGTAGGGCCCATGGGCGCTATCATGATTTCCGCTCCCTGTCCCCCGGCTGCAGATGCAGTATCCTGCTGTCCGCCCGCAGAAGGTGTCTGTACAGTCCCGTCACTTTTTTCATCCTCCCCTGTCTGCTCCTCCTGTCCTTTATCCGCATACAATAAATCCGACACCTTATCTGCCAAATCAGGCTGAAATGCACAGGCTATAATAAACAGGCTGAGCAATGCCAGCACCCCTAATATTCCATATAATACCTTCTTCATCAATCATGCCCTCCTTTTATCACGGCAATCTCCTCTTCTGACAGTTCACGATATCCTCCGGGCGCCAGCCCGGCGTCCAGCTCCAGTCCCCCCATGGCCACCCTGCGCAGGGAGACGACTTCATGACCTACTGCCCGCAGCATACGCTTTACCTGATGGAATTTTCCCTCTGTAATCGTAAGGAAGATTCTCTTTCCATCTGCAATCTCCACCTTTGCCGGCAGCGTCAGCCGTTCCTCCCCGATGTCCACGCCGTTTTCCAGTCTGCGTGCATCCGCCTCGGACAGTTCTTCCGTAATCCCTACTTCGTATACCTTCTCCACATGCTTTTTCGGCGAGAGCAGCCGGTGTGCCAATTCCCCGTCGTCCGTCATAAGAAGCAGCCCCTCCGTATCCTTGTCCAGTCTCCCTACGGGAAACAGGTCTGTATGGCCGGTATCCCGCAACAGTTCCGTTACCGTCCGGCAGGTGTTGTCCTTTGTTGCCGATACCACACCGGCAGGTTTATTTAACATATAATATACATGCTTCTGATAGCTTACGGGCTTTCCTTTATAGGTTATCCTGTCTGTCCCCTCATCTACTTTGTACTCCGGCCTCGTCACGGTTTCCCCATTCACCGTTACAAGTCCCTGCTTCAAGTCTTTTTTAACCTGACTTCTTGTTCCTACTTTCATTTCGCATAACAATTTATCCAAACGCAGCATCTTTCCTGTCCCCGTACTTCATTCTATTTTAAATTTTTGTTCATATACTTTACTAATCGTTGTGAATCAAAAATCCGGTGATTTTGTGAAAAAAATAAAAACCTTCTTACTTACTTTCATGTTCCTCCTGTTGACCGGCCTGCTTTTGACCTATCCCATAGAAAGCCTTGCATTCTCGCTAACCGGTTTACAGCTCTGGTTCAATAAGATGATACCGTCGCTGCTTCCCTTCATGATACTGTCCGGTATGATGGTCCGTCTCAACCTGACGGAATACTTTGCCAAAATCCTAAGCCCCTTTCTTACGCCGCTGTTACGGATTCGTTTAAACGGAATCTATGCCATTGTAATCGGTTTCCTCTGCGGTTTTCCCATGGGTGCGAAAACAATTGCGGAATTATATTCCTGCGGGAAATTAACCAAAAAGGAAGCCTCTTTCCTGCTCGCCTTCTGCAATAACATCGGACCCGTATATTTTATCAGCTTCGTTCTGCCGACGCTGGGACTTAAAAGAAAAGTCCCCTATCTGTTCGGTATGTACGGCCTGCCCCTGCTGTACGGCATTTTTTTAAGGTACACCCTGTACAGAAAGGAACTGGATGCCCTTTATCCGAAATTTTACGCCGCACAGGACAGCCCCCGCATGAAAACAAGCATCCTGTCCGCAGCAGAATACAGTTCCAACAATGCAATACGTCCGGTATCGCTGTTAGATACTCTGGATGATGCCATTCTGTCCGGACTTTACAGCATCTCGAAGCTGGGGGGATATATGATTCTGTTTAATCTGCTGAATCTTGTACCTGAAATACTCCTGCAGCCCGTTCCGGTTGCAGGAACAGATTCGGCCGGCCTTATCAACTGCCTTTTGGAAATCACCAGCGGTATCAGCCGCATGGGAAATACCGCCCCTCTGGCAGTTCTCCTGCTGCTTCCCTTCGGCGGTTTTTCCTGCACCGCCCAGACATACAGCATGATAAAAGAAACCGATTTGCCGCTCCGCAGTTATATCCTGCACAAACTGGCGCTGTCCATCATTAATTTTGCCTACTATGGACTCTTTTCCCTACTTTTTCCTTCCTCCTTTCTTCTTTGAAGGACCTGATTTCCACCCCCGTCTGCCCATAATCAAACGGGCCAGCAGCAACAGCACGAATAAAATAGCCACACAGACAAAACATACCTGTAAAAAATACATGATTGTTACACGTGAATCTTCCTCCTTATCCGTGGAAGGGACTTTCCTGTTTCCTGTATATTCCCCGATACGTCCGGCATCATTCCGGTTTTCCCCTTCCTCATCCTGCTGCCCTTTTGGATTTTCTGTTTTTTCCAGATTTCCTGTTCTTTCTATATTTCTTGTTCCTTCTGTATTTCCTGTTCCCGTTTCTTCCCCTGCGGACTCCCCTCTCAGGATTCCCACATTGCTCTCAGCGGACATGCTGCCCGCCTCCACCGCTTCTTCATAATACATGGAAGGCAGGGACACATGATTGCTCTCCGTTATGCGGTCATAACCATTGTACACATTTACTACTGCTTCCGGCATCGTACCGGAAGGTACCTGCATCACAAAAGTCAGAGTGTCCGCGTTACGCGGCTCCCAGCGGAACAAATCGGAAAAAGTCTCCCCTCCGTCATAGCTGTAGCTATAATAAAGGATGTAACTGTCGTAATCCGCGGCTGATACCCTCACGGTCACTTCTCCTGTCTGTGCATCCACGTTTTCTACTTCCATCACACAGATATCCGGCTCCGAAGTATCCGGCTTCACCGGCACAGACGGTTCCGGAATTTCCACATTCTTATAATTGCTGTAATCCACGCCCAGCTCTTCCGAACGCAGGCCGAAATATTTTGCTGCGGCCGTGGCATCCAGTATGCCGAACTGCCTCATCTTCTCTTCGGAATTATAAAACTCCCTGTCATTCTCCTGGTCCAGATGGCAGTGTTCAATCAGCGCCGCAGGCACATCCATAGCCGTACAGTGGCGGAGAATCCCGTAATAATCTTCTCCACTGTCATTCAGTCTCGTTTTAATGCCGCGGGAATACAACCCTTTTTGCTCCAAAAGCTCCATCTCCACACTGGCAAAAGCATATCCTTTCTGATATTTATCACCGAATGCCGAAACCCATACTTCCGCTCCGAATTTATTATGCTCCTCCGACATATTAAAATGCAGACAGTACAGAAAATCTGCATTCTTTTCCATGGCAAATGCGGCCCTTTCCTCCAAAGACATATCCATATCTGTCTCATGGGTCAGATAAACCGTTATCCCCTCGTATTTTTCCAGTTCTTCCTTCATGGCTTTTGCCACAATCATTGTCATCTCTTTTTCCGTATATTCCTCGTGTTCCGCCCCCAGATTTGAACCTCCGTGCCCAGGGTCCAGTACCACTACTACCGGTTCCGCCGCCTCAGCCGCCAGTCCGCTCCGTAAGAAAAAAACAATGCAGGCCAGACAGCAGAAAATCCATTGACTGCCAATTCCTTTTTTCACACTTCTTTTATATCGATGTTCCATATCCGATTCTTCCTTTTCCCCTGTACAGACCATTTCAGAAAGACCGGCTCCTTTTCTTCGAAACCGGTCTCTCATCAATATTTCTATCACTTTTATATTCTTACCATTCTTTCTGTCCTTCATCCGGTATCTGTCCTGATTTCTCCGATGCTTATTTCAGCATGTCCAGATTCAATGCCTCGCTTCCTCCGGCATCCTCTTCCCCAAGCAAATCCTCTATTTCCTGCGGACGCAGTTCCGCCCGGTTAGCCCGGATAATCCCTGCATACCCGTTCAGATTATTGATAAAGCTCTCATAGTGGGAAGCCGTCATATTCACGGTCTGTGCAATCATATTCTCCAGATTCGCCAACATTTCATCCGTATACTGCATAGCGGCAGAGCGCATATTGTTTGCTTCTATCGTGGCATTGTCCAATATTTCCTGTGCCTGACGGCTCGCCAGCGTAACCACCTCATTGGCCTGCGCATAAGCCTGTTGCATGATTTCATGCTCATTAATCAATTCATTGGTATGTACGGTGGCCTCATTGATTAATGCCTCTGCCTTAGAGCGGGCATCGTTCAGAATCGCTTCTTTATTGCTGATAATTTTCTGGTAACGCTTGATTTCATCCGGCGTCTTCATCCGGAGTTCCCGCAGAAGCTCATCGATTTCCTCTTTATTTACAATAATTTTCGTATTGGACAGCGGTTGGTATTTACAACTGTCAATATATTCTTCAATCTCATCAATTAACTGTTCAATCCTGCTACTCATATTTGTCTCCCATGGCTGTCCCGAAAATCACCGGACAACATCATCTATGTCCATATTTTTGATACATCAGCTCTGCTACAAAATCCGGCACGCACATGGATATATCCCCATTGAAGCTGGCAATCTCTTTCACACTGCTGGAACTTAAATATGCGTATTCCAGACTGGTGGTCAGAAACATCGTATCCAGTTCCCCGTTTGACAGCTTGCGGTTTGTCTGGGCAATCTGCAGCTCGTACTCAAAATCTGTTATTGCCCTCAGCCCCCGGATTGCCACATGCACATTCTTTCTTTTGGCATAGTCAATTAACAAGCCACTGAAAGAATCCACCTTCACATTCGGGATATCCCTCGTCGCCTCTTCTAATATCTTAACACGTTCTTCCACAGAAAACAATGGAGTCTTTAAATGATTATTCAACACACTTACGGTTAATTCGTCAAAAATATCCGCTGCCCGACGGATTACATCAAGGTGTCCGAATGTCACCGGATCAAAACTTCCCGGATAAATGGCCGCTTTCATGATTACCTCATTTCCGCACTGACTTTTGTCCGCTTCAGCCTGCGGATACAGTGCCCTGTTTTTTTATAAATACATGTTTATTTGTCTTATAATTCTTCTCTTTCATCACCTGATATCCCAGTTCCCGTACAAAGGAAAAATCCCGTTCCAGCGCTGCTTCCGCTACAATGAGCGTATCCTCCGTCACATAGCCTGTCCCTTTTAAAGCGTCAAGCACCTTCTCCTCAAGCCCCATCCCATAGGGCGGATCCATAAAAATCACATCAACTTCTTTTTCGCGGACTGCCGTCAATGCCCCCATTGCATCCTGCCTTAGCAGAGTGGCCCGCTCTTCAAATCCGGTAAATTTTATATTCTGCTGGATGCAGGTATATGCCTTCGCTCCGTTTTCCACAAAATAAGCATGTTTTGCCCCGCGACTCAGTGCCTCAATCCCTATCTGCCCGCTCCCGCTGAACAAATCGACGAACACACAGTCCGGCAGGTAAGGCTGCAGCATATTGAACAACGTTTCTTTTATCCGGTCGGTAGTCGGCCTGGTATCCTGCCCTTCCGGTGTTTTTAAAGGGAGGCTCCTCGCCGTACCCGCTATCACTCTCATCGTTTTTTTATCAACCTTTCCCTGTTCTTTTCTTTACTCCTATCATAATCGCTTCTGCGTTTGCGGTCAATCATTTTATAAAAATTTAGATATTTGGAGTATTTAACAAGATATATCACTTTTTGTTGTCGGATTTTTTTACGCATTTTTGAAGTATTACAATTGCCCTGTTTCCTGTTGTGTGGTATGATAGTGTACAACAGGAAATAGTACTCAGGAGGTATCGGAATGAATAATATACATATCAGGTTAAAAAACTTAAGGCTGGAGCACGATTTAAGCCAAAGCCAGGTCGCCGCATATCTGGGAATCCCCCAGCAGACCTATTCCAATTACGAGCGGGATATACGGGAGATTCCCGCAATCCATGTGATAAAACTTTCCGGACTGTATCATGTAAATGCAGATTTCCTTCTCGGCATAGATACCGGCCGCACAGACGCGTTTGACCTGAATGCCTCTTTTACGCAGGATATCCCATTAAAGGCGGTCCTGCTGCATCTGCTGAGGCTGAATCAGCATAACCGCCTGGAACTCGTTCGTTTTCTGTCTTATCTGATGAACTCCCAAAGAAAGTAAATCGGGTAGGGAAATTTCTTTCCCTACCCGCTATATCCGGATTTTCACGCCTTTACCATCCCGTTTTCCGGCTTTCAGTTTATTCAGTTCTACTTTTTTACCTTTATACTCAATCGTCAGGTCGATGGAATTCATCGTATAATAGACATTCTCCACCCAGTCCTTTGTCCCTAACTTCATACCGCGGACTCCGATAGCCCCTTTTTTCTTTTCCGGTATCTCTTCAACGGCAAAGCGCAGGAAATACCCTTCCGCAGTCTGCAGAACAATGTTTCTCTGTTCCTTCATAATAACAACAGATACTACTTCATCCCCTTCCGCCAGTTTCGTAGCTGCCACCGTGCGTTTAGTCACATCGAATTCACCGCCGTCCACTACTTTCAGCATGGACTGCTTCGTGGCAAAGATAAGCCGGTACAGATTGAGGTCTGACTGGCTGGCAGCAAGCAGAATCCGCTCTTTTTCCGCACTGTAATTGCTGACATTGTCCACCGGAATGCCCTTATCCCGGAATTTCCCGAAGGGCAAATCCGACACCTTAATCGTATACAGCTGTCCGGTATTGGTAAAAATACAGATTCTTCCTGTATTTTTACAGGGAAATACGTATTTATTCTCCATATCAGCCGCCTCCCTGTTTCTTTCATAAGTAGGCACATCCACGGTCTTCACATAGCCGAAACGGTCCATCAGGCACATGACTTCCATCTCTTCGACTTTCTTTTCCTCATATACCGCCTCTTCCCCGTTTTCTACCACCGTTCTTCTTGGCCTGCCGTATTCTTTCCGGATGGCGTCCAGCTCATTCATGATGACCTGCGCCATGGAATCCCTGCGATCCAGAATATCCTCATACCGGTATATATTTGCCATGGTTTCCTCATGCTCTTTCATCAGCGCCTCGATTTCCAGACCGATTAATTTATACAGGCGCATATCCAAAATGGCATTGGCCTGTTTCTCGGTAAACTGCAGCTGCTGCGCCATGATTTTCGATTCTTTGGATTTGAATTGGATTCCTTCTGTTTTTCCCTCTACAAGACAGGCTTTGACCATGGCGCGGTCCTTGCTGCCCCGCAGGATTTCGATAATCAGGTCAATGACATTGCAGGCTTTAATCAGCCCTTCCTGAATCTCCCGGCGTTCCCTCTCCTTTGCCAGCAGCGTCCGGTATTTTCTTGTCATCACTTCAAACTGGAAATCCACATTGGCTTTGATAATCTGCTTAATCCCCATGGTTTCGGGCCTGCCGTTCGCAATGGCCAGCATATTCACGCCGAACGTATCCTCCAGCCGGGTCTTCTTATACAGCATATTCTTGAAATTTTCCACATCCGCATCTTTCCTCAGTTCTATTACAATACGGATGCCCTCTTTTGAAGATTGGTTGGAAATATCCACGATATCCTGCGTCTTTTTCGTCTCCGCCAGAGCAGCCACATCAGACAGGAATTTGGAAATATTGGCCCCAATCATCGGATAGGGGATTTCCGTAATGACCAGATTGGTTCTCCCGCCCTTTGCTTTTTCGATTTCCACTTTTCCGCGCACTTTTATTTTGCCTGTTCCGGTTTCATATATTTCCAAAAGTTCATCTTTGTTAATTACGATGCCGCCGGTAGGGAAATCCGGGCCTTTCACATAGCGCATCAGTTCCCTGGTGGTGATGTCAGGGTCTTTCATATATGCCTTGGTTGCATCGATGACTTCTTTTAAGTTATGCGGCGGAATACTGGTAGCCATTCCTACGGCTATGCCTTCAGAACCGTTAACCAGAAGATTGGGAATCCTGGCCGGAAGTACAGCAGGCTCCTTTTCGGTTTCATCAAAATTCGGGACAAAATCCACCACATCCTTATCCAAATCCGCCAGAAAAGCTTCCTGTGTAATCTTCTGCAGCCTTGCCTCCGTATAACGCATGGCGGCGGCGCCGTCCCCCTCGATATTGCCGAAATTGCCATGGCCGTCCACGAGAGGAACGCCTTTTTTAAAATCCTGTGTCATGACCACCAGCGCCTCATAGATGGAGCTGTCCCCATGGGGATGATACTTACCCATAGTATCGCCTACAATACGTGCGCTCTTCCGGTATGGCCGGTCATAGCGGATTCCCAGCTCGTGCATGTCATACAAAGTTCTTCTCTGCACCGGCTTTAATCCGTCCCGCACATCAGGAAGCGCCCTTGCGATAATTACGCTCATGGCATAATCGATAAAGGATTTCTGCATTACTTCCGAATATTCTGTTTTGATGATTCTGTTATCATCCATGGCATTCCATTCCTCCGATTCCATTCTCTGTTACACATCCAGCTCCGCATCCGTGGCATGTTCGTATATAAATGCTTTACGGGGCGGTACATCCGTTCCCATCAGCAGTTCCGTCACCTCGGATGCCATCCGCGCATCTTCGATTTCCACCAGCTTTAACAGCCTCGTCTCCGGGTCCAGCGTCGTCTCCCATAACTGCTGCGCATCCATCTCACCCAGACCTTTATACCTCTGCAGGGTAAAAGGTCCTTTGTGCCGCTTTCGATACCGTTCCAGCGCCTTATCGTCGTACAGGTATTCCTCCGCGCCTTTGGCCGGCATGGCTTTATACAGGGGCGGCATGGCAATATACACATGGCCCTCATAAATCAGTTCCGGCATGAAGCGGTAAAAGAGTGTCAGCAGCAATGTGGAAATATGGGAGCCGTCCACATCAGCATCCGTCATAATGACGATTTTGTCATAACGCAGTTTGGATATATCGAAGTCATTTCCGTATCCTTCCGAAAAGCCGCAGCCGAATGCATTAATCATTGTCTTGATTTCCGCATTGGCAAGCACTTTATCTATGCTGGCTTTTTCCACATTCAGGATTTTCCCCCGGATGGGCAGAATGGCCTGAAATGCCCGGTTCCTTGCCATTTTCGCACTTCCGCCTGCGGAATCTCCCTCCACGATGAAAATCTCGCATTTGGAGGCGTCCCGTGACTCACAGTTGGCCAGTTTCCCGTTAGAATCAAAAGAAAACTTCTGTTTGGTCAGCATGTTGGTTTTCGCTTTTTCCTCTGTTTTCCGGATTTTCGCCGCTTTTTCCGCACAGCCGATGACATTTTTCAGCGTTTCCAGATTGCGGTCAAAATAGCGGACGATTTCCTCTCCCGTTATCTTACTGACTACCTTGGCAGCATCCTGATTATCCAGCTTCGTCTTTGTCTGTCCCTCGAATCTGGGGTCCGGATGCTTGATGGAAATCACCGCCGTCATACCGTTGCGTACATCCGCTCCGGTAAAGTTTACGTCCTTTTCTTTTAAAATGTTCAATTCTCTTGCATAAGTATTGATTACATTTGTGAACATGGTCTTAAAACCGGTCAGATGGGTGCCGCCCTCGGAATTGTATATATTATTGCAGAAGCCGAGCACATTTTCATGAAATTCGTTCACATACTGAAAGGCCGCCTCCACAGAAATCCCTTCGCTTTCCCCCTGGAAATAAATCACATCATGGATGGTTTCTCTCGTTTTGTTCATATCCTTGATAAAACCGATAATTCCTTCCGGTTCATGGAAATTTTCCTTTTCCGCCGGCTCTTTCCTCTTATCTTCAAACAGAATCGTAAGTTCCGGATTTAAGTATGCCGTTTCATGGAGCCGGCTCTTCACCTCATCTTCTTTGAACCTCGTCTTATCAAAAATCGTATCATCCGGCAGGAAATTGATTTTCGTCCCTGTCTCCCTCGTCTTCCCGATGACCGGCAGCAGGCCGTTCTCCAATTCAATTACGGGATTTCCTCTCTCGTATTTGTCCTCATAAACCAGTCCTCCGTGCTTCACCTGCACCGTCAGATATGCGGACAGCGCATTTACCACCGAAGAACCTACCCCGTGCAGGCCGCCGCTGGTCTTATATGCCGTATTGTCAAACTTACCGCCCGCATGGAGCGTCGTGAATACAAGACGTTCCGCACTGACGCCCTTTTCATGCATCCCTACCGGAATGCCGCGCCCGTTGTCTTCTACCGTGGCAGAACCGTCCGTCTCCAAAGTTACCTTTATTGTATCGCAATGTCCGGCCAGATGTTCATCCACCGCATTATCCACTATTTCGTAAATCAGATGATTCAGTCCCTTTGTCGAAACGCTTCCGATATACATCCCCGGTCTCTTCCTGACTGCTTCCAACCCCTCTAAAACTGTTATGCTCGAAGCGCCGTATGTATCATCCTTTGCCATCGCTTCCATCCTTTCTTAATAAAACGCCGTACTGACGTTTGCTTTTTTCTAAAAGACAATTCGTAGTATAACACAGATTTTGCATGTTGAAAAGTAGAAAAAGCGTCCCGCATAAACGGTGACGCCTTGTAAAAAACCATATTCCCTATATCCGTACCTTCTGTATCCAGACCTTCTATATTTTCTTACAGCAGGCTACCGCCAGGGAGCCCGGCCCGATATGGCAGGCTATGCTTAAGGACAGCGGGTCCGCATGTATGTCAAAACCGGGGAACTCCTCCATCAGTTCTGCTTTAAATGCCTCTGCCGCATCTTCGTTATAGGTATAAGCTACCTGCAGCCAGATATTATCCTTATCCGCACCGCCGAAACGGTTATTCATATCGTTCCGGATGGCATTAATCATAATGGACTTTCCCTGATTTGTTGTTCTCGCCTTTGCAAATGCATCCAGTTTCTCACCCTGAATCTGCAGTACGGGTTTCAGCTTTAACAGTGTTCCCAAAGCGGCTGCAGCCGGCGTAATCCTTCCGCCTTTTTTCAGGTAATACAGCGTGTCCAGCATGATATAAATACTGGAATTGAATTTATCCGCCTCCAGAAAATCCTTAATCTGCTGTGCATCCATCCCGCGCTCCACAAGTTTCAGCGCATCCATGGCCGACTGTCTCTGCGTTACGGATATCCTCTGGTTATTGACTACCTGTACCCTGCCTTCATAATCCTGCGCCAGCATCAAAGCGCTCTGACAGGAACCGGACAAACCGCTGCTCATGGGAATATGGACGATTTCGTCATATTCTTTCAACAGTCCATCCCATAAATTCATCACTGATTCCGGCGAAGGCTGACTCGTTACCACATCATCCCCGTTTGCCAGCCGTACATAAAATTCCTTCTGGGTTAAGTTAATATCTTCAAAATAAGTCTCTTCATTAATCATAAAAGGCATGGGAAGCACATGGATTCCCATTTCTTTTGCCTGCTGCTGTGTAATTCCGCTGTTGCTGTCCGTTACTATCGCAATTTTCGCCACTTTATTCTCCTGTATCCGCGCAGACGGATACCCTCCTTTTCCTTAATCTCATCTCGAATCTTTTCTTTCATTCATTGCCACGAGACTATTATAACATTCCTTTTCCAAAAGTCAATTCAATCTGGAAAGGTTCCGTGGTTCATGCCTAAATCGTCCGGAAATCCGTCTCCGGAAACATGCGCTCCACATAATCCAAAAGCGCGCCATGCTCAGGCTTCTCCAATCTTTCATCTTCGGCCAGCAGCTGTTCTGCGCATTCTCCTGCCTTCTTAAGCAAATCCGCATCCTGATAAACATCTCCGATTTTAAAGTCCATCAGCCCGCTCTGCCGTATCCCGAACAGGTCCCCCGGCCCGCGCATCTTAAGGTCCTCTTCCGCAATATAAAACCCGTCATTGGAACGGTTCAGGATATCCAGCCGTTCAAATGCCTGCGGTTTGCCGGAACCGTTAATGAAAATACAATAGGACTGATGCTCTCCCCTTCCCACTCTGCCCCTCAGCTGATGCAGCTGTGCCAGACCGAAACGTTCTGCATTTTCTATCATCATCACCGCCGCATTCGGTACATTGATTCCAACCTCGATGACAGTGGTAGATACCAGTACGTCGATATTGTGGGCGGCATACGCTTCCATAATCCTGTTTTTATCCGCCGGACGCATCTTCCCATGGAGACAGGCTATCCGTATATTCTGCGGCAGGACGCTTTGCAGTTTCTCTGTATAGGAACTGACATTTTCCACGCCCTCCAGTTCCCCCTCCTCTACCATCGGGCAGATGACATAAACCTGACGCCCCGCTTCCACTTCCTTTGTAATAAAACGGTATGCCTTTTCCCGGTATTCTGTTCCCACTACACAGTTTTTAATCGGAAGTCTGTCTGCCGGAAGTTCATCCACAAGGGAAATATCCAAATCTCCGTATAGAATAATCGCCAGAGTCCTCGGAATAGGGGTAGCGCTCATGACCATCACATGCACGTTTTCTCCCTTTTCCGCCAGACGTTCCCTCTGCCGGACACCGAAACGGTGCTGCTCGTCTGTCACTACCAATGCCAGTTTCCGGTATTCCACCCTTTCCTGAATCAGTGCATGGGTACCAATAATCACATTTTTCGTTCCGCATTGGATGGCCTCATATGCCCGCCGTTTTTCCTGAGCCGTCATCGAACCGGTCAGCAATACCGGCCGGAAAGCCAGTCCGTACTGCTGCGTCAGTTCCTTCATAGATTCATAATGCTGCGCGGCAAGCACTTCGGTGGGTGCCATCAAAGCCCCCTGATAACCGTTGGATATACACATCAGCAGGGCAAGAAAAGCCAAAATCGTCTTACCGGAACCCACATCCCCCTGAATAAGACGGTTCATGACTTTTGGCCCCTGCAAATCCGCCTTGATTTCCTCCCAAACCTTTTTCTGCGCTCCGGTCAGTTCGTAAGGAAGCGCTTTTAACAGCCGGTCCGTCTGCGACACATCAGACATGGAATATCCGTTTTCCAATACCGCATTCTGTTCCCTGCATCTGCGAAGCATCAGGATAAACAGGAAAAATTCATCGAAAGCCAGCCTCCTGCGCGCCCTCTGCATACTTTCAAAATCCGGCGGAAAGTGAATTTCCTCTACCGCCTGTCTGTAATCTATAAGCTGCTGCCCGGCTTTCACCCATTCCGGCAGATAATCCGGCGGGAAATCATATAGGGACAGCGCCTGTTTTATCGCCTTTGCCACCATATGATTACTCAGCCCTGCCGTAAGAGAATATCTTGGCTGTAACATTCCGGTCAGCTTATAGTATTCCTCCGGCCTGTAAATCTTCGCCTGCTCCATCACCATTCTGCCGTTCTTTGACTGAACCACACCCCTGAAAATATAAAACAGTCCCTTTTTCAATATGCTCTTTATATAAGGCATATTGAAATAGGTCATAAAAATCTGTCCCCCTGCATCTTTGACGACAAAGTTCAGAATGGTCAGGCTACGTACTTTTTTTGCCGTAATATTACCTGCCAGACAGGCACGCACGGAACAGAGTTCTCCTGCCGTACAATCCGAAATGGCAAGAGGTTCTTTGAAATCCTCATAATCCCTCGGATAATTGTGCAGTAATTCTCCCACAGTCCGAATATCCAGTTTCTGAAAAAGTTTTGCCGTCTTTTCCCCCACTCCTTTTATTTCCGTAATCTTCGCACTGCCGTCCATCCGTTCCCTCCGCAACTTTGCTATCTTCCTGACCCCGCCACTGCACAGACATGCCGTTCGTTTGTCTATCTGTTGGAAAAAGGACGGCATCCCGTCCTTTTTATGCACAGGGGTACGTAAGGAAATGAGCTGCTACGCAGCACGCACCCCGTGCAGAGAGCAGGGAGAAAAACCTTCCCTGCCCGATTACACACACCGCCGCCCCAAACAACCGGTGCCTTATTCCGCTGAAATAATATAATAATAGATGGGCTGTCCGCCGTATTGCAGCTCTACATCACATTTCGGGTATTTCTCTGCAAGTACTCCGCTCAATGCTTCCGCTGCTTCCTCTGTCACCTCCGCGCCGTAGTAGATGCTGATTAATTCCTTATCACCGCTCATCATATCCTCTACCATTTGCAATGTCACCTCGGACATTTCCGCACCGTTGGACAAAATACCGCTGTCCCCGATACCCATATAATCCCCCTGCCGAATCTCCTTATCATCAATCACCGTATCCCGTACTGCATATGTTACCTGTCCTGTGCTGACTGCCTTGATTTCCTCAATCATCGTATCCGTATTTTCCTCTACGCTTAAATCAGGCACATAATTGATGACAGCCGTAATGCCCTGCGGAACTGTTTTGGTCGGAACCACCACGATTTTCTTATGCTCCACCATATGTGCCGCCTGCTCTGCCGCCAGAATAATGTTTTTGTTGTTAGGCAGGATATAAATCGTATCGGCATTGACTTTCTCAATTGCATCCAGCATATCTGCCGTACTGGGATTCATGGTCTGGCCCCCTTCGATAATGTAATCCACGCCCAAACCTTTAAAAATCTCATTGATTCCGTCGCCTACCGAAACGGCAATAAACCCAACCTCTTTCTTCGGCGCCTTTTTCTCCTCCGTCTCCGGCTTCTGCTGTTCTTCTTTCTGTTTTTCCGACATTTTAAACAGCTTTTCCTGATGTTCCAGCCGCATATTGTCAATCTTCATGTTAGAAAGCGCACCATACTTCAATGCCTTTTGGATGGCAAGTCCCGGGTCATTGGTATGTACATGTACCTTGACCACATCATCATCCGCAACCACTACGATGGAATCGCCGATGGATTCCAGATAAGCCTTAAAATCCATTTCCTGCTTGATATTGAAATTGCGGTTCAGCATGATAATGAATTCCGTACAGTACCCAAATTTAATATCCGCCTGCGCCTGTGCGTCCTTATTCATCTGTACGCTGCCCATGGAGGACGGTTTCGCATCCGCTATGGTTAAATCAATTTCCTTGCCGGAATATACATCATACGCACCCTTTAATACCTGCATCAGACCCTGCCCGCCGGAATCCACCACTCCCGCCTGCTTTAAGACAGGAAGCATCTCCGGTGTCCTCGCCAGTACTTCATCGGCGTATTTTATCACTTCGCCAAGGAAAACCCCGATATCCTCTTCCCCGTTATCGGCCAGTTCCCTTGCTTTCTTTGCACCGCCCTTAGCCACCGTAAGGATGGTTCCCTCCTTCGGCTTCATAACTGCCTTATAAGCAGTCTCCACCGCTTTATCAAAGGCATCGGCGATGATTCCCACGTTCACTTCCTCATAGTCTCTGACACCCTTTGTAAATCCTCTGAAAAGCTGGGACAGGATAACGCCCGAATTTCCTCTTGCCCCCCTTAAAGAACCGGAAGATATTGCTTTACAGAGCGAAGCCATATCGGGATTCTGCAATGCTGATACTTCTTTTGCCGCAGACATAATGGTCAATGTCATATTCGTGCCCGTATCACCATCGGGAACGGGAAACACATTCAACTCATTGATCCATTCTTTCTTTGCTTCCAAATTTTTTGCACCAGCTAAGAACATTCTGGCAAACATCTTAGCGTCGATTGTATTAGCCACAACAAAATCCTCCTTAATCAATCACTCTTACACCTTCAACAAAGATGTTGATTTTCTCAATTTCAATTCCCGTAAATTCTTCCACCTTATACTTCACGTTACTAATCAGATTATCCGATACCGCGAGAATTCCTACACCGTATGCGACAATCACATGGAAATCCAGCGTCAGCTTATGACCTTTTATGGTCACTCTGATTCCTCTTGTCATGCTGTCCATCTTAAGCAGTTTCACCAGTCCGTCTTTCATATTCACTCCGGCCATACCGACGATTCCGAAACATTCCATGGCAACCGCTCCGGCGTATTGTGCAATTACTTCGGTGTCAATCGCTATATTTCCCATATGGGTATCCATAGAAGATGCTCTCATATCTTACCTCCTTAACCTTATTCTTTCCAACATATATAGGATATTATAACCGCTCTTATCGAAAGAAACAAGAAATATAATTGAAATACTGAAAGATTTTTCCAATGTATAAAAATTTTGCTTGCATTATATGACTTTTTCTGCTATTATACAAATGTTGTGAGTATAAAATTCGAGGAGGTGCAAAGATGGCAAAGTGTGATATTTGTGGTAAAGGCGTTCATTTTGGTAACAACGTAAGCCATTCCAATAGAAAAACGAATAGAATTTGGCACTCAAATGTGAAAAGAGTAAAATGCAAGGTAAACGGCGGCGCTAAAAGGATGCATGTATGCACAAGCTGCTTAAGATCCGGCAAAGTGGAAAGAGCTTAACAGCCAGAACGGCAATTTGACAAATTGGACAGAAAATAAAAAACAGTCGTTACGGCTGTTTTTTTTATGCACAGGGGCGCACAAAGGAATTTGCTGCTAAAGCAGCGTGCGCCCCGCGCAGCGAGTAGGGGCGATAAATCTTCCCTACTCGATTGCACAGTAGTGCGTACAGGCATGACGTCTGTCATGCCTGCATCCCAACTTCATAAGCTTTCTTCAGTTCTTCATATTCCCGGTTAATCAGCTGCACCATCTCCTGGTCTCCCGCCACATTGTCGGGGTGGAACATCTTGATTAAATCCTTATACCGCTTTTTTAAAGCGAGGAAACTGTTCACACCGCGGAACAGCATTTCCGTCATTTCGTAACGTGCAAAAACATCCTGCTTTTCGGTGTAAACTTCCTTACAGGCATCAAATTTATCCTTTTCCTTCTGAAAGCTCCGCCTGTCCTCTTCCAACTGTTCGAAACCACCCTGAAGAATTTTCATCTTCTGGTCAAAAAAACGGTTTTCCTGTTCCAAACGTTTGCGGTCTGTCTCCAGACTGACTTCTTTCATTTTTACATATTCTGCAAACTGCTTTCTGTCCTGCTCTAACTGCGCCTGTATCTCTTCCGCTTCCCTGCGCATCTCTTCCGAGCGTATATTCTCCTGAAGCAGCCGTTCTTCCAGCTCCTTTAGTTTTGCTTCCCGTTCTTCCAGACGGATAGCTGTATCTTCTTTCTTTTCCGGCTTGTCCGCTTCCGGAGATGTCTCCTGCTGCAGCTTGTCCACACCCGCTTCAGCTCCTCCGCTTTCCCTGCCGGAAGTCTCCTGTCCGCCCGGTATTCCCGTTTCTGCACTGTATTCCGCTCTTTCTGCTTCCTTCTGTCTCTGTATGCGTTCTTCTTCCTCCAGTTCTTTCCGGATGCTTTCCCTTCCGTTGGCTTCCAGCTCTTTTCGAATCCTTTCTTTTCCGGTTGTTATTTTTCCGCTTATCGCTTTGTCCGGTGTTTCATTCTGCATGACTTCGTTCCACACAATTTCTTTTTTCATCACAACATTTTCCATCTTTACCACTCACTCCGAATTCCGTTCCAAAACAAATTTCGTTCCTTCCCTTCTCCGGCCCTTATTTATCCCCCCTGAAAATCAACCAGCAGTCATCCGCAATAATAAAAATTATAGCCAATCAGTAATAACAGGGCACAAATAACCAATCCTACGAGCCGGCTTGTAAAAAAAAGCATAAGCAGCATGCCTACCGCAATCCAAAAAGCGATAAATCCAATCATTTTTTTCATGCATCCCGTCTCCACTTATACTTCTTTTCTTCTATTCTATGCAGTTAATTCACAATAAATACCTCTTTTTTACTCCTTTTCTTCTGGAAAAGCGATATCTACCGCCGTCTCATCGTCCAGCATCTCCTCTTTTTCCTCCGATTTGGTAAATTTATCCACCAGTTCGGGAATCATATCCAAAACTTTCGTCATCGTATCCTGATTCTTGATATTCACCAGTTTCGTCGTGCCGTTCTTAATCACGAGCACTGCGCTGGGAGTCATCTTGCCGCTGAATCCGCCTGCACCGCCGCTCTTCTTATCCGCCGAACTTGCTCCGGCGCCTACGCCGAAACTCACATCCACCAAAGGCAGAATAATGGTATCGCCTACCTGTGTCGCCTCGCCCACCACTGTTTTCGTAGACAGCACACCGTTCATCCCCTTCATCAGAGATTCTATTACTCCCGAAAAATTATTTTCTGCCATTTATACATCCTCCTTTTTTATAGTTCCGCCGCCGGACTTTTTAACATTTTCAATAAACGTCTTATATTTTTATTAATAAATAACTGAAAAGCTGCAAGCAAAAATACAAATATCCTTATTCTGCCTTTTATAAACAAATCGCCTTCCATCACTTTGTTCTCAAAATCCGCTTCCACGGAAACATAGTTCCCGATAAAGGGATACAGTATCCCATAAAAAGCAAGCAGCTGTCCCGTCCCTGCCGGGTCCCCCGTTCCTGCAGACACGTTTATCCTGCAGACCTGCGGTCTCAGCATTCTGAGCACCCGCAATAACTGCTTTTTAGAAACCGCCCATGCGCCGCGGAACGTTTCGCTCTTCAACACTTCTGTATAATATTGGATATTTTTAATAATCTTCTTTATCTTATCACAAATTTTTCTTATTGTGTACTCTATATTTTTCAAAGCTGCAATAAACTGACCGAAACACCGTTTTACTGCCAGAAAGAACGCCTTTATTTTCCTGTAAAAAGCCTTTGGTTCTTTTTCGAAACCTGTTTCTTCTTCCGGTTCGGCTTCCTCCGTCTTTTCTCCGGTTCCTGTGATCTTTTCAATCCAGCCCCCGCTTTCTCCGTTCTTTACCGCGTGGTTATTATATTCTATATCTGTTTCTACATCACCGGCCGCTGAACGTTCCTCTGTCACCGTCTTTATTTCGGTCCGTTTTTCCGTATACTCTTCCGCACTTTTTCTTTCCGTTTTTTCTGCGTTCTCCGGTTTTTCCGTTCTCTGCGCTGGTTCCTCCCCGTCCTTTTTGGGCGGCCGCCCCTGCTTTCTTTTTCCTTTTCTTTTTCCTTCCGCTTTTTTTTCCACTTTCTTTTTTCCGGAAGAATCAAACACTGTAAAGCAAAACACCCGGACTCTGATACAGGCTGCTTCCGGATAGGCAAACATCACATTTATAATATGAAGCAGCCAGCTGACTTTTATCGCCGCACGCACAGGCTGCTCCCCTCCCGGTTTTCCTTCCGCCTCTATACGGTACCGGACAGGGACGAACAGAACACAGAGCAATACAAGCACTGCAACACCGAGCAAAGCTGCCAGAACGATTCCTATTATTTTTAATATCAATAATAATATGTGCAGCATATCTACCTCTTACTCATCTTCCGGAAACAAATATTTCTTCAAATCCGGCCTGCCTGTTTCCCTCATGGCAGCCTTTGTCATCTCCACTACCATCTCCACCGCTTCTTCATATCCGCCGGCAATCCCGATAATATAGGGCGGATGAACTTTGTAATATTTCTGCTGCAAAAAGGCACAGTGGTATATTTCAAGCTGGTCTGTCCCGCTTGCAAGAGCTATCACATATACCTGAAACTGCCCCGCATTATGACGCAGTTTCCATTTTACCTTATTGGGTTTTTTAATACTTTCCCCGACATAAAGATTCTTATAAAACCTCATATCACTCTTCTGCAGCCCCGCTTTCCGTCCATTGCCTACTATTATAACATACTTTCCGGTAATTCCAATAGCAATATCGACTTTCCTGAAAGATTCTTCACCCTGACACCCCGAAATAAGCATCGAAAATCCTCTTGGCTATCGGCACTGCGTAATCCCCTCCGGAACCGGCCCCTTCAATAATGATGGTGACACTGATTTCCGGCTCCTCCGCAGGGGCAAATCCGGTAAACCATGCATGTGACTCTTCTTTCACATTGCTGTATTCCGCCGAGCCGGTTTTTCCTGCTGCGGTATAGGAAAGTCCTTTCAGACGGCTCGCCGTTCCCTCTTCCACTACTCCCTGCATCAGCGCTTTCAGGGCTGCCGCCTCTTCCTTTGTCATCAGCTTTTTGTCGGCGGACGATGAAAACTGCTTTATAACTGTACCAACGCTGTTTTCCACCCGGTCAATCAGATAAGGGGTTGCCAGCAGTCCTTCATTTGCAATGGCATTGGTAATCATATTCAGATGGATTGGCGACATTCCGGTTGTACCCTGCCCGATGGCCAGCTGCATCATTTCTGCATTGGAAGAATCCGGCCTCACATCGATACGGCTTTTATTATAATTTAAATTCAGCGGCAGTTCCCCGTTAAACAAAAGTTCATCCAGTGTATCCTGAAATTTCTCTTTATCCAGCTGCACTCCGATATCGGCGAAAGCGGAATTGCAGGATTTGGCAAATGCCCTGGCGAAATCCTCCTGCCCATGACTCTGTCCGTGATAACAGTTAATCCGGTCCGCACCGTCAGAATAACTTCCGCTGCAATAAAAATTATAATCCTGATAGGTATCGGGATTTTCCCTGATGTATTCCAATGCCGTGACAATCTTGAAAGTAGAACCGGGCGGATACATCCCCTGCGTTACCCTGTTCAATAAAGTACCGCTTTCATTATCTTCCACCAGTTCATCCCATATATCCTCTATTCCATTCGGATTAAAATCCGGTTTGGACACCATCGCCAGTATCCTTCCCGTGGATGTCTCCGATACGATAACAGCTCCTCTGTAGACTCCCATGGCTTTATAGGCCACCTCCTGCAATCCCACATCCAAAGTCGTATATATATCATCTCCCGCATACTTCATGCCTGCCACTTCATCCGACACCTTTTCTGACAAAGGGGCATTGGACTGTATCAGATAATAGTTTCCCAATGCCTCTACTCCCGCCCTTCCATGGGTTGCATAGCCGATTGCATGGGCAAACAGATTTTCATAAGGATACTCACGTATTTCACCGCCTTCGCTGTCCGCAACAGTCCGCGCCAGCACTTCCCCGTTTCCTGCATAAATCGTTCCGCGCGTATTTTTCGCTGTCAGCAGCTGCTGCCTGCCATTATAACTGTTATTCAGCAGTTCCTGTCTGTGAACCATGGAGTACTGGCAGATATAAACCATCATGCCAAGAAATACAAAGGTAAAAAGGTAAGTCACCGCTGTACTTTCTTTCCTTTCCCTTTGTTCGTTCTTTACCGTTCTCTTTCTCTTACGGCCTTTTACTGCCTGCCGCTCCTGCCGTTCTTCCATCTCTTCATCGTTTCTGACCATGCACAGTCCCGCAACGACCGCAAACATAATCAGCGTCGTCAGCACGGAACTGCCCCCATAGCTGATTAACGGCAGCGTTACGCCGGTTAAAGGGATGAATTTGCTGCCTCCGCCAATGGTAAGGAATACCTGGAAAATATAAGTCACGCCCAGGCCAAAAGCAATCAGCCTGTAAAAACGGTCGTTCAGTTTCATGGAAATATCCATGAACATAATGAAACAGCTGAGACAGACCAGTATCAGGCACATGGCAAAGACAATTCCCAATTCTTCCGCAATGGCGGAAAAAATAAAATCAGCCTCCACGAACGGAATGGACTGCGGCGTTCCTTCAAACAGGCCAAGGCCAAACCAACCGCCGCTGCTGATGGCAAATAGTGACTGGGTAATCTGATATCCGCCTGCATCGATTTCACTCCATGGATCCCTCCATGCCTGCACGCGCACCTGAACATGTCCAAACAGCTTATAGGCAATGACTGCAGCCGCCGAACCGCCCCCTGCCCCTGCCAGCAGATAGAGCGGATTCTTCGTTGCCACGAATACCATCAGCACATAAACCACAAAGAAAATCAGTGCGCTTCCCAAATCTTTGGAAACCACCAGTATGACCACATGGACGCCTGCTGCGACAGCCGTAAGGAGCACCTGCAAAAACGATGTGGACTCACACAGTGCGCCGGCAATGAAAAATACAAAAATAATCTTCACAAACTCCGAAGGCTGGAATGTTATACCGCCAATGGAATACGAAATCTTCGAACCGTAAGTATAACTCCCCAATATCAGCACCACAGCCAGCGCCGCAATCCCCGCAAATGCATAAACCCATGTAAGCTTCTTTAAGAATTTCAGCTTATGCACGAAAAACGGAATAATCATGGCTACCGCAATGGAAAATGCCACGATGATAAACTGCTTTACCGCCCTCTCATAAGAAAGTCTGGTCAACATAACGAAGCCGATGCTCAGCAGCATACACATATTGTTGATTATCAGCCGGTTTGCCCGCGGATAAATCATATGGAACAGTACCGCCGTGGCAAACAGTACGGCCTGCTGGAATGCATAGAAAAACAGGTAACTCATATCCCCTGTTTCAAAGCAGATGACCATAAAACAGGAAAAATGGATAAACAGCATCAGCAGATTCTGTCTTGTATAAATTCCATTCCTGCGTTCTTCCTCCTTACAGCGGAATACCGCAAAGGATTCATACGCATATAATGCCATCAGAAGATTAATGACATATTTGGATAATTCCGTAATATATAATTCCATCTTTCACCCTTTGCCTGAGCCTGTGCGAACCTATTCCTTCTCCAGTCCCGCAGACAGACATCATTCCACTCCTCGTTTCCAGTGTCCGTTTGTATATTCCTTATAAGGAGGAAGTTCTCCGGCCTTCATCCGCTCTGTAAAATAACGGATAATCCTGTCTGCATCATTGCCGGTTTCCGTCGTAAAATCCAGGCGGAATGTATGAATCCCCATTCTTTCCATTTCCTCTATCTTCTGATGCAGGGACAAAGGAACTGAATTATAAATGACGTTATAGCAGTGCATACAATCCGTATATACCGGAAAGTCCTTCCGATACCGGTCCGTTATCCGGTTAAATACCGGCCGTCCTCCTTCTTTATAAGGCTGACAGCCCGTCCCTGTCTGTATGATGCAGTTGGCTGTCACCATCATGGGAATCCGGCCGTAAACTGCCGCCGCCCATCCACCTGCCTGTACATGTTCCATCAAATCCCTTATTTCATGGGAATTTAACTCATAAGGCAGGTAATGCTGTGCGGCATACCTTTCAAAAAATGAAGCAGCTTCCGGATTCCATATATAAAGCCCTGTGTCTGTTACAATCCGCTTTTTCCATCCGGTTTCCCCAAAGGTCTTTACAACCCAATACAATTCCTCCATGTTACGCACCAGCACGCCTTCGAACAAGTCTTCCTTCATCCGGCGTTCCATGGTTTTCAGGAATTTTTCATCCCGCATTCTGATAATCAGCGGCAGCGCCAGATAAAGTTCTGTCCCTTCCCCGCACTGCTCTCTCAGCCTGGAAAGCCATTCCTTCTCTCCGCACAGTTCCGAGGGCAGATAAAGCCTTTTGACTTTGCAGCGGATTGCTGCCATACACTGCTCTTTTGTCAGTGCCAATACATGAAATGTTCTTTCACTGGCTTTTTTCACGCTGACCGGTTCTTCCGCTCTTCCTTCTTCCGAAATTCCCCGTTCTTCTTTTTCCTTCCTGCCTGTCCCGGCCAGAGCCATGTTTCCGGCGCTGGTATCCATATGCTCACGGCAGCCAGTCCCATATTCGTCTACTATGGCTGCCTCCAGTTTTTCACAGGCCATACGGCGTAAATCATTCAACGCTTTCACAGGAAGGAACACATCCTCTTCCAATTCCGTCTCAATCCGCTGCATACGGAATACTGTATTTCCGCTTTTCATCAACTGCTTTCTGACTGCATCGGCACTGAGCGGCTGCTTTATTGCGGGTTGTACGGTTTCCCCTTCTGCGCTTATCTCTATGCTTACTTGTTTTCCTACTTCTTCTCCTAATTCTTTTCCCGCTTCTTTTCCTGTTCCTTTTCCTGTTTTCTTACTTAATCTTTTTTCTTCCCCTTTGTCTGTATAGCACAGGCACAAAACTGCGGGAGCGCCCTTTTTCAACACTGCCTTAGCCGTTACGGGCAGACGGAAATCCCCTTCTATATATTCTTTTCTAATCCGCTCCGCCAAAACTTCATCCCGTCCCGCATAAGCAGGACTGTCCATTGTAATCATCTGCCGCCCATTGTGCCGGTGATAATAACCTTCACCAATTTCACTCCGTATATACAGCGCGCGGAGTTTTTCCATATCTTCTTCCGCTACTTTATAGCCTTCTTTTGGATTCTGATAATACAAATCAATATATTTTCGGTAAAGCGCCGTCACGCCCGCCGCATATTCCGGACTCTTCATCCGGCCTTCAATCTTGAAAGAATCAATTCCGGCTTCGATTAACTCAGGCAGAATCTCCAAGGTGCACATATCCTTGAGGCTAAACGGATAAGATTCCTTATTTTCCCCCTGCATCCGGTAAGGCAGACGGCAGGGCTGGGCACATCTGCCCCTGTTCCCGCTCCTTCCCCCGATGATGCTGCTGAACAGACAACGCCCGGAATAACAGTAACAGATAGCTCCATGAATGAAGGTTTCGATTTCCACTCCTTTTTCCATATCTTTCATGGCACAGCTTCGTTTTATTTCTGTGATTTCCCTGATTTCTTCCAGCGAAAGTTCCCTTGCAGGCACTATGCGCTCTGCACCAAGTTCCTGCAGGAACCGGACTCCCTGCTTCCCTGTAACGGCCATCTGCGTACTTACATGGCGCGCCAGTCCCGGAAACCACCTTCCCACTGCCTGAAACACGCCTATATCCTGAATAATCACCCCATCCAGTCCGGCATGGTAAAAGGGCAGCAGATAATCATATATTTCATCAAACTCCCTTGTTTTTACCAGTGTATTCAATGTCAGATATACTTTCCTTCCATATACATGGGCATAACGGACTGCCCTGCATACTTCTTCCCCCGTAAAATTATCCGCATAAGCTCTGGCCCCGAATTTCATCCCGCCTAAGTATACAGCGTCCGCCCCGGCATGTACTGCCCCTAAAAAGCTCTCATAATTCCCTGCCGGAGCCAGAAGTTCTACTTTTTTCATAGTCATCCTCATTTTCGGTTCGATTCCCCTGCCATCAGAAAAAGCTGTCTTTTTCATAAAGACAGCCTGCTTTCCGGCATCATTGCTTTGAGTTACCCTTTGTTGTATGATGCTCCTTCAAGTCCTTCAGTTCGGTTTCAACACGAACCATTTTCTTTGCGTTTTCGTTGAGCTGGTCCTGAAGTTCTTTTACATTTTTCTCCGTATTCTCCAGCTTAATCTGCGACGCTATCAGTTCATGCTTCAAATCATACAGCTCTTTCTCTTTGACCTGTATCTCTTCTTCCAAAAGACTTATCTGCTTCTTTGCCTTAAAATAATCGTCTGCAATATTAAGCTGCAGCAGAACACTTTGCGTATCCAGAGGCTGTCTTCTGAAACTGTCAACTTTTCCGTATTCTGACATCTTATTATTAATATAAGACGCTACTTTCTGTAAATATTCTTCACTTTCATATCCGCTTAAGGTAAATACCTTGCCGCCGATGATTACTTCCGTATCCGTTTTTGCCGACATCCCACTCTCACGCCCCTTCCTACAAAATATGCCTGTTTCGGGCACACAGTACACAATATGTATTATATCGGTATTAGGAAGGAATTTCAAGCCCTAAATGATGATACGCCAAATCTGTTGCAACCCTGCCCTTAGGCGTACGGTTCAAAAACCCGTTTTTCAGCAGAAACGGCTCATATACATCCTCTAAAGTCCCGGCATCCTCACCGATGGACGCCGCCAGTGTATCCAGTCCCACCGGTCCTCCCTTAAATTTATCAATAATCATAAACAAGATATTCCGGTCAATATGATCTAATCCCATCCGGTCCACTTCCATCAAATCCAAAGCCGTACGCGCCACTTCTTCCGTAATGACGCCATCATACTTAATCTGCGCAAAATCCCTCACCCGTTTTAACATCCGGTTGGCCAGGCGGGGAGTGCCCCTACTTCTTCTGGCAAGTTCCTCTGCTCCTTTTTCCTCTATCTCTACATTCAATACCCGCGCAGAATGTATAATAATCAGTTTTAATTCCTCCACCGAGTAAAATTCCAGCCGGTGGATGACTCCGAACCTGTCCCGCAAAGGCGCTGTTAAAAGTCCCGCCCTTGTCGTTGCGCCCACCAAAGTAAATTTGGGAAGTTCCAGCCGGATAGAACGTGCCGTAGGCCCCTTCCCTATCATGATATCAATACAATAATCCTCCATTGCCGGATACAGTACCTCTTCAACCTGACGGTTCAACCTGTGGATTTCATCCACAAACAGCAAATCCCCCGGCTGCAGATTGTTCAGAATCGCTGCCATTTCCCCCGGCTTTTCAATGGCAGGTCCGCTGGTAACTTTCATGTTCACTCCCATTTCCGCCGCTATGATTCCCGCCAATGTAGTCTTTCCCAGACCGGGCGGGCCGTAAAACAGCACATGGTCCAGCGCATCCTTCCGCAGTTTCGCCGCTTCGATATATATTTTCAGATTTTCTTTTACCTTCGTCTGCCCGATATAATCTGCCAGACACTGGGGTCTTAGAGAACCCTCTATTTTCACATCTTCTTCTGTCAGATTCGTTTCTATCATTCTTTTTGCCATATTATTTCGCACCTGTCTTTTTTCTTCCTGCGTACCGTCTCATAACTGCCGTAAAAGTTCCGTCTCCCGCCACAGTCAGCACCAAAGCGTGTTTCAAACACACTCTAAAACATCCTCTTTAATGCCAGCTTCAGGATTTCCTCTGTTTCCATCCCTTCCTTTATCTCCACCTGCTTCACTGCCTTTAACGCCTCCGTAGCGGAATAGCCCAAAGCGGTCAGAGCTTCCACCGCTTCCTGCCGCGATGCAGCAGACTTGTCATTCTCTCCTCCATGTACAATGCCTGCCTGTCCCACAGCCTCCCGGTGCAGCAGACTATCTTCGATGGATACCTTATCTTTCAAATCAAGAATCACCCGTTCTGCCGTCTTTGCCCCGACTCCCGGCGCTTTGGCAATCGCCTTGGCATCGCCTGCCAGAATGGCAAACCGCAGGTCGTCCGCCGTCATCACGGACAGAATGGCAAGCCCTCCTTTCGGTCCGATGCCGTTCACGGTAATCAGCTTTTTAAATATCTCCAAATCATCTTTTGTCAGAAAGCCGTACAATAAAAATGCATCCTCCCTGACATAAGTATAAGTGTAAATCTTCACTTCTTCCCCCACCGCAGGAAGCCTTTCTGCCGTTCCCGCAGAAATCTTAATATTATATCCGATACGGTTTGCTTCCAAAATCAGATTATCTTCCGCAATATCCGCGATTTCTCCCTTTATGTATGCAAACATAATGCTATGCTCCTTTTATCCCTGTTTCTTTGTGCCATCCTTTCCATGACGCTGCACCTCCCTGCGCTGCAATGCCTTATCATGGGACAGCGCTTTTCCTGCATATACCATAATCTCCCGCGCCGCAATTCCGATTAACAGCCCTGTCACTACTCCCGCCGCCATAAGCGCCGGAAGATAATAAATGATTCCTGCAGTCTTCGTGACAAAAACCGCAACGGCCGCCTGCCCTGTATTATGGAATATTCCGCCTGCCATGCTCACTCCCATTACGCTGAACTTTCCCGATTTTTTCAGCGCACACATCATCAGGAAGCTGCATACCGCCCCTGCCAGACTGTACATTACCATAAATAAATTTCCAAATAAAAAGCCTGCCAGCAGCACCCGCATTACATTCAGCAAAACGGCTTCCTTCCACCCGTACCAGTACAGCACCACAACCACTGCCAGATTTGCCAGCCCCAGTTTCACTCCCGGCACTCCGAAAGAAAAAGGAATCAGGGACTCCACATAAGACAGAATCAGCGCAAAGGACAGCAGAACTCCCATATATGCTGTTTTCTTCCCATTTTCCCACATCATTCTACCCGATTCCCCATCCTGTATGCCTTACTGTTCTGTCCTATCTTACTACCGCATCCGTTTCCGGCTCCTCTCCTGCCGTAACCTCCACGACCAGACGGTGCGGCAGGCATATGATGCTTTCTCCCTTTCCAGATATGGCTTTCTGCAGCATACAGAGCTTATCCGGACAGTCCGCTTCTTCCATATAGGCTTCCCCGCCATGGATGACCAGACGGTTCATCCCGCCTTTTTCATCCGTAAAAGTCAGTGTATTTTCCACTGTCAGTGAATACGTTCCCAGCACTTTTCCATCCTGTGTGACCGTAATCCGCTGTCCCGGCGATGATAAAAAAACATGCAGTATCCCCCACAACAAAAAAGCCGCTGCCGTCACCGCCGCTGCCAAATAAACATCATTCCTTTTCACCGTGCCAATCCTTTACTGCTCTCCAAATTTTTTAAGGTATTTCTGTGCCGCCTGCAAAGACACATCCAGTTTCTTTTGCAGCCTTTCCAATATTTCTTCCTCAGAAAGCCCGAATTCATATCCGGTTTCCACAATTTCTGCCGCCCTGCCTTCTTCTTTGCCCGCAGTCCTTCCCTTTGATTCGCTTTCCCTTGCAACTTCTTCAAATACTGTACACATGTCAGCATCTCCCTTCCTGTCCAGCGCATTATAGTCAATTCTGCAATTTGCCGCTCCCGCCACTGTCATTACTACAGATTTGTCAACCTCGTGTTTTCTTGCGTATTCTATGGCATTATCTCTTATTTCATGCATTGTTCTGCGCCTATCCAGCAATATTTCCAGTAAATTAAATAAATCCACATTATTTATATTATGTAGCGTCAGATTATTCTGCCTTGCCTCCACAAGCAGCATTCTATAATCGTTCACAAATCTTTCCATTTCCTTCGAAACCTTCAGCATTCCATGCAGAGAGACTGCACCGTCCCACGGTTTTTCCCCATAATAGACAACCACTGTAATGACAGGAATAAATTTATCTTCCTTTTTCATTCTTGACAGGTATTCGTCTTCCTCCATGCCTTCCGCGGACCTGTACTTTCCCGCATTACTGTCATACTGTTTCTTATAGGTTCCATAATCGTAACCCATAACGCGCATCGGCATGGCATAATGAATATGTTCCTGCCCCTCATTTCCAAGCAGCACAAACTCTACCCCATGTGCCAAGGATTTCTTACGTACCATGATATTATCTCTGGACGCCTTTATACTCTCTGCGTATTCCCTATGTTCCAATACCGAAGATTCTTCCGTATCCACATCTTCCAATTCTTCTGCTCTTATCACCTGTTTTCCTTCAAACAGAACCGCATTGAAAAGATCTGCAAACTGTTCCTTATTACTCCAGTAATTTTTTAACACGGTATCCGGTTTTAAATCCTGTATTTTCTTTGCCATCTGGTAATTTCCTCCCCTTTACTGCCTTTAGTATACTATCAAAGCAGACGGATTTCAAGGATATATCCTTCCGTACCCGGATGGATGCCCGGTTACTGTTCACTTTTAATATCAATGTCATTCACTTTATGAACCGTTCCTTATCCCTCCAGAATCTGCAGCGAACGGATACCGGCATCCTGAATCTTCCCCATCATCTTCATCGTATGGTTCTCTAAAAAATTATCCTCCCCCTCCGTCAGCCCCTGCGCGGTCAGTTCCTGCAGAATGATATTGCAGACCGCCTCTATAATAATGACACACTGGTCATTGGTATTCAGCGTATAAAAATAATCCTCCTGCCCCGCATCCTTCCATGCCCCGGACTGCTCTCCCATCTGTGCCAGCAGGTTCAGAATGTCTCCGATTTCAGACAACAGGGGCAGTTCCTTCATTCCGCGGTGCATCCATTTATAAAACGGCATATATTTTTTATTTAATAAGTATACCATGGAAATCGTACTCTTTGTAAATTCTGCCAGTGCCAGCATTGCCGCCACATGTTCCCCGCGCTTCATGGCACGGGCGTAATTGTACTGTCCGGACTGCGCCATCTGTGCAGCCCTTGCCACGATTTTTTTAATCCGCACATCTTCCGGATAATAGGATAAAAAACCTTCCCTTATCCGGCTGAACTCCCCCAAAGGGTCTTCAAATACTTTTCCGTTGGTAGCAGTACAAAGCGCCTCCTCCGGTATCCGCATCCAATCCCGCAGATGCTCCGGCGCCTGTGAAAATCCTGTCAGCCCATAATAAAAATCGGGAATACACAGTACTCCCACCCTTCCGCCGCCATGTACGCTCATTTTCCTTGCCGCCACACCTTCAAATACGGCAGGAAGGCTTTCATATTCCTTCTGCAATGCCTGCCCGTACTTTCCGTAATCCTCCTCCGTCAGCCACAGGCAGAAAGACGGGCCATAATCGTGATCTGCCGATATCCCGTCATCGAACCCCAAACATTCCGAACCCTGCCCGACTAATCCTGCCGCAACACGGCACCGCAGTTCTGGAAATTTTTCTTCCAGCATCTTTTTTCCATAGGTCTCATAATAACGCTGCGAAAGCTCCAGCCCTTTCATGCCCTTTCACTTCCTTCCATTTCTACCTGTTTCCATCCAGCCCCTCATAGATTTCCTTTGCCCGCATCCGGTATTCCCCTGCCTTGTCCTCTTTTTTCAGGCAGTCACACACCGCCGCACAGTTTTCACAAAGTACCGCATAGCTCTGATTTTCGCCAAAATGCTTCTTTACTTCTGCCAATGCCTGCTCGTAGGAGGCCAGTGCCTTTTCATACTCCCCCATACGATAATATGCTTCTCCCACGCCCGCAAGCGCCGCGCTGTAATGGGCATCCGTTTCTTCCCCGCTTCCCACACCTTCAAACAGTTTCAGTGCTTCCTGTAGCGTCTGTGAGGCTTTCTCCGGCCGTTCCATCTTAAAATAGAGCAATGCAAGATTGGTTAAAGTCGTTGCCTGCTCTGCTTCTCCATCCTCCAGTTTTTGGATGATTTCCAACGCCTTTAACAACATTTCCACCGCATTTTCGTTCTCATTCATCTGCTCTAAAAGGATGCTCATATTATTATAAAGTCCGGCAAAACGGTAATCCCCTTTGGGCAGAAGCCTGTCATAAATCGCAAGCGCCTGGCAGTAATACTTATATGCCTGTGAAACATCCCCGGCCGCCCGGTATGCCGTCGCCGCATTTAACAGCGTCGTTGCAAAATGCTCACTGTCTTCCAACTGCAGTTCTTCCATCAATAACAGCACATCCTCCGCAATGTCAAAGGATTTCTTATATTGGGATACACTCCGGTAAAAGCCTATCATTTCATTCCCGATGGTGATATATGCCCCATAATCTTCGCTTTCTTTCGCTTTTTCCAAAGATTCCAGCAGATACGGCTCCACCTGCTCCAATTCATTTCTTTGAAAATATCCGTCCAGCCGTGCGAAAAATTCTTCGATATTGATTATCTGATTCATACGGTTCCCCCAGTCTTTCTCTTCCATTTTGTTCTATTCTACCACAAATACATATGAATTTCATTTATTTTCTGCAAGTGAAAAGTATTTCATCCTTTTCTGGTTAGTGCTGCTATTGCCTGATTTTTCAAATTTCCAAAAAAATACCTTATTTCCCACATTGGATAAATCAGCATGAGTGAACAGCTGTCCGGACAGTCCAATCCTGTTGAATCAGGAAAAGAAAAGAAAAACAGGCATTTTTAACGCCTGCTCTTCCTTTGATACATCCCTTATATGATTTCCTTACGCCTTACGATTGATATAATTCACCAGCCCCTCCGCAGCAATGATTTTCTGCATAAACTCCGGAAATGCCTGCCCCTGGAATTTTGTTCCTTTTGTCAGATTGGTGATTACGCCGGAATCAAAATCCACTTCTACTTCATCTCCTGCTTCAATTCCTTTGGAAGCCTCCGGACATTCGATAATCGGCAGACCGATGTTGATGGCATTGCGGTAGAAAATCCTCGCGAACGTTTCCGCGATTACACAGCTTACCCCCGCCGCCTTAATGGCGATGGGCGCATGTTCTCTGGAAGAGCCGCAGCCAAAGTTCTTATCTGCCACAATAATATCGCCTTTCTGCACCTTATTTATAAATTCCTTATCAATATCCTCCATGCAATGTGCAGCAAGTTCCGCCGGCTCGGAAGAATTCAGATACCTTGCCGGAATAATCACATCCGTGTCCACATTATCACCGTATTTAAACACTGTTCCTTTTGCTGATTTCATATTTTGCACCAAGATTCAGGCAAAATGCCTGCATCTTTCCTTTCTTAAAATTTATTTCCTTATTAATATTTTATCCTATAACTGGCAGGGACAGGAAATTTTTCCCGTAACGGCGCTGGCTGCTGCCACCGCAGGACTTGCCAGATAAATTTCCGATTTCACATGCCCCATACGTCCTACAAAGTTACGGTTTGTGGTAGAAACGCAGCGCTCTCCTTCCGCAAGGATTCCCATATATCCGCCGAGGCAGGGACCGCAGGTAGGGGTACTCACAATAGCGCCTGCTTCGATGAAGGTTTTCAAAAGCCCTTCCTCCATTGCCTGCATATAAATCGCCTGTGTGGCAGGAATAATGATACAGCGCATTCCCTTTGCCACATGCCTGCCCGCCAATACCTTTGCCGCCACGCGCAGGTCATCCAGCCGCCCATTGGTACAAGAACCGATAACTACCTGGTCGATTTTGATATCATCTTTAATTTCATCTATGGTCTTCGTATTTTCCGGCAGGTGGGGAAATGCCACCGTAGGGCGCAGGGTGCTTAAATCAATGGTATATTCCTCGTCATATACCGCATCCTCATCCGCTTCATATATCGTATACTCCTTCTTAGAGTGCTCTTTCATATAAGCCTCCGCCAAAGCGTCCACCGGGAAAATACCGTTTTTGCCGCCTGCCTCAATCGCCATATTGGCAATGGTAAAACGGTCGTCCATGGAAAGGTTTCCAATCCCCTCTCCCACAAATTCCATGGATTTATACAGCGCACCGTCCACGCCTATCATGCCGATGATATGGAGAATCACGTCTTTGCCGCTCACCCATTCCGAAGGTTTTCCCACAATATTGAACTTAATTGCCCCCGGCACTTTGAACCATGCTTTTCCCGTTGCCATTCCCGCTGCCATGTCCGTACTGCCTACACCGGTGGAAAATGCCCCCAATGCGCCGTATGTACACGTATGGGAATCCGCTCCGATAATCACATCCCCTGCCACGGTAAGGCCCTTTTCCGGCAGCAGCGCATGTTCGATTCCCATTTCTCCCACTTCAAAATAATTCGTGATTTCATTGCGGTAAGCAAATTCCCGGACACACTTGCAATGCTCCGCCGACTTAATATCCTTATTCGGCACGAAATGGTCCGGCACCAAAGCAATCTTATCTTTGTCAAATACACCTTCCACGTTCATTTTTTCCATTTCTTTGATGGCTACCGGACTCGTAATATCATTTCCAAGCACTAAATCCAAATCTGCTTCTATTAACTGCCCTGCCTCCACCTTCTCCAGTCCGGCATGTGCCGCCAGAATCTTCTGGGTCATTGTCATTCCCATGTTTCCATTCCTCCTGTCATTCTCGTTTTTTCCTGCCATGTACCGGCACTATAAAAATTGTAACACATTCGACAAAAAATGAAAAATAGTATCTGTTCATACTTTTCTAAAACATCTCCAAAGCCTCATATTGATGCTTTGAGAATCACTTTTATTTTTTAATTATCCACTGCCCTTTCTTGGTGGAGCCGACTCTTTCCAAAAGTCCTTCATTTTGCAGTTGTTTCAAAATATATTTTACTCCGCTCCTTGACAATCCTGTTCTCTCTGCAAGTTTTACCTGTGTGATAAAAGAATTTGAACTAATTTCATTTATAACTTTTTCACGAGAACTCTGCCCATTCATCATTTCCTGGCCAGTTTCTTGGTTAGTTTCCTGGCCAGTTTCTTGGTTAGTGCCATTTCTGCTGTTGCTCAGACTCCTGAATAAATTTATCCGCAGTGCAATCTCCATATCAACAAACTCCGGCTCAGGAAGTCCGTACTCCTTCATTTCCCGAAGCAATCTCGGAATGCCTGTGCCCCAGCCTTCTATCAGATTCATATAGGAAAATGCATGAGCCAGCGCCCTGTTCCTGATTTGGGAATAACCCTCTTTCATTCTGTCGATAGTCACTCCCGGCATCAGGCCGCCCGGTGAAGTGATTTCAAGACGGTCATCGTAAATAGCGACCTGAATATGTGACGATTGCAGGAAGCTGCAATTCATCACTGCATTAATTATAAGCTCACGAATACTGTCCGGCGGCAGCTCGTAAATATCCTTACGATAAAGTCCCTCAATTTTTGCTCCAAGACGAATGTTTCGCAGAACAAACTGAAATGCTTCTTCAGCCTGCCGCCACAGCGGGCCTTCATAATCACGCTTGTCTACAAACACCGCACGTGTCGTTCCTTTAAACATACCACATTGAATTTTTGACAGAAAAGCATCTTGTCCGGTCAGGAAAATATATGCATTAGTCGGATGAATAACACCTTCTTCATCCTCAGCTAAGACTCCCCAATTCAACAGGACATTTTTTGTCACATTCTTTACCGACTGGCGCTGTGCTGTATTTTTACAATTGGCAAGAGCAACCTCTTTCATATCAGAGCAGAGCTTCTCAATATTCTCCCCAGATACAGTTAAATCCTTACGGATAACGGTATCATAGGAGCGGCCCCCCGGATGCATAATACATCTCCTGAGTCATTGCCCTGTCTGCTTTTCTTGAAGTTCCTGACACACGTATGTAAACGCCATCGGTAATACCATCCTGCCTGATGTAATAGGGCTTCTGTTTTCCTGCACTGATTTCGGCGATAATGATGGTTTTCCCGCCAATCGTCTGAGGATAAACATCCGGAACAATAACCGGCTCACAGCTATCCGAAATTGCATTTGTAATAGCATCCATCTCACGGAAAACGCTCTCCTCCGGAATCCCGATAATCTCTTTGGTATTGTCGTCAATTCCGAAGACAATGCGTCCGCCTTTTCCATTGGCAAAGGCAACAACGGACTTCATATATTTTATACTTTTCTCCGGTCTGCCCACCTTGAATTCCACATTCTTGGATTCACCGGCAAGAATCTCTTCTCTGGTCATATTGCTGCCTCCGTTTACTGCGCCATTCAAACAGTCATTGTGTCGGTTATACATAGCATTTCCATGCTTGATTATTATTATCCTATGATTATCCGTACATGTCAAGAAATTACCCTTGCTGCAGCCTGAGTCAGCGGGGCAATGGATACACTGATTGGATACTGCCGTTCCATGTTATGAGCCTGCAGTCCCGCTGTACACTGCGGGGATACAGGCCAACGGAATATTTACGAAAATAAAGGCGTAGAAAAATAGCGCTCTGCCGTATCAGGCAGCACGGTAACTACTGTTTTTCCTTTTCCCAGTTTCTTTGCCATCTTTAAGGCAGCCGCCACATTGGTTCCGCTGGAAATGCCGCACATAATGCCTTCCATCCGGGCTAAATCTTTGGCGGTACATATCGCTTCCTCATCGGAAACAATGTAAACATCATCATAAATCTTCCGGTTCAGGTTCCCCGGAATCAGCCCGTCACCGATTCCCATCTGCAAATGAGTCCCTATTGTTCCTCCTGCCAGTATTGCCGCATTTTCCGGCTCCACCGCCCATATAAGAATCTCCGGGTTCTGGGCTTTCAATACTTCCCCGATACCGCTGATAGTGCCGCCTGTGCCGATACCGGAACAGAACCCGTGGATGGGTCCTGCCACCTGCTCCATAATCTCCAGTCCTGTATGATGCTTATGTACCATGGGATTTGCCGGATTCTCGAACTGCTGCGGTATATAGACGTTAGAATCTTCCTTTGCCATCCGCATTGCGGTAGCAAGGCATTCGTCGATACATTCCCCGATATTTCCCGCATCATGAACCAGTATCACTTCCGCTCCATAATGATTCACCAGCTTCCTGCGTTCCTCACTGACTGAGTCAGGCATGATAATCACGGTACGGTATCCCCTGACCGCTCCGATTAATGCCAGACCAATACCCTGATTCCCGCTGGTCGGCTCTACGATAACCGTATCCTTATGTATCAGCCCTTCTTTTTCCGCCTGACGAATCATATTGTATGCCGTCCGCGTCTTAATGGACCCTCCTACATTCAGCCCCTCGAACTTTACCAGCACCTCCGCACTCTCCGGATTGTCATTCATGCGGTTCAATCGTATCATCGGTGTATGTCCGATGGCATCCAGTATGTTGTCATATATCATATACTTTTCCAATTCCTTTCCTGATTTTTCCATGATTTCCACATGCACTTTATATCTGCTTTCTATCTATTTTATTTCTTCCTTCGCTCCTTCATACCCTTTTTCTCCACCCACGCCAACAGCAGACACCCCACGCCATAGCAGCCGATATCTTTCCAGTCAAAAGTAGCCCCAAGAATCATCCTTGCCGCCCTTATATGCTCTACTCCGAGAAGCGCCGCCAAATGAAAATACTGGCTGATTTCCACTGCCGCGGCAAAGAGAAATACCCACAAAGGAAGCCGTCTGATTCCCTCCGGAAACAGAATCCGTATAAAAAAATATAAGAGGATGACTACCAGCATATCTCCCACGTAAGGACGTATGAAACGGTCCCTCACATATAATGCAATCAAACATTCCACAACAAGCAATATAAGAAAAATTCCCGCAGATAAAAGCCGCTTCTTCCTCTTTAACCCCTTTTCCCATTCCATCAGCCGCCCCTCCTTCCTATATGGCAAATGCTCCTGACCCAAAGCCAGGAGCATCCAGATTCCAAAATCATTAATGATAATTATTCATTAATTATTAATCAGCTTATCGCTTTCATTGTTCCAGCTGTATAACTTACGGATATCCTTGCCGACTGTTTCCGAAGGATGCTCTGCCGCCAGCTTTCTCATTGCCTTGAAGTGAGCCTGCCCGCCTGCCGGAGACATATCCAAAAGGAAGTCTTTTGCAAATGTACCGTCCTGAATATCGGAAAGGATTTTCTTCATGGTCTTCTTCGTTTCTTCCGTGATAATCTTCGGTCCCGTAATGTAATCGCCGTACTCCGCGGTATTGGAAATGGAATATCTCATTCCTTCAAAACCGGACTGGTAAATCAAATCTACAATCAGTTTCATTTCATGGATACATTCAAAATAAGCATTTCTTGCATCATAACCGGCTTCTACCAGTGTTTCGAATCCTGCCTGCATCAATGCGCATACACCGCCGCAGAGAACTGCCTGCTCGCCAAAAAGGTCTGTTTCTGTCTCGGTACGGAATGTAGTCTCCAAAACACCTGCCCTTGCACCGCCGATTGCCAGCGCGTATGCCAAAGCCATATCCAGCGCTTTGCCTGTTGCATCCTGATGAACGGCAACCAGACAGGGAACACCTTTGCCTGCCTGATATTCGCTTCTTACCGTATGTCCCGGTCCTTTGGGTGCAATCATGGTAACATCCACATCCTTCGGCGGTACAATCTGTCCGAAATGAATATTAAATCCATGAGCGAACATCAGCATATTGCCCGGCTCCAGATTCGGCTCGATGGATTCTTTATACATCTTTGCCTGCAGCTCATCGTTAATCAGAATCATAATGATATCCGCCTTTTTCGCTGCCTCTGCCGCCGTATATACCTGAAAGCCCTGTGCTTCCGCTTTTGCCCATGATTTAGAACCTTCATAAAGTCCGATAATGACATTGCATCCCGATTCCTTTGCATTTAATGCATGTGCATGTCCCTGACTGCCGTAACCGATGACAGCAATCGTTTTCCCATCCAGCATGGAAAGGTTGCAATCTTCCTGATAATAGATATTTGCCATTTCTTTTCTCCTCCATTTACTATGTTTTCCATAAAATACTTTATCACTGAAAGGGTTTCCCCTAAGAGCTTCAACTCAAAAATCAGTCTTCCAGATAAGTCACATTCTCAATGCCGCGCCCCAGGCCCGTAATACCGGTTCTTGCCAGTTCCAGAATCTCATAACCGTCCAACAGGCTGATGAATGCCTCAATCTTAGACTGCGCACCCGTAAGCTCCACCACAAGGCTCTCCGGCGCCACATCCACAATCTTTGCACGGAAAATATCTGCTACCGAAATAACCGCCTGCCGCTCTTTCGCCGCCGCCTTCACTTTAATCAGTACCAATTCCCTGTACACACTGTCGTCCGGCTCCAAAATTTTTATATCCCGTACGTCCACCAGCTTCTCCACCTGTTTTTCTATCTGATCCAGAATCTCATCGTCTCCCGATGTTACGATAGTAATCCGTGTAAACCTGGGATCTGCAGTCACGCCTGCCGTAATGCTCTCAATATTATATCCCCGTCTGGAAAACAGACCGGATATCCGGCTTAAAACACCGGACGTATTATCCACCAAAAGCTGAAAAACTTTTTTATGCATATGAATCCTCCGTTCCATTTCAACGCTCGACCTCTATTTTAGCAACTGCATACGGAAAAGTCAATACGAATGCTTTAATTCTTTATCAGACTAAATTCAGGCAGTTACTACTCACTCTGTGACAGTAACAATCAATGTTTAAGCCGCCGCATTCAATTTTCCGCATCCTTACACTTGGGAAGAGCCAAAGTCCCTGTCCGTGCCACTTCCACGATACTGATGGTCTGCAACATCTTCAGAAAGAGCTGTATCCGCTCCGGTTCATCGCATATCTGGATAATCATGGTATTCTTGGACATGTCCACAATCTGTGCTTTCATAATATCGCAGTTTTCCATAATATCCCTGCGGTTGCCGCGGTTGTATTTTACCTTTACCAGCATTAACTCTCTGCTGATGCTGGCATTCTCATCAAAGGTCTTTACCTTAATGACATCCAGTTTTTTATTCAACTGCTTTTCAATCTGTTCAATCGTCCTCTCATCCCCGCTGCTGACAATAGTCATGCAGGATACTGCCGGATCGTCAGTTTCCCCCACGGCAAGGGAATCTATATTGAAACACCTTCTTGAGAACAATCCAGCCACCTTGCAGAGTACACCGGAACGGTTTTCCACTGAAACAGAATAAATTCTTTTCATTCCTTCTCTCCTCCTATTTCACCAAATCCATGGGGTCTATGATACACTCTAACAGCATGGATTTATCCTCTTTCAAAAAGGCATCTATGGTTTCCTCTGCATGTTCCATATTGGACAGCCGCAGGAAATCCATGTCATACGCCGCTACCAGTTTCTCCAGGTCCGGACTGCCGGACAAATCCACCACGGAATAATTGTCCTTGTAGTTATAATGCTGGAACTCCCTTACCATACCGAGATAATTGTTTTTCAGTACTACGATTTTCACCGGAATGTCATGCTGGCGCATGGTGGCAAGCTCCATCATGGACATCTGGAACGAACCGTCCCCGCATACGGCAATCACCTGTCTGCTCTTATCCGCCAGCTTTGCGCCCATAGCCGCAGGAATGGAATATCCCATGGTTCCCATACCGCCTGATGTAAGGAAACGGCCTTTCCGCACGATATGATAACCGCAGGACCATATCTGGTTCTGCCCCACATCCGCCACATAAATGCCATCCTCCTGCATTTTGTCCGAAAGCATGGTGATAAACTTTGCAGGGTCTACATATTCTTTCTTAGGATTGCGCTTCACTTCCATCTCGGTCCGGTAGCGGTCCAGTGTCTTTATCCATTCCCCATAAGAGCAGTGGGTATGGTCACACTGGATTTCCTGTGCCGCCAAATCTTCAAAAATGTGCTTCACATCCCCTACCAGCGGAACATGCGGGCCTACGTTCTTGCCAATTTCCGCCGGGTCCACATCAATATGTATCAGCACCTTGTTATTCGTAATCAAATCCGGCTGGCTGACCGCACGGTCCGCCACCCTTGCCCCTACCATCAACAGCAGGTCGGATTCGTTCATGGCACGGTTTGCACAGGGTTTCCCGTTATTCCCCACCATTCCGTAATACAGAGGATGTCTGGTAGGCATTACTCCGATTCCCATCATCGTTGAAACCACAGGAATCTGATATTTTTCCGAAAATGCCCGCAATACCTCCACGCCGCCGCTTAACTGCACACCGCCCCCTGCACAGATAATGGGACGTTTCGCTTTCTCCAGTTCTTTTACCACTTTCTTAATCTGCGCCATATTTCCCTTTACCGTAGGTTTATAGGTTCTCATATTCACTTCTTCCGGATAATGGAATTTGGGAACCGGCGCATTCTGGATATCAATGGGAATATCAATAAGCACCGGGCCTTTCCGCCCTGTATTCGCAATGTGAAACGCTTCTTTAAATGCCTTCGGGATATCGTTGACATTTTTAATCAGGTAACTGTATTTTACAAAAGATTCTACCGCACCCGTAATGTCCGCTTCCTGAAATACATCGCTTCCAATCAGTTCGCTGTTTACCTGTCCGGTAATGCACACCAGCGGAATGCTGTCCGCAAACGCCGTAGCAATCCCGGTAATCACATTGGTTGCCCCCGGACCCGATGTGACGGCGCATACCCCTACTTTTCCCGATACACGGGCAAGTCCGCTTGCCGCATGAGCCGCGTTCTGCTCCGTCCGTATAAGAATCGTACGGATATCGGAATCCAGTATACTATTGTAAAAAGGACAGATTGCCACCCCCGGATAACCGAACACATATTCCACTCCCTCTGCTTCCAAACATTTTACTATCGCATCCGCACCTATCATAATCCCAATTCCATCTCCTTTACTCTTATTCTTAGTAACCGTTTGGTCTCCGCCAAACTGCTGCTGTTTTCTTTCTATAAAAATCAGCCGTTTTCCAGCCCCAAAATCCTTTTGGTCAGTTTCACCGCATCCGCTGCATCCTTGGAATAACCGTCCGCACCGATTTCATCCGCATATTCCTGCGTAATCACCGCACCGCCTATAATCACCTTGGCATCTACCTGCTGCTCCTTCGCATACTCTATGACTTTACGCATCTCCTGCATCGTCGTTGTCATCAGCGCGGATAACGCAATCACACTGGCCTGATGTTCTTTTGCCGCCGCTATAATCTGTTCCTTCGGCACATCTTTCCCAAGGTCAATCACCTGAAACCCGTAGTTTTTCAGCATCAGCGCCACCAGATTCTTGCCGATATCATGGATATCCCCTTCCACGGTGGCTATCACGACCGTCGGCATCTGACTGCCCTCCCCTGCCTGTGCTAACAGCGGCTCCAAATATTCAATCGCCGTTTTCATAGCCTCCGCTCCGGCAATCAACTGGGGCAGGAAATATTTCCCCCGGTCAAATAAATCCCCTACCTCATTAATGGCAGGAAGTAAAATTTCATCTAAAATCTGCTGGGGCGACATCCCGTCTTCCAGTGCAGCAATGGTATATTCCGTAATTTTCTTCTTATTTCCCTTTAGTACGGCATCCTTCACCTGCCCTGCCGCGGACAATACCGCATGTTTCTCTCCCGCTGCGGAATTTCCATTCTTTTCCTTCCCTGCACCTGTGGTTCCTTCTCCTTCTTCTTTCCTGGCATTCATGGCATCCATGCCCTGAATATAGCGGATATCCGCTTCCTCTTTATTTAAAAGCAAATCCGAAGCAAAAGCGCTGCTGACTAACAGCTCCTGTGAAGGATTGGCGATGGCCATCGTCAGTCCTTCTTTTATTGCCATCGTAAGGAATACGGCATTCACATACCCTCTTTGGGGCAGTCCGAAGGATATATTGGAAAGCCCGCATATGGTTGCGTAGCCCCTCTCCTTACAGTAACGGATGGTTTCCAGCGTTTCCAGCGCGGCATTTTTATTAGCGCCCACCGTTGCCACGAGACCGTCCACCACGATATCCCGCTTCTCCATGCCAAGCTCCAAAGCCCGGTCGGTAATCTTGCCGATAATCTCCTTTTTCTCATCCAAATCCTTCGGAAGCCCTTCATCCGACAGAGGCAGCAGGATAAACATGGCGCCATATTTCTTTGCAATGGGCAGAAGCTTCTCAAACTTCACCTTTTCATAAGAAATGGAATTGATTAACGCCCGTCCCGGATACCGTCTGAGCGCCGCCTCCAATACATCCACATGGCTGGAATCCAGAGACAGCGGCAGGGAAGTCACTCCCGCCACTTCTTCCAGGGCACGCAGCATCATCTCCTTTTCGTCGATGCCGCTCATTCCCATATTCACATCCAGTATCCCCGCCCCGCAGTTCTCCTGTTCCCCGGCGAACTGTAGGACCATATCCATATTCCCTTCCCGGAGCTGTTCCTGCAGCTTTTTCTTTCCGGTAGGATTAATCCGCTCACCGACAATAATAAACTTATCCTCCAGGCCAAATTCTATGGTTCTGCGCTCGGAAGCCAGATACCGTTTTTCCGGTTTCCTCCGCTCCTTCACTCTCATGGTTCTGGTACGCTCTTTCAGCTTCCGGATAAATTCCGGCGTCGTCCCGCAGCACCCGCCCAAAATGGAAGCTCCTGCCTCCACGAGCCCTGCCATCTCTTCCGCAAAAACGTCACTGTTCATATCATAAACCGTATTTCCCTCTCCATCCAATGAAGGAAGCCCAGCATTGGGCTTGGCGATAATGGGAACGGCAGTCACTTCCGCCATGGATTTTATAATGTCCACCATTTTATCCGGTCCTGTGGAGCAGTTCGCCCCAATTGCCGATGCCCCCAGGCTTTCCAATACTACGGCCGCCGTCCGCGCATCCGTACCATACAGAGTCCTTCCGTCTGCCTCAAAAGTCATCGTCACCATCACCGGCAAATCACAGCATTCCTTCGCTGCAATCAATGCTGCCCTGCTCTCCTGCAGGCTCATCATCGTTTCCACCACAAGCAGGTCTACTCCGGCCTCTGTCAGATAACCGATTTGTTCCTTATAAATATTTATTAACTGTTCGAAATCCATGGTTCCCATGGGTGCCAACTGCTCTCCGGTCATGGTCAGGTCGCCCGCTACATAGCATCTGCCTCCTGATGCCTCCCTTGACACCGCCACCAGTTCCCGGTTCATCTCACCGATTTTGTCCGCCAGCCCGTATTCCTTTAACTTTATCGAATTAGCGGAAAAGGTAGGCGCATACAGGATATTTGTTCCTGCCGCTGCAAATTCCTGCTGTAACCCTGCCAGTATTTCCCTGTTTTCCAATATCCATTGTTCCGGACAAACCCCCGCAGGCATTCCCCTTTTCAATAGGTTGGAACCTGTGGCGCCGTCCAGATAAATAGGATGTTCTTTTACCAATGTCTTAAATTCTTCCCGTGTCATCTCATACTCCTGTGTAACTGTAAATCCTTTGTACGAAAATCAGTACAGTCTTTATGTTACCATGGATTTAGGAAAACTACAATAAAAAATATGCCGAACGGTTACATCATCATAGCATATGCCGTAAACAAATATAATCGTTTATGGCATATTTTTTTCTTTGTTCCGATGATATACTGAAAATGTAAACCTGCAGGCGGATTTGCCTGCACGTATATTTGACTATCGGAAGAAAGGAATCAGGGAAACATGCAAAATATTGATAAAGAATTGGTAGAATGGGCGGTCAGCAAAATCCGGACAGAGTATAAGGAAGATGTATCCTTATTAATCGGGCAGACAGGAGGAGGCAAAATCCCCACAGATGAACAAAATATGGTATTCGATTTCTTTATTCCGTCAACAGAACGCGGAAATCAGCTGGCATGTACTTTTATAATTGAGGATATGGGATATGATTTATATCCGATTTCATGGGAAAGATTAGAAAGAATCGCTAATATTGAGGAGCCCCGGATGATTTTTGCATTTGCAAAGGGAGAAGTGATTTATGCAAAAAGCCGGGAAGAAAAAGTCCGCTTTGAAAACTTAAAAGCAGAAATGCTGTTAAAATTGCAGAATCAGGAGTTTCACATACCGAAAAGTCTGGAATTTTTGGAAACTGCCCAGGAGATTTTTCAAACAATGCTTTTTGAAGAATCCTTATGCAATATACGGAAAGCCGCCGGCGGAGTGTGCTGCCACCTTATGAATTCCATTGCAATGGTTAACGGGACTTATTTAAAAAGCGGTTATATGAATCTGACGGATAATCTGCATAGGATGAAGAACTATCCTGAAGATTTTGAAAAAGTATTTATGGAACTGCTTTCCGAGAATGAAATAGATGCCATACGGAAAAAAGTATATGAACTCATCCATATGACAAGAAAATTTCTGATGCCGATGATAAAAACAGGGGAGAAAAAAAATTTTGAACCGAATTTTGAAGATTTGGCAATGTGGTATCAGGAAATGAGATATACCTTTCGCAGACTTACGTATTATACCGGAATACACAGTGTGGAAGACAGTTATCTGCTGGGCTGTTATCTGCAAATAGAGTTTGATGCCATCCGGGAAGATTTCAACCTGAAGAAAATGGATTTATTATCTGCTTTTGATACGAACGACCTGTGCGGATTTGCAAAAAAATCAGAAGAAATAGAAAAATATCTCGTAGAAACGATAGAAAAAAGCAAAGTTCACCAAAACAGGTATTCTTCCTTTGAAGAATTTGCCAGAGCCAATTCGCTGGTACAAGAGTGAAACAGGAGGCAACTATGAAGTATAAAAATGCTTCCCATGTTCTGCCTGATGAACTTCTAAAAGAAATACAAAAATATGTGACTGGTGAGGTAATCTATATTCCGAAACCGGAAGAAAAGAAAAAGTGGGGAGAAGGTTCCGGAGCAAGGCAGTTTTACCAGGAACGCAACCAAAAGATTCAGTCAGACTTTCAAAAGGGAATGACCATAGACGAATTAATGAAGAAATACAATTTATCGGCAGGAAGCATCAAGCGGATTGCTTACAGAAAATGACACTTACAAAATACTTCCAACTACATGCAGAACTGTAAATCAATTTCCATTTGAATTGTACCATTGGCTATGATATAATTATCCGCAAATTGAACATCAGATACGAGGAGGAATCCCTTTTGAAATACCCCGGCCTGACCCTGTTTCTTGCTCTCCTTATCCTGCTGTCTTCCGCCGGATGCGGTACGGATAAAGAGCTGGAAGAATACAAAGCAAATATGGAAACTTTTTATGCGGATATCTCCACCTACGATACCCTGATTAATTCCATCGACGTCACATCCGAAACTTCTGTTCCGGAACTTCTCACCGCACTGGACGGACTGGAAGAACGTTTTACATGGATGGCATCCCTTACGGTGCCGGAGGAATTTGCCATCAACGAATCACTTGCCACCCAGGCAGGTGAATACATGACCAATGCTGTCACACTGTTCCATCAGGCATACGAAAGTGAACCCTTTGACAACGCTGCCGCCCAGGCTGCCCGGGAATACTATGAGCGGGCAAACAAACGGGTAGTGTATATTCTTGCCGTCTTACACGGTGAAATGCCGGACGACGGCTTCGGGGAGAACTATCCGCCTTTAACCCGGAAATAATACCGGGCATGTTTATCCCATACCGCCATCCCTTCCCTATGCACACCCACAATCAAATAGGGAAGATTTCTCTCCCTACCCGCCGCGCTTGGTGTGTGCTGCGTAGCGGCTAATTTCCTTACGCACCCCTGTGCATAAAACAGCGGCAGAGAAACCATCCTCTGCTGCTGTTTTATTATAGTTTTCCTGAAAAATCATCAATACCTTTTAATCTTCTTAGAAGGTGTCTTTTCAAATTCCGTCTCCCGCACCTTCAGCCCGTAAATCTTTTTATAAGCCGGCGCCCCCTGATTATATGTATCGATAATCTCCTGTAACGCCGCACGGATATCATTGATTTTTTTCTTTTTGGCATATTCATAATCAGGGAAGATTTCCGCTTCAATCACGCCCTCATTTTCCCTTACAAGAACTTCCTGCACCAGACGCTGCTCTCCTAACTTATTCTCCAATTCTTCCGGTGAAACATTTTCTCCGTTTTTCGTAATAATCAGATTTTTCTTCCGTCCGGTCAGATACACGAACCCGTCTGCATCCGCATAACCCAAATCCCCGGTTTTCAGCCAGCCGTCCTCCAGCGTCTGTTCGGTTTCCTCCGGCATTTTGTAGTACCCCATCATGACGCTGCTGCCCCGTACCCACAATTCCTCGTCTACGGTTTTCGCCTCGCAGTTTGGCAGTAACTGCCCTACGGAATCCTTGCGGATGTTCCAGCTTAAATTCGTACTGATTACCGGTGCACACTCTGTCATTCCATACCCCTGCTGTATGGTAATGCCGTAACGGGCAAACATATCAATATATGCCGGATTCAGATAAGCTCCGCCGCTGCAGATTGTATGGAACTGTTTGCCGAATACCTTTGCCTTTACTACCGCAGCCGGCAGCCATGCACTTTCCTCTAACTTCTTCGCCATCGTTTCAATCATCAAAGGCACCATCAGTATCATATTCGGCTGGAACAGCTTAATATTCTTTGCCACACGCAGCAAAGAATCGTTGATACAGATAATGCTTCCCAGTGAAATTCCTTTTAAAATATCCATGCTCAGACAATACGCATGGTGGATGGGCAGCACGGACATAATGACCGTCCGTTCCGGAATCTTCATATCCAGACAGGTAGCGTTCTCCGCCATATTGCGCTGGGTCAGCATAACCCCTTTACTTTTTCCGGTCGTGCCGGAAGTAAACATAATCGTGCAAAGGGTATCCGCATCGGGCACAAAATCAAAAGCCCCCCTGTTTTCCTCTACTACCCGCCACAAAGACAGCGCTTTATCATCACTGGTTTCCTTCTGCATGGAAATCAGATGTTTTAACTTCGGGCACCTGTCCCTTACGATATCCATGACATCCTTACGGATTTCATCCGCCACCAGCACCGTAACATCTGCCCTGTCGATTAACTCGCACACTTCCTCAGCCGGAAGCCCTGCATCCAGTGGTACTGCCACACTCCCGCTGTTGACAATGCCGAAATAAGATACCAGCCACCCATAGGATGTAGCGCCGATGACTGCCACATGGCTGCCCTTCTCGCCCAATGATTCCAGGGCACGGGAAAAACTTTCGCTGTCCTCCCTCAACTGTGTATAGGACTTCGCTTCCACCGTATCCTTTTTTACCTTGTAACGGATAGCATCTTCCGCTCCGTAACGCTGCTGTGTCCGTACTAAAATCTCACGAATTGTACTGCAAACCATAATTTTCCTCATTTCTGCGCTGCTTTGCCGCATAGAACCGTAAATGGCATTCAGGTTTGCGGATGCAGCGCAGACACAAACCTGTTCCCCGCCTTACTGTGCCGACAGTTTTTCCAAATATTCCGCAGCTTCTCCGACCGTACGGATATTGGCCGCTTCCTGCTCATCCACTTCCACATCAAACTGGTCTTCCAGTTCTCCAAGCATACTCATAAAGTCAAAAGAGGTAAATCCCAGGTCCTCCATAAAACGGGATTCCGGTTTCACTGCCGCCGGTTCTACTTCTACATAATTACAGATTATTTCCACAAGTTTTTCAAACATAATGATTCTCCTTATTCCAGTTCCGCAGCCACCCCTCCAGTGCCTTCTCCTGCAGAACTAATTCCGTCTGCTCCGCATCCGTAATTTGTTCTGGGCTCTGTCCGGGTGCCTGCTGTTTTCCAGTTCCGCAGCCACCCTTCCAGCGCCTTCTCCTGCAGAACTAATTCCGTCTGCTCCGCATCCGTAATTTGTTCCGGGCTTTGTCCGGGTGTCTGCTGTTTTTTATGGCTAAATCAGCCTGATGACCTCACCAATCGTCAGGTTCGGGTTTTCTGTTCCTTTGAACATGATTTTGCAAAGATAATAATACAGATATTCCAACTGTTCCTTTGATACTGCTTTTATCTGATGCTCGAAATTAAAGTCCAGGCCGTTGTCGTCCGGTCTGTGCATCACCGTCAGGTACATTGCCTGCGGAGTGGCTCCATTGGGATACCATTTGGTCTTGTATCTGATGCCGCCCAGCTTATCCAGCCCCTTTTCCTGTAACGTCAGCGGCTGGTAAGTCAGGGACATGGATTCGTAAGTCTGTCCGCTTTGGTTTTTGTAAACCTTACCGCGGTGGGCAAAATATGCCACCGGATCATAATTGGCATGGCGGAACATCTCATTCTGCTTATCCCTGATTTCATATACCCCATCCAAAAAGGTCTTGTCCTCTGACATAATCGTCCGGAAAGGGAAGGAATGAATCCTCGTACCGCCCGATTTCTTTTCCATTAACGTTGCCCTGCGCGCAATTGCCGTATTGATGGAAACATCGTCATTTCCATTCATCTTCTGGAAATAAGTGCGCAGTCCCATAAGCAGCAGGCAGACTAAAGACACATGGTATTTTTCACAGAAATCCATAAGCCTTTTCGTAGGCTCTTCTTCCAAATGGAAAATATCCAATGCAGAATCCACGCTGTCCGATATATTGACTGCCGCGCGCTGGTTAGGATTCTTCGTTTTCTTCTTTTCTTCTTCCAGCTTCTTTGGACCGTCGATTCCATTGAACATTGGCTCGGAACTTTCAATCATTTTATGGAAAAATTCAATATCCCTCTCTTTTGCCTTACATCCGGCCTCATATGCAAGATCTTTTTTCACCTGCTCAATATAGGAAGCCATATCCTTCGGATAAGGAACATCCTCGAACATCGTATTACAATACAGTTCAATAATATCCTTCATAAAACAAATCAGTGACTGTGCATCCATGGTCAGATGGTCCACCAGCAGGTAAATGCCGTTGTATCCGTCTGGTGTCCGTATCATGACAATGCGGTTCATCGGGGAATCCTCCAGCTTGAAAGGCACTTCCGTCCATCCGCGCATGACCGCTTCCGCTTCTTCCATCGTCTGCCCGCTGAAATCCACAAACTCAATGTCCCGCTCTTCCTTGTCTACTACATACTGATAACATTCCCCTTCCTTATCCAAAGCAAAACGCAGGCGCATGGATTCACACCGCTCATATGCTTTATAAATACACTGCTTTAATATCTCCCAGTCCAAATCCGTCTCGATGGTAAGGCTGGTTCCCACATTTACCACCTGCTTCTTAGGACATGCCTTCTGATAATAAAAATGGAATTTCTGTGCTACGGTCAGCGGATATACCTGGTATCCTTTTCTTGTCTTCATCATTTCAAAACCCCTCCCAGAAAATCATCCAAAGCCTTTTCATAGGCTTCTCTGTCTTTATAGTAACTCTCCGCATGGCCTGCCCCTTCCACAATCAACTGCTCAGCCGTGGGACAGTTTTCGTATATCTTCTGACACATGCTGCATGGCACAAAGGTATCTGCATCCCCATGGATCAGTAACACCGGTATCTGAATTTTTTCCGCTTCCCTGGCCGCATTGCACTCATCCAGACCATAGCCTGCCTTTTTCCTGTTTACGGCATCCGCAATCTGAATCATTGGAAATGCCGGAAGATGGTACATCGAATGGAGCACATGGGTAAATACCTCCTTCGGCGATGTAAACCCACAGTCGGAAATAATGCCTTTCACCTGCGCTGGCAGTTCCTGCCCTCCGGTCATCAGTACCGTGGCACCACCCATGGAAATCCCGTGGAGAAAAATCTGCACCTCTTCCCCGCATTTCTCCACCACCCACTGAATCCATCCCAATGCATCGTAACGGTCCAAACATCCGAAACCGATATACTCCCCTCCGCTGCTTCCATGTGCCCTTGCATCCGGCAGCAGCATTTGATAACCATTCCTTAAATAGTAATCGGAAAGTCCTATATAATCACTCATCCCCTGACTGGTATATCCATGGAAACCGATTACTATCTTTTTCCCTTTTCCATTTGGGAAGTAGGTGGCATGAAGTCTCAGCCCGTCTTTTGAGCGAATATCCACATACTCGTGAGGCTGTTCCAGCATAGCTTCTTTCCTTTTTTGTATCATAGGCCGGTACTGCTCCCAGTCTGTTCCTGACATTTTTATGGTACGTTCCTGTTTGGCCTTGTTCCGCTTCATGGTCCTGCGGTAAAAGTAAGCCGAACCGCCCGCCTCCGCTACTGTCAGCAGCCCAATACAGAATGCGGCTCCTTTTAATAATTTTCCCATGTTTTCTCCCTTTCCTTACTTCTCCCCTGACTGTTCTGTTTTATTTCTCAATTGGGTTATTTCTATATCGTTTTATTTTTGCTCTGTTTTGCTATTTTACTGTTTTTCTATTTTACTGTTTTGTTATTTTACTGTTTCGTCATTTTACTTTTTCGTTGTTTTATTCTTTTTGTTCTTTTTCTTCTCTACCAGCTCCTTGAATTTCAACGCCTTATCAATATTTCCTTCCACCCGCAGTTTCTGAAGCGTCACTGCAAGTATCGGGTCCAGCTTACCATCCGCAATCTTTATGAGCGTATCTGCTTCACAGATAAAAATTGCATCCCTGTCATAATACTCATAAGGCTCCACAAACAGCTGCCCGTCTTTCACCTCTACATAAAAAATACCCTCTGCATCTCCTATAATATTAAACTGATATGCAAGGTGCTCCGTCACATCACTGACATCTGCCCCCATGAACTGTCCTTTTATCATCGAAAAAAATTCCGCATACTTCATAACCTGTCTTCCTCCTGTTTTCATCCCTTCTTGATTTTTACTTTTCGACCAACGGTCGATTACCTTTAAATTAAAATTAACACCTTTTCGACCAGCGGTCAATAGAATTTCTCATAAATTTTTAATTTTATCTGATTATATTTTTATCACATTTCCCATTGTTATCCCACGGGCAGCTATGTTATACTGTAACATAACTATCCGGATAAAATTATCCGGCTTCGGCAAAACAAGACAGGAAGGCGATACTTATGTCGAATCAGTTAAAATATGATAAAATTTTAGATGCGCTTCAGGAATTATTGGTCAACAAGAAATTGCAGACGATTTCCGTCAGTGAAATCGCCCAGACTGCCGGTATGGGAAAAGGCAGTATCTATTATTACTTTCCCTCGAAGGACGCCATTTTTGAGGCGCTGATTCAGCGCAATTATCAAAAACCTTTGGAGACTGCAAAAAATCTTGCCTCGCAGACCGATATCCCGCCCTTTACCCGCATGGCCATGATTTTTCAGGCATGTACTTTTTCTTCTTCGGAATTTTTAAGACGGGACGAGCCGGTTCCCGCAGATGCACAGGAAAAATCCTTTATCCATCATAAATATATGAGCCATCTGATTTCCGAACTAAAGCCGGAACTGACAGAGATTATCCGGCAGGGAATTGAAAACAATGATATTCAGTTCGATTATCCTGCCGCTTTAGCGGAAATCGTATTAATCGTTCTGACCGTAAAACTGGACAATACTCTCGTTCCCTCCTCACCGGAAGATATCGAAGAAACCCTCCGAGGACTGATTTCCCTCCTGGAAAAAGGTACAGGTACTCCTTCGGGGGCGTTGAATTATTTAACGATATGAATTATTGAAATATTATATTGGGAGCGAAAAGGGCAGGGGAACTCTTCCCCTGCCCTTTCCGTCTTCCTGACTAAACTGCTCAAAACGGGACAATCACCCGCTGCTGCCTCAATAGTTGCAGTAACCTTTGATTTTACGGCGTTTAAGAGCCATTTGGCAGCTATGCGGTCGCTATCAACTTTATTCCCGCGAGCAACGAGCCAAGTGACTGCTTGCAGGCATTTGGCGACTGCCGCGAGGGTCAAATACCCCGCCCCTTGGGGCGTTTCAAATTTGATGCCCCGCTGCTTGCGGCGGGGTCTTTGACTTGAATCGCAAAACAGTAATTCTATTCCTTTCATCTTTTCAAAAACTGGTGGAAAAAATTTGTCATATCTCAAATTATATGTTCCCAGTTTAAATTCCTGCTCCAATCCTTCTCTCAATTCATAACGCCCATTTGTTCTTCGTCATGTGAATACTTTCCATAGCGTATAGCTTTTTCCGCTGTAAGATACTTTCTATTATAATCATCTTTCTCTTCTTTACCCAAAAATATCAATCCGTCATATACGAATATTTCATTATGAATTTTATCAAAAACACCTGATTCATCAGAATAAATAAACAAATCCATACTATTCTCCTAAAATAAAAAACGCCTCTCGACGGCCCCGTGACCGGTGCCAAAATATGACACTTAAACGTAAATTCGGTTACACGAGTATACAGCGTATCTCTACCTGCACTTATAGTATATGTTTTTTTTCTTTTTAGTCAATAGTATATTTTGTAAAAGCAAAAAAGCAAAAAAACTTAATCTGAATCAGAGATGTATTACTAATATTCTATTGTCAGGATTGGTAGCTGCAACTGATAGTTATACGGAATCTATATGGTAGCTACGAACTCTACTTTTATTGAAATACGTAAATCCTCCAAACCCCTGAATCCGCATAAATTCAAGCTTTTCTCGATTCTTCATGGTTGGTGCGAAAAATGCGCCTGCTTTGCACCAACAAACATTTTTCAGTAAAAACGCACCTATATTGTATGCAAAAACACCAATGAAAAAACAAAGTATATATTACAAAAATTTTTTCAATTCTTTAATCAATAGAGGGATTTCCTCAAAAACTACATCAGCAATAATATTCCAATTTGTTCCGTCATAATCGTGAACCAAACGATGTCTAAGTCCTGATATCATACTCCATTGAACTTCACTGTGCGCTTCTTTATATCCGCTGGACAGATTATAAACATGTTCACCAATATTGTACAGTGGTGTCGTAACAAGCCATTGCAACGGAACATCCGTCAGCAAGTCTCCCTTGCTAATATTGTTACATACTATATACTCATGTAGTTTTATGGCATTTTCGTAAATTCTTTTAATTCGCTGTTCATCCGAATATCTCATGCAATCAACAACCTTTCTCTCATAACTGCATTATAAAAATTACTATCTTCGTTGATTTCATTTATTTCAAACACATCAACATTTTTTTTCAAAACCTCTCGCAAATCCTCGGCAAGTGAAAAAATCAGTGTAAGCTTAAAATTTTCCCCGCCGTATACCAAAAAATCCAAGTCACTGCTTTCATCTGCCTCTCCTCTAGCATAAGAACCAAACAAATATATTGCTTTCACTTTATATTTTTCAGCGATTGGCTGCACTAAATTTTCAATCTCCTTAATTGTAAATACATCATTATTCATATAATTAATTCCTTTCTTTTATGATAAATCATAATTTCATGTCGGAATATTCCAACTCATCTGATGATATTTCGATATCGTTTCCACAAAACCTAATGAATTATACAATTGGTATCCGTCATCTGTTGCTTTGAGTTCTACAACACTTAATTTCATATCAGATGCATCATCCATTGAAGCCTTATCATAAAACATAAACTGTCTCCGTCAAATTTTAATTTCGATATAATTATAACGCGTTCTTAGCAAGTACACAATTCTGAAATGAAAATTGTTTTTCAACATACCATATGTTTTAACAATTTCAAATCAACGCAGTCACCCACCCATCTGATTCAAAGTGTGTCTTGTGTGTCTTTTAGAGTATGTCCTACGAGTGTCTTGCGCGGGTCTTTTAGCACAAAAAATGAGAGCCTTTCAAACCGTATTACGACTTGAAAAGCCCTCAATTATGCCATTTTAAAGCACTACTTTAGAATTTGCCTTCTTTAGCCGCTTCCTCAATCGAAACTGCTACAGCAACGGTCATACCAACCATCGGGTTGTTACCTGCACCAATCAGACCCATCATTTCCACGTGAGCCGGAACAGAAGAAGAACCTGCGAACTGTGCATCAGAATGCATACGTCCCATCGTATCTGTCATACCATAGGAAGCCGGTCCTGCTGCCATATTATCCGGATGGAGGGTACGTCCTGTACCGCCGCCGGATGCTACAGAGAAGTACTTCTTGCCCTGCTCGTTGCATTCTTTCTTATATGTACCTGCAACGGGATGCTGGAATCTGGTCGGGTTGGTGGAGTTACCTGTGATGGAAACGTCTACCCCTTCCTTATGCATAATGGCAACGCCTTCACAAACGTCGTTTGCACCATAGCAGTTAACCTTTGCACGGAGTCCTTCGGAATAAGATTTCCGGAACACTTCCTTTACTGTATTTGTATAAGGATCATACTCTGTCTCTACAAAAGTAAATCCGTTAATTCTGGAAATAACCTGTGCCGCATCTTTTCCAAGTCCGTTCAGGATAACCCTTAAAGGTTTCTGACGAACTTTGTTTGCTTTCTCGGCAATACCGATTGCACCCTCTGCCGCTGCAAAAGATTCATGACCTGCTAAGAAGCAGAAGCACTCTGTTTCTTCTTCCAAAAGCATCTTGCCTAAGTTACCATGACCAAGACCTACCTTACGTGTATCTGCAACGGAACCGGGGATACAGAAAGCCTGAAGGCCCTCGCCGATTGCTGCTGCTGCGTCTGCCGCTTTCCTGCAGTCCTTCTTGATTGCGATTGCAGCGCCTACGATGTATGCCCAGCAAGCGTTCTCAAAACAGATAGGCTGGATACCCTTAATCTGGTCGTAAACATTCAGACCTGCATCTTTTGTGATTTTTTCAGCTTCTTCGATAGAAGAGATTCCGTAGCTGTTCAACACGGAATTAATTTTATCAATTCTTCTTTCATATGATTCAAATAATGCCATCTTTTAAGTCCTCCTATTATTCTTCTCTCGGATCGATAATCTTAACAGCATCCGCTACGCGGCCGTACTGGCCCTTTGCCTTTTCCCATGCGGTATTCGGATCATCGCCCTTTTTGATGAAATCTGTCATTTTGCCGAGGCTTACGAACTGATAACCAATAATCTGGTCATCGGCATCCAGTGCAATACCTGTTACATATCCTTCAGCCATTTCAAGATAACGGGGACCTTTCTTTAAAGTACCGTACATTGTACCAACCTGGCTCCTAAGTCCTTTTCCGAGGTCTTCCAGACCTGCACCGACCGGAAGTCCGTCTTCGGAGAATGCACTCTGGCTTCTTCCGTATACGATCTGTAAAAATAATTCCCTCATGGCAGTATTGATGGCATCGCATACAAGGTCTGTATTCAATGCTTCCATTACTGTCCTTCCCGGTAAAATCTCAGCCGCCATGGCTGCGGAATGGGTCATACCGGAGCATCCGATGGTTTCAACCAATGCCTCCTGGATAATGCCTTCCTTCACATTCAATGTGAGCTTGCAGGCACCCTGCTGAGGAGCACACCAGCCTACACCGTGTGTCAAACCGGAAATATCCTTTACTTCCTTTACCTTTACCCAGTTCGCTTCTTCCGGGATAGGCGCACAGCCGTGATTTACGCCCTGTGCAACTGTACACATTTCTTCAACTTCCTTTGAATAAATCATGTGAAAACTCCTTTCAATATGTAACTTGTGAATATTTTATCATAATCGCATGTATATTTTCGCACATTTTTTACAAAAAATCTAGTACCTTTCCAAATATTATAAGAAATTTTTATAATTTTTTGTACTTCTCAAGAAAAGCCTCCAGCTTCTCCAGCGGAACCGCAGGACTGTAAAGATACCCCTGATAAATATAGCAGCCCAGTCCTTCCAGTATCTTTTTCTGTTCCTCCGTTTCCACATACTCTGCTATAATCTCATAATGCAGGGACAGCGACAGCTGATGGATACCTTCTATAATATTTCTGGAACGCTCATTTTCCGCCACCTGTTTCACCAGACTGCCGTCCAGTTTCACCGCTTCAAATTCATTGTTCTGCAAGTACTGCATGGAACTGTGTCCCATTCCGAAATCATCCATATGGAAAACAATTCCTGCTTTTCTCAGTCTTTTCATCCGCTCTGATATGGTTCCGGATGTAGACAGAGCCATCTGTTCCGTTATCTCCAGACACATGATGCAGTCTCCGAAATCATGCCGCTCCAGTATTTCCTCTACCCTCTCGCAAAACGTCTCCGATTCAAACTGAGCCGGCAGTATATTGACGGCCATATGCATAAGGCTCATTTTCTTTGACAGGTATTCCAAATCCTGTGCTGCCTTTTCAATCAAAGCAATGCCGAAATCATCCAGCATATCGTTCTGCCTTGCCAGCTCGATGACCATCGGCGGATACATATATCCCGCTATCGGATGTTTCCACCGCAGCAGAGCCTCCACACCGTAAACAGAATCCTGATTGGTTATCTGCGGCTGATAGAATGTCTGGATTTCCCCTTTTTCGATTGCCTCCGCCAAATCGCGCGTCAGCGTTCTTGCGCATTCTCTCTTAACTTTTGACCCCCTCTTGAAATTAATGATTTCGCCGCGTTCCTCACAGTCCGTCATTTCATCCCTTAATTTTTCGATGTTATTTTTTAACATCCTTTCGTCATGCTCTCCCGACCATTTCAGAAACGGCATATAGATTGCTGTCCCCATAACCAAAAGCACAATCTGCAGAATACTTCCCGCAATGCTTCCGGTACAAAGATATCCGCTGAATATAACCGGTGTCGTCCATCCCACCTGCACAGACGGAACAGGAACAAGACCCAAATATATACTGATGGAACTTACAGCCAGCTGCGCCATCGGAACCAGTACAAAAGGTATAATCATAATCGGATTTAACACAACCGGAAGCCCGAACAGAACTATCTCATTGATATTAAAGACTGCGGGCAGGATAGCCGCTTTAAACAACGTCCGGTCCTTTTTGTTTTTCCTGAAGTACAGGGCGGCCAGCAGACAGAGTGTAGACCCGCTTCCTCCCATCAGCGTAAACACATCCAGAAACGTCTTTGTAAAAACAGGAATATTTCCGGAAATCATACCGTCCAGAAACGCCTGCTCAAACATTTCCGTAGATACGATATGAAGCATATCGCTGCCATGGATTCCGAAAAACCATAAAGTCTGCGAAAGAAAGATATACACCGCCGCACCGAACCCTCCGGTTCCGATTACCTGAAACAGCCTCATCAGCATCTGTGAACCAATGTTCTGCAGATTCGTCTCTACACCGCAAAACGCTAAAACCAGCCGCAGTAATGCCCACAGCAGGACAACACTTATAACCGGCAGAATCGCCTCCACCGTATTGCGGAAATCCACATCCACTCCTGCCTGATACTTATTTCTGATATGCTGCTTATGCACCTTCCGGATATTCCGGAAAACCGCACAGCTTAAGAGGGTGATTAAAATACCGGTAAACAGCCAGGTTGCTTCAAACACCGAATAAGAAATCCCGCCTCCATCTTCCTGCACGAATACCATATAGGAAACAATACTGGTCAGCATATAAAAACCGGGTTCCGTCGCATCGACCTGACAGGCATAACTGTAACTTACGGTCAGAATGACAAACAAAGTAACCGAACCCATGGATGCATTATATACCCATAAAATTGCCTGATATACCGTTCCCCTTCCGACTTCCCTTATCCATATCTGGTACGCCTCTACCGGAAAAGAAGTCATCAATACACAGAAAGAGCCGAGAATGAAAAACGGGATGCAGAGAAGCAGCCCCCTGCGCAGGGCAATTATAAAGTCATTGTTTTCCATCCGTTCTACAAAATTGATTCTATTTTTTTTCTCTCGCTTTTCTTCCATAATTTTATTCCATCATTCATCATCACAGCGCCTGCATGACTGATTACTGATTTTCCTTTGCCACAATGTTTCCTTTATCTTTGTAAATACTGTTCGGAGGAATATACCCTCTTACGGAAGAAGTAGGATATACATTGGACTTCTTTCCGATTACAGTCCCCGGATTCAATACGGAATTACATCCGACCTCTACTTCATCCCCAAGCATGGCGCCGAACTTCTTAAGTCCGGTCTCCAGACATTCCGTGCCCGCCTTTACCACTACCAATGTCTTATCGCTCTTTACATTGGAGGTAATAGAACCTGCCCCCATATGTGCCTTATAGCCCAATATACTGTCGCCTACATAATTGTAATGCGGCACCTGAACCTTATTGAAAAGAATTACGTTTTTAAGTTCGGTCGAATTGCCTACTACCGCACCCTTTCCCACGATGGCATTTCCCCTGATAAAAGCGCAATGGCGTATTTCCGCCTCTTCATCAATAATGGCCGGCCCATTGATATACGCGCTTGGATATACCTTCGCACTTTTTGCCACCCACACATTTTCCCCTCTTTTTTCATAAAGTTCTTCCGGCAGGCTGTTTCCCAGCTTAACGATGAAAGCACTTATTCCCGGAAGCGCCTCCCATGGATAATCCACCCCCTCCAGCAATTCTGCCGCTATGGTTTCCGACAGTGTATACAGATTTCCGATTTTTAACTGTTCCATTCCTTTCTCCTCCTATATCTCATTTCATTTCCCTGGCCTGTTTATAATTCTTTGCCGCCTGATTAAACCGCTCGTATAAAAATGACTGATTTCCCAGCTGCTTTACGATATTCGTCCGCCTGGTCACGAAATCATCCAGTTTAAGCATGTATTCGTCTTCGGTAATGCTTCCTTCCGCCACCAGCGTCAGTCCTTTCTCCCAGCTTGCAGTAAGGGCCGGGTCCAGCAACGGCTTTATGGAGCCGGCTACCACTTCATAAACCATCTCACCCATCAGGGTAGGCGTGATAATCTGCGTCTTCTTATTCAGTGCAAGATACTGGATATTCACCAGTTTCTTCAATATCTCCGCCCTTGTTGCGGAAGTGCCAATGCCGCTTCCCTTTATCTGTGCGCGCAGCTCATCATCCTCAATGAATTGTCCTGCATTTTCCATGGTCAGAATCATCGTTCCCGAATTATAACGCTTCGGCGGTGATGTTTCCCCTTCCTTAATATCCAGACGTCTTAAGAGAAGCGTTTCTCCCTTTTTCAATCGCTGTACCATGGCGATAAACTCCGGATCTCTTGTATCCGCTGCCGCATCATCCGTATTTCCTTCCTCACTGCCCTTCCCTTCCGTACCGCTCCCTTCATTGTATGCGCCGCCCTGCTCCCTGCTTTCCGCTTTTTTCTTTGTAAAAGAATATTCCGTTACTTTCAGATACCCTTCCTCTTCCAAAACCTTAAAACCGGCAAAAAATTTCTCATCTTTCAAAGCAGCCGTCAATGAAATCTTCCGATACACTGCCGCCGGATAAAAAATACTTAAGAAACGCCTGACGATAAGTTCATATACTTTCGCCGCCGTGGGATTCAGGCCCCCCAGACCGTTTAATCCCTGCCCGGTAGGGATGATGGCGTAATGGTCGGTAATCTGCTTATCATTCACATATCTTGTCTTTGCGATATTCTTATACAGACCGCCCGCTAAAATCTCACCGGCAAAAGCAGCCGCCGGCGCATATCCCCGCAGCCCCCCGATATTCTTCTGTATTTCCTTTGCAACTGCCGTAGATAATACCCTCGCATCGGTTCTCGGATAAGTAGTCATCTTCTTTTCATACAACTCCTGTACGATGCGCAGCGTCTCGTCCGGACTGATTTTGAAAAATTTAGAACAATCATTCTGCAGCTCGGCCAGATTATACAGCAGAGGCGGATTCTTTGTTTCCTTCTTTTTTTCAATGGCTTCCACCACCGGAACTGCTTCCGGTTCCTCCAGCAAAGAGGCAATCAACTCTTCCGCCGTTTTTTTCTCCTTAAAACCGTTTTCTTTGTATAGAAGCGGTGAATTATAGTACCGGGTTCCCTCCACTGCCTTCCACTCACAATCAAACACTTTTCCGTCCGCCTCCAGACCGGCAATCACACGGTAAAACGGTGTCTTCACAAATTCCCGGATTTCCCGCTCCCTGTTGACCACCATCCCCAGCACACAGGTCATCACCCTTCCCACTGAAATCACTGCCCGCTCCGTTTTTAAATAGGATTTTATGGAATTTCCGTACTTCAGCGTCAGCACACGGGAAAAGTTAATTCCCATCAGATAATCCTCCTTCGCCCTCAGATATGCGGCTGAACATAGATTATCATAATCAGACAAATCCCTGGCTTCCTTAATCCCCCGCAGGATTTCTTCCTCCGTCTGGGAATCAATCCAGACACGCCTCCGCTGCTTGCCCGTCACGTGAGCCTGCTGTTCTACCAGACGGTAAATATATTCCCCTTCCCGTCCGGAGTCCGTACAGACATAAATCGTCTCCACATCCGGCCGGTTTAACAGCCCGCTTACAATGTCAAACTGCTTCTTCACATTCCCGATTACTTCGTATTTAAACTGCTCCGGAATAAAAGGAAGCGTCGCCAGCGACCAGCGCTTGTATTTTTCATCATATACTTCCGGATAGCTCATTGTCACCAAGTGTCCAACACACCATGTGACCACCGCATCCTCCGACTCCATATAACCGTCCCGATTGCTCATATTCAATTTTAAGGCTTTTGCGAATTCTCTCGCCACACTGGGCTTTTCCGCAATATATAAATTCTTTCCCATCCATGCTCCGTTTTCGGTCTATAATTCCCTTATATCTATTAACGTCAGGTTCCGGCTCTCCTCCGCCGCCCGCACAATACGTTCGTCAAACAGTTCGGCATACAGCCAGATATAATCGGTCCGGAAGCCTGCTTTTCCTGCTGTTTCCAGCAGCCCCCGGTAAGCCTCATAATCCATTCCCATACGGCTGGCCCGGCAAAGCCCCAGCAGCGTTTTCCCTTCCTCATCCTGTAATACGATATCAATACTTCCTGTTTTCCCGAACCAGCTTCCGATACGCTCCGCTTTTACCGGCAATTCCCCTCTTTCCATATGCGCTTCCACATGCTGCATACAGATTTTGCGGAACGCATCCTGCATGTATCTGTCCCGGTCCGGCAGAATGTAAGTATTGTAATACCGCTCCGGCGACATTCGGAACCGTTTGTCCGCGCTTGCGTACAGATAAGTATAATAGAACCTTACAAAACTGCTGCTAATACGGTATATCCCCTTTTTTGCGCCATTTCTGCCGCTGCTTCCTTTTCCATCCCTTTCGGAAGATTCAAAAGAAAATACCTTTTCCACCAGATTCATTTCTATCAGATTTCCTAAATATACACTGAGTTTTGCCCGTGAAAAACCGGTATAAAGATACAGTTCATTCAGCTTCTCTTTTCCCGATGCCAGGGCTGCAAGAATGGTATTGTATACGGCAGGTTCCCTCAGTTCCTCCAACATCAGGCTCTCCGCCGCCCGGTACAGGCTTCCTGATTCCTCCAGCATCGCCCGGCAGACATTTTCCTTTACGGAGCTGCCGTTTAAAAAGCACCGCCACCACCCGGCAATGCCACCCAGCATGGCGTATACCTCCATACACTGGCGTACAGAATATGAGGGGAAAAACTCACGCAGATACCGGAATTCCAATTCTTTGATTTTTAAAACGCCGGAAATCTTCCGCCCCTCATCTCCGATTTTGGAAACCATATGGTTTTCCACCCAGCTGATACTGGAACTGACAAATATCAACAAACTCTCCCTGTCTTTACAGTACAGTCCGAATAAGGCTTCCGTCACTGCTTTCCCCGACCGTACCATGCGCTGGAACTCCTCCACAATCACAATCTGTTTTTCACCGGAAGAATCCGTCTCCCGCTTCGCCAGTTCCTGCAGCTGCTCCAGGTGCTCTTTTTCGGAACAAGCCCTTGCCATATGATAATGGCAGGGCTTGCCTCTTGTAAACTCACGCAAAATCGCTGTTTTCCCTATGCATTTCTGTCCATAGAGTATCAGGAGATAGCTTCCGGCCTTTTCATAATACCCTTTCAGATACTCCAACTCTGCCGTTCGTCCTATTAACATGTCTTCCTCTGAATCCTGCCGCTTTTAAACGGCCGCTTTTTTCAACAATTCCTCTACTTCATGGGACGGCATCGGCTTTCCGAGGAAGTAACCCTGAATATTATCACATTCAATGGATCTCAAATACTCAAACTGTTCTTTTGTCTCCACACCTTCCGCTACAGTCTCATATCCCAGCTTCTTCACCATATAAACAATGGATTCCGTAATGATTTTTGTATTATTATCCGAAATCACCGTATCAATAAAAGATTTATCAATTTTCAGCGTATTGATTGGAAGCCCTTTCAGGTAGGAAAGGGAAGAATACCCCGTCCCAAAATCATCCAGCGAAATCTTAAAACCATAATCTTTAAGAATCAGCAGTTTATTCGTAACCTCCACAAAATCATCAATCAGCACGCTTTCCGTAATTTCCAATTCCACTGTGGACGGGTCTACTTCGTATTTTTCTAAAGTCTCCATTAACTTGCTGATAAAATCCGGCCGCTTATACTGGATGGCCGATACATTAATGGAAAGAATCAGGGAGGAGCGGTATTTTTTCTTCCATTCGGAATAAATGCGGATGCTCTCTTCGATTACCCATGTTCCAATCGGAACGATTGCACCATTTTTTTCCGCAATCGGTATGAACACCGAGGGACTAATCATCCTTCCATCGTCGCCTTTCCAGCGAAGCAATGCCTCCACCCCGCGCAATGTCCTGTCGCTGGCATGATACTGAGGCTGGAAATACATCACAAAATTTTCATCAAAAGCAACTTCCTTCAGCTTATTGCCAATCATAACATTCTGCAGGAAATCCTCTAAAATCGGCGCATCAAAATACTGCAGATTATCCTTTCCCGCACTTTTTGCCTTGAACATAACGATTTCTGCACAATTAATCAGCTCCAATGCAGCCTGTGCCGCCTCCGGATACTCTGCAATGCCAACACTCACGGAAATAATAAATTCCTGACCGCTGCTCAAAATAAACGGCTTCTGCAGTCTCTCCCTTATCGTCTGATACACATGCTCTACGCTGTTCTCCCCACAGGGGTCATAAATGCCAATCGAATAAACATCGCTGTTAAAACGGGAAACTATGACCTGCTCGTTACGGTAGGTGCCAAGAAACTGCCCAAACTGCTGTACCACCTCATCACCCACGATAATTCCCAGCCCGTCGTTTATCCTGCGGAAATCATCAATATCCAGAAACATAACCGCAACCTTTTTCCGGTTCTCCTGCGCCTTCCGGATAAAATCTCCCAAGAGACGTACAAAGTAATTCCGGTTGTACAATCCCGTCAGCATATCATAATAAGCCATATAAGTCAGTTCTTCATCCTGACTTTTGAACTTCGTAATGTCCTTAAAACGGATAACCTTCTCCTTCGGCCTGCCTTCCGCATCGTATTTTACCGTGGCTTCACATTCCATCCACCGTTTACCGCCCTTCAACGCTGCAACCATGCTGTCGTTGACCAGCCCTCTGCGCTCCGTAAACAGGAGCTCCTGAAGGGAAAATATATACGGTTCTTCCACACAGTCATTAAATTTTTCAAAGTCCTCTTCACATTTTATCTCTATGTCAAAAAAGGATTTCCAATTTGCCAGCGTCCTTATCATGCCGGACTCAAAATTGTAATACAGAAAAGCGCTGCTGGAAGTATTGCAAATCATTTGAAACATTTTCTCATCGCTGCTTACTGCCGGATTCTTCTCCTGTTTTAAGGCATCCCGCTCCTTTACTCCACCCATCCAATTCATCCTTCCCTATCTATAAAAAACATACGCACGCTCTTTCCCCAACCGACGAGCGGGCTTGTTACGGAGTATCCGGTTTCTTTGCAATATATCCCTGTGCCTTCAGCAATTCCGCACAAAGTACTGCACCTCCGGCCGCACCGCGAACCGTGTTATGGGATAATCCCACAAATTTCCAATCGTACACAGTATCCTCTCTCAGACGCCCCACGCTGATACCCATACCGTTTTCATAATCCACATCCATCGTTACCTGCGGGCGGTTGTCTTCTTCCAGATATTGAATAAACTGCTTCGGAGCGCTGGGCAGTTCCAATTCCTGAGGAACCCCTTTAAAATTCACCAGTTTCTCTATCAGCTGCTCCTTATCTGCCTTTTTCCTGAATTTCACAAATACCGCCGCCGTATGTCCATTGAGAACGGGAACACGGATACACTGGCAGGTAATCACCGGTGACTGCGCCGGAACGATAACACCGTCCTTAATCTCTCCCCATATCCTCAGAGGTTCTTTCTCGCTCTTTTCTTCCTCGCCGCCGATATAAGGGATGATATTCCCTTCCATCTCCGGCCAGTCTTTAAATGTCTTGCCGGCTCCTGAAATCGCCTGATATGTAGTAGCCACTACTTCATAAGGCTCAAATTCTTTCCATGCAGTCAGCACCGGCGCATAACTCTGAATGGAACAATTGGGTTTAACTGCCACAAATCCCCTGGTAGTTCCCAGCCTCTTCTTTTGGAATTCAATTACCTTCATATGTTCCGGATTGATTTCCGGCACCACCATCGGCACATCCGGCGTCCAGCGGTGTGCGCTGTTGTTGGAAACTACAGGAGTTTCTGTCTTTGCATATTCTTCTTCAATTTTCTTAATTTCTTCCTTTGTCATATCTACCGCACTGAACACAAAATCCACCTCTGCGGCAACCTTTTCCACTTCATTCACATTCATGACAACAATATCTTTCACTGCCTCCGGCATGGGAGTGGTCATCTTCCACCTGCCGCCTACCGCTTCTTCATAAGTCTTTCCTGCAGAGCGGGGACTTGCCGCAATCGTTGTTACTTCAAACCACGGATGATTCTCCAACAGGGCAATAAACCTCTGTCCTACCATACCTGTTCCGCCTAAAATTCCTACTTTCAGTTTTTCACTCATAATATCTGCTCCTCACTTTTTCTTTAATAAAGTATCTTTCTTTTTATGTTATGCTTTGTCCTTCAGCCAGCCCGCTTCCAAAAACTCACGGTTTCTGCGCAGTACCTCTTTCATTGCTTCCTGCCCCGGCGCTCCGATGGTCAGCCTTTTCTCCACACACGTCTTTAAGCTGACGGCATCATAGATATCTTCCTCAAACACCGGACTGATTTCCTTCAGTTCCTCTATGGAGAGTGCATCAATGCAGGTGTCTTTCTCTATACAGTACAGTACCAGCCGCCCGATGATTCCATGGGCATCCCGGAAAGGCACTCCTTTTCCTACCAGATAATCTGCCGCATCCGTAGCATTGGTAAAACCGTTCATGGCACTTGCCGCCATCACTTCACGGTTGAACTTCATGGTTTCTAACATCCCGCGGAACAACGCCAGGCACCCTTTTACAGTATCCATGGCATCAAAAGCAAGCTCCTTATCCTCCTGCATATCCTTATTATAGGCTAACGGGATTCCTTTCATCGTGGTAAGTATGGACACCAGCGCACCATACACCCTTCCCGTTTTTCCCCGCACCAGTTCCGCGATATCCGGATTCTTCTTCTGGGGCATGATGCTGCTCCCTGTGGAATATGCATCATCAATTTCCACAAAACGGTATTCATTGGAATTCCACAGGATGATTTCCTCGCAAAAACGGCTTAAATGCATCATAATCGTAGACAGCGCCGATAGAAATTCAATCAGATAATCCCTGTCCGCCACGGAATCCATACTGTTTAACGTAGGGCCTTCAAAACCGAGCAGCGATGCCGTATAATCCCTGTCTAACGGATAGGTCGTCCCTGCCAGCGCACCGGCTCCTAACGGACAGTAATTCATCCTCCTGTAGATATCCTTTAACCGCAGACTGTCTCTTTTGAACATTTCAAAATAGGCGCCCATATGGTGTGCCAGTGTCACCGGCTGTGCTTTCTGTAAATGGGTAAATCCCGGCATATAGGTATCCAGATGCTCCTCCATCAGTTTTAACAGGGTGGCAAGCAGTTTTTCCACTTCTTCCGCTACATGCACTACCTCTGCCCTGGTATACAGCTTCATGTCCAGCGCCACCTGGTCGTTGCGGCTCCTGCCTGTATGCAGCTTCTTGCCCGCTTCCCCGATTCTCTGTATCAGGTTCGCTTCCACAAAACTATGGATATCCTCATATTCATCCGTGATTTCCAACGTACCGTTTTTCACATCCTCACGGATTCCGGTCAGTCCCTTCACGATGTCATTCTTCTCATTCTCCGTTAAAATTCCCTGTTTCTCCAGCATTACCACATGGGCAATACTTCCCTCTATATCTTCTTCATAAAACTTCCGGTCAAAAGAAATGGAAGCATTGAAATTATATACCAGCTTGTCTGTTTCCTTCGTAAAGCGTCCGCCCCAAAGCTGTGCCATGGTATTCTCCTCCAAATAAATTCAGTTTGACATTCTAATTTCGATAGTATCATATTTGGAAATGTTTTTCAATCTTTTTGCAGACTTTGCTGAAATTCCTGGTAACAGTCCGGCCTTCGGCCAACTGTTACAAATTCCTGTCAGAATCGCGCGATAATTTCCGAATGTCCCTCACATCCCTTTTTTTACATTCATATAATAAGATATATTCTGAACAGGAACTATCCAACAGGAGGAATCTTATGGACCAACCACTTTTAGAGCTCAAAGATATCTGCTATTCCTACCACAGCTTAGAAGGTGAAACGATTGCCTTATCCCATATATCGTTCCAAATACAAAAAGGCGAATTTACCGCCATCGTAGGGCCTTCCGGCTGCGGCAAATCCACACTGCTTTCCATTATCGCGGGTCTGATTGCCCCCGAAAGCGGCGAAATCATTTTCCATGGAGACAGCCCGCCGCAGGCGGCGCAGCAGCCCTGTACCCTCACTCCGTCCTGTCCCCGTATCGGGTATATGCTCCAGCATGACCATTTATTTGAATGGCGCACCATTTACCAGAATGTCATACTGGGACTGGAAATCAACCATATGCTGACACCCGAACGGCTGGGGCGTGTCACACAGCTTTTAAAAGATTATGATTTATACAAATTCAGGGACAAGAAGCCCGGCGAACTGTCCGGCGGCATGAAACAGCGCGCCGCACTAATCCGCACGCTGGTACTGGAGCCGGAGCTTTTACTTCTCGACGAACCCTTCAGTGCGCTGGACTATCAGACCAGACTGTCCGTTTCCTCCGATATCTGCAGCATCATACGCTCCACGGGCAAAACCGCGCTTCTGATTACCCACGATTTATCCGAAGCTATCAGCCTTGCCGGACGCATCCTCGTTCTGAGTAAACGTCCCGCCACCGTCAAATGCGATATTCCCGTCCGTTTAACGCTGACGGACGATTCTCCCCTCGCTTCAAGGAATGCCCCCGAATTCAAAGATTATTTCAATCAATTATGGAAGGAGATTTCAGATGAAAACCACAGACAGCCTGAGTTTTCAGGAAAAATATGAACGTGACCACCGCAGACATCACCGTATGGTACTCCTCGCCCGCACTTTTATCCTTATCATTTTCCTTCTCCTGTGGGAAGGTTCCACAAGAATGGGCTATGTGGATTCTTTTTTCTTCAGCAGTCCCAGCCAGGTTCTGATGTGCTTCCTTGGCATGGTAAAAGATTATTCCTTCTTCACTAATACAGGGATTACCCTGTTGGAAACCATTGCAAGCTTCCTTTTGGTCCTGCTTATCAGTATGTTGTCCGCCACCCTTTTATGGCATTCCCAGAAATGTTCCGAGATTTTGGAACCCTATCTGGTCGTCCTTAACAGCCTTCCGAAATCTGCCCTTGCCCCTTTATTCATTGTATGGCTGGGAACCGGAATAAATACCATTATTGTAGCAGGAATCTCGGTAGCGGTATTCGGCTCCGTCATCAACCTGTATACCGGATTCCGGCAGGCAGATGAAGAGAAAATCAAACTGATTTATACGCTGGGCGGAAATAAGCGGGATGCTTTCTTCAAAGTCGTCCTCCCCGGTTCTGTCCCTACGATTCTGAGCAATATGAAAGTCAATATCGGTCTGGCCCTCGTGGGCGTTATCATCGGTGAATTCCTCGCGGCACGGCGCGGGCTGGGATATCTGATTATTTACGGCTCACAGGTGTTCAGACTGAATATGGTGATTACCTCGGTCATTATCTTATGTGTGATTGCCATGGGACTGTACGAAGGGATTCAGATGCTGGAACGCTGCTATCAAAACAGACTGTAATATTTAAGACTGCTGCAAAACGATTCTGTGTTTCGCAGCAGTCCTTTTATTCCCGCAAGCAGCGAGCTAGGTGGTGCTTAAGAGATGCAGAGCATCTCCAGACATTTGGCGACTGCCTAAACATCACGGATACTGTTTTTCAGACAGGCTCTTCTTTTAAAAATTCATCGATATTTTTCTTAATTTCTTCTGCACCCAGCGTCTTCAGCAGAAAACCCTTCGGCTTTAACGGGATTATCTTCTGAAGATTCCCTTTATCGACCCTGCCGGTCAGGAATACAACCGGAATATCCCTGAAATCTTCCTCTGAACGAATCATTTCCAATACCTGGCTTCCGTCACAAACCGGCATATCATAATCCAGCAGAATCAGGTCCGGCCTGTTCAGTGTGATGCACCTGATTGCCGACAATCCGGAATTCGCCAGCGTGACCGCATAATCCTTATCCAGCAGTTCGCCCATAGCCTTCCGTACAATATCAGAATCATCTACCACAAGTACTTTCTTCTTTTTGCACACATCGCGCTTGTCTAAATATTTCCCTATTTCAGCCATCGCATTTTCCGTCTTTATTTTGACCGCTCCCTCATTCTCGTTCTGCGTTAAATGAGGCGCAACAACACAATAGGAAAAATATCCCGAACCCGTATCAAATAAAACGCTGAACTGTGGATTCTGTCTCTCAAATATCCTGTTGAACTGACTGTAAGTCAACAGGTTTTCCTCCTTCATCTCATACATATCCACAGAATACAAGTTCCCCTTGACACTGTTCACAAACTGCTGTGCCATATATCTGGCAGCGTTCATTATCATGATATTGACCGTATCGGAATCCGTGTCCATCATACCGCCCACCGTACTGACAATCAGCTTCTGCTCAAAAACCAGAAATATTTCCCAGTTCTCCCCCTGCTGGTTTCCATAAACAAGCCGGTAATAGATTCCGTCCCCGAACCTTTCCCCTCCGTAACAATCACTGACTACCCTTGCATTCAGCTGGAACATATCATGCAGAAGCTGGATAATGGTCTGCTTCATGACCGCCTGCTCATCCTCCGGAAGAAGTTCCCCCCACTTGCTTATAACTTTTCCGTTAATTGCACGGTCTTCCGTCAGGGTATGCCCAATCAGCCATCCTGCACAGACACCCAGAAAATGATTGATGGCATCCTCCGAGTAAGAAGTCTGCTCTAATTCTTTCTCAAGAGCCGGCAGCGTTTTTTTCCGGAAATTATCATGGAGCCGCCTGTGTGTTTCAAATCCCATATAGCCGATGGACGCCATATAGCTCTCCTCTTCCGTGAAATGCTTCATCGCATGTTCCTTAAAATATTTGATTCCCTCCTGACAGACCCACTGGCTTTTCTCCTCTTCTTTTCTGTACATAAACAGTCTGTTTAAGATACTGAACAGTTTTTTATGTTCCTCATCGATGAATTTTACTCCTATATTATACCTCTCATTCCACACCAATTGATTACCCATCTATTTCCTCTTCCTCCTTCTAAGTAAGTGAAAATATACTCCCCGATAATTTTCTATTATGCCACATATTTACTCATAAGTCCAATTTGTTTTTCCATTTTATTCAAAAACCGGTTGACAATCTGCCGAATAAAGCGTATGCTGGGAATACATTTGATACGGTTAACACAAAATACAGGGAAAGGAGGCACAGATTATGAAAATGAATCATCAGGATTTTAACAACTACTTACAACTGAATCACTTTATAAAAAGAATTGCCTCCGGAACATCAGATATATCATAACTTATGCATTACATTCTGACTACTGCCGCGGTTCCGTTTTTACGAGCCGTTTTTTTATGCACATTGCCCGCCGATGCGATTCTACGCAGCGGCTTTTTTTATGCACACGGGTACGCAGGCAAACCGGTTACATACCATTATTTTCAGAAAGGAACACCATCATGAACCAGAAAAAACTATCTACTTATTTGTGGGAGCAGCGTCTTCCTTATCTCCTGGCCATCCTGGCCATGATTATCAGCGTGTCGCTGGATTTAATATCCCCGCAGCTGACGAAACGGATTATCGACGAAGTCATTGTCGGCGGCCAGCTCCATAAGCTGAATTACCTGCTGGCCGGTATCCTGACCGTAGGGGTTGGGCGGTTTTTCTTCCAGTACATCAAGGAATATACCTTTGATGTTACCGGAATCCGTATTACGGCAAAAATGCGCCAGCATCTGTTCGACCATATCCAATCCCTGAGCGCGGATTTTTTTGACCGTACCAACACCGGCGAACTGATGGCGCGCCTGAAAGACGATATTGACCGGATTGGCGACGGCATTACTTTTGTCGGTATGCTTATGCTGGAAGTCATTGTCCATACTTCCATCGTCCTTTTCTTCATGTACCGTCTGGATGCAAGGCTCGCGCTGATACCTACGGCCGCCATGGTCATAGCTGCTTCCATTGCCATTTCCATGGAGCGGAAACTGGACCATGTATACGAAGCTATCAGCGAGGAAACTGCTTCCCTGAATACCATAGCAGAGGAAAATCTGTCCGGCGTACGCACCGTCAAGGCTTTTGCACGGGAAAAATATGAAATAAAGAAATTCCTTTCGCATAACCAGAAGTATTATGACCTGAACATGCAGCAGTCTAAAATATTTGTAACTTACCATCCGTACCTTTCGCTTATTACCAAGCTGCTGCCCCTCGTCATTCTGCTGGCAGGCGGATGGATGACCATGCAGGGAGGGCTCTCCCTCGGCTCCCTCGGCGCTTTCGTAGAATATTCCATGAACATCGTATGGCCCATGGAAATGCTTGGCTGGCTCACCAACAGTTTTTCCGCCGCCGTGGCATCCAACCGGAAACTGAACCGGATTTACGCGGAAAAACCCAGCATAGTGGAGCAACAGTCCCCCACAGTTCTTGAGCCGGTACGCGGACGCATTGAATTTTCCCATGTTTCGTTTTCCAAACTGGATGCCGGAGCCGCCACGCCCTATGAAATCCTGAAAGATATCTCCTTTACTGTGGAGGAAGGAAAATCGCTGGGTATTATGGGCGCTACCGGAGCCGGAAAAAGCTCCATCATCCACCTGCTCCAACGCTTTTATGATACAACAGAAGGCTCTGTCAGCATCGACCATGTCGATGTAAAGAACCTGAGCCTGAAACAGCTGCGCAGCAGCATTTCGCTGGTTATGCAGGATGTGTTCCTCTTTTCGGACACCATTACGGAAAATGTGAAACTGGGTAAACGGGAAAGACTGGATTCCCATGCGGTCATGTGCGCTTCGAGGGACGCGCAGGCGTCCGGATTCATTGAACGTATGGACAAACAATACGACACGGTCATCGGCGAACGCGGGGTCGGACTCTCCGGCGGACAGAAACAGCGCATCAGCATAGCCAGAGCCCTTGCCAAGAAAAATCCCATCCTCGTTCTGGACGATTCCACTTCCGCACTGGATATGGAAACAGAACAGCTGATACAGGATACGCTCCGCCATCTGGAGCATACGACTAAAATCATCATTGCCCACCGTATCAGTTCCGTAATGCATGCGGATGAAATCATTGTTTTGGAAAACGGCTCCATCCGTGAAAGAGGAACCCATGAAACACTCATGGCAGCAAAGGGCCTGTACTACCGGACCTATGCCGCCCAATATCAAGTAAACGACTGACAGGAAGGTGAAACAAATGCCCATTAATTCATTTAAAGACGACGAGCAGACTGTAGAAGTCGGCAAGCTGGCAACCCTGAAGCGCCTGCTGGCTTATCTGCCCCGTTATAAAAAAGAAATCTGCCTGGTGCTGGCCATCATGGCATTCTGCGTCGTAGTATCGCTGCTTAATCCGCTGATTATGGAATCCGCCATTGATGACTATATTTCCATAGGAAATATGGCCGGACTTTTCCGGCTGATTGGCTTTGCCCTGATTCTCAACATCCTTATGATTGCAGGCGTCAAAATCCGCATGTATGTCATGGCAAAAGTCTGCAACAACATACTGGTTACCATCCGCCAGGAACTGTATACCCATATCCAGACATTGGATTTCCAGTTCTTTGACAGCCGGCCTACCGGAAAAATCTTAGCGCGTATCATCGGCGATATCAATTCATTAAAAGATGTCCTCTCCAACTGCGTTACGACACTGATACCGGACTTTATCACCATCTGCGCTGTAGCTGCCATCATGTTTGCCAAAAATCCCATACTGGCGGCCGCTTCCTTAATCAGTACACCGATTATGGCGGTATGCCTTTGGCTGATTCAGGTCTATTCCCATAAAAGATGGCAGATACACCGCAAAAAATCCTCCAACCTGAATGCGTTTATCCACGAGGATTTGTCCGGAATCCGGATTATCCAGAGTTTCCACGCAGAAGAGGAAACGAAACAGACTTTCCGCGAACTGGTAAAAGAACACCGGGATTCCTTTATTTCTGCTGTACGCTTAAACGATTCCTTCGGCTCCGTCATTGACCTGTGCTGGGGAATCGGTACCGTCATGCTCTACTTTACCGGTATCCAGATTCTCGGCACCGGACAGGTATCCGTTGGTACCTTTATTGCATTCGGAAGTTATATCTCCATGTTCTGGCATCCGATTTCCAACCTGAGCAATTTCTATACCCAGCTCATCACCAATATTTCCGGTGCGGAACGGGTTTTTGAAATCATGGATGCCAGGGCGGAGATTACCGATGCCGGAGATGTCACTGCCATCCCTCCCATCAGCGGGGAAGTCCGTTTCGAGCATGTCACCTTTTCCTATGACGGGAATTCGGATGTGCTCGCAAATGTAAGCTTTACCATTGCCCCCGGTGAAACCATTGCTTTAGTAGGGCCCACCGGAGCCGGAAAAACCACCATCGTCAACCTGATTAGCCGCTTTTACGACGTACAGAAAGGAATTGTATACATAGACGGGCACGATGTTAAAAAAGTAAGCATCGAAAGTCTCCGCCAGCAGATGGGAATCATGACACAGGACAATTTCCTCTTTTCCGGCACCATTCGTGACAACATCCGCTACGGCCGTCTGGACGCCACCGATGAAGAAATCATTCAGGCAGCCAGGGCAGTCAATGCCCACGACTTCATCATGAAACTGGAAAAGGGGTATGATACCGAACTTTCCGAACGGGGCGGCGGACTTTCCGCCGGTCAGAAGCAGCTCATCGCTTTTGCCAGAACTATGGTTTCCGACCCTAAAATCCTGATTCTGGACGAAGCCACCTCCAGCATCGACACACAGACCGAACTGCTGGTACAGTCGGGCATCGAAACACTGCTGAAAGGACGTACTTCATTCGTGGTAGCGCACCGTCTGTCCACCATACAGAAAGCCGACCGCATTTTCTATATTGATAACGGAACGATTCTGGAACAGGGTTCCCCGGCGGAACTGATGGAAAAAAAGGGACATTATTACAAGTTGTACATGGCACAGTTTCATTGCTAAAACCCAGCCCTCACAGAGAATACTCACGGAAATCGGGTTTCAATAGCAGTTTCCGCTTCCCGCCTTCCAAACAGCCACACCCCGGCCCCGCCATATGCTCCTGCAAAATCGTGCAAAAGAATGCTGCTGATTCTTACTGGTTTTCCAAAGCTGCCAAATGGCTGTATCAGGCGGCACTGTCTGACCGAAGGAAGGTGTCCCTGTCCGGTATTGACTTTTATACAGAAATAAGCTATCATTACTTCAACAACGCAATGCGTTAAAGCGTGAAAAAAACACAAATGGAGAATCAGAAAAATGCCGATTACAAATCTATTGGAACAAAACTGTAAAAAATTCGGGGAAGACATCTGCCTTGTGGAAATCAACCCTGAGGTAAAGGAAGTCCGCCGCGTCACATGGAAGGAATACGAGCTGATGGAACCAAGCCCGCTCTCCCACTACCGCAGGGAAATCACATGGAATGTCTTTAACGAAAAGGCCAACCGTTTTGCCAACCTGCTGCTTTCAAGAGGCATCAAAAAAGGCGATAAAGTAGCAATTCTTTTAATGAACTGCCTGGAATGGCTTCCCATCTATTTCGGAATCCTGAAAACAGGCGCATTAGCGGTTCCGTTAAACTTCCGTTATGCCTCTGATGAAATTGAATACTGTGTTAATCTGGCGGAAGTCAATATTTTAGTATTCGGGCCGGAATTTATCGGACGTGTGGAAGAAATCGCAGATTCCATCAGCCGCAGCCGTCTCCTTTTTTATGTGGGTGAAAACTGTCCTTCTTTTGCGGAAGACTACAATTCCCTTTCTGCCAACTGCTCCAGCCAGTCGCCGGCAATCTCCCTGACGGATGCGGATGATGCCGCCATTTATTTTTCGTCCGGCACTACCGGTTTCCCGAAAGCCATTTTACATAATCATGAAAGCCTGATGCATTCGGCAGTCGTGGAACAGAAACACCATGGGCAGACGAAAGAGGATGTATTCCTATGCATTCCGCCCCTCTACCATACCGGCGCGAAAATGCACTGGTTCGGCTCCCTGATTTCCGGCAGTAAAGCCGTCCTGTTGAAAGGAACCAAGCCGGAATATATCCTGGATGCCGTTTCCAAAGAAAAATGCAGCATTGTATGGCTGCTCGTCCCGTGGGCACAGGATATTTTAGAAGCTTTGGACAGCGGAAAAGTCAGTCTGGAAGACTATGAGCTCTCCCAGTGGCGTCTGATGCACATCGGCGCACAGCCCGTTCCTCCCAGCCTGATTAAGCACTGGAAAACCTATTTCCCGAACCACGCTTACGATACCAACTACGGCTTAAGCGAATCCATCGGCCCCGGCTGCGTCCATCTGGGCGTGGAAAACATCCATAAAGTAGGTGCCATCGGCAAAGCCGGATACGGCTGGGAAATCAAAATCGTGGATGAACAGAAAAACACGGTAGCAAAAGGCGACGTGGGCGAGCTGGCTGTAAAAGGACCGGGTGTCATGACCTGTTATTATAATGATGAAGCAGCCACTGCCGAAGTCCTTTCAAACGACGGCTGGCTCTATACCGGAGATATGGCACAGGAAGATGAAGACGGTTTTATTTTCCTCGTAGACCGCAAAAAAGATGTAATTATCAGCGGCGGCGAAAATATCTATCCCGTCCAGATTGAAGATTTCCTGCGCACCCACAATGCCATTCATGACGTGGCAGTCATCGGCCTGCCAGATAAGCGGTTAGGGGAAATCACTGCGGCAGTCATTGAATTAAAGCCGGATACGGCCTGCACGGAGGACGAAATCAACCGGTTCTGTCATAAGCTGCCCCGTTACAAACGTCCCCATAAGGTTATTTTTGCCGATATCCCAAGAAATCCTACCGGCAAAATCGAAAAACCGAAACTCAGGGAACGCTACTGCGGCGTCAGTCTGGTTGCCGCCCAAAACAGAGGATAATACCAACTATAAGAGAGGAAAAGAGTGAAAGATTTTTCAAATCTTTCACTCCGCAAGTTTGTGTCTGCGCTGCATCCACAAACTCGATATGCGCAAAAAGCAGCGCAGAAATGAGGTAAACAATGATATTAAAACTTACCATGTTAATTGTCTTTTTTGCAGTCATGGTGGCAATCGGCTTCTACTGCCGCAAACATGCCACTGATGTCAACAGCTTCGTGCTGGGCGGGCGGAGCGTAGGCCCGTGGCTCACTGCATTTGCATACGGCACCTCCTACTTCTCCGCCGTTATTTTCGTCGGATATGCAGGACAGTTCGGCTGGAAATACGGCATCGCTTCCACATGGATTGGTATCGGCAATGCCCTGCTTGGTTCCATGCTGGCATGGGTGGTTCTCGGCCGCCGCACCCGTATCATGACCCAGCACTTAAACAGCGCTACCATGCCGGAATTTTTCGGCAGGCGGTTCCATAGCGACGGATTGAAAATCGGCGCTTCGGTCATCGTGTTTATCTTCCTGATACCCTATACCGCCTCCCTCTACAACGGGCTTTCCCGTCTGTTTGGAATGGCATTTAACATTGACTACACGGCCTGCATCATTATCATGGCAGTCCTGACCGGAATCTATGTCATTGCCGGCGGCTACATGGCCACTGCCATCAACGACTTTTTACAGGGAATCGTTATGCTTTTCGGTATTGTAACGGTCATTGCCGCTGTATTAAACAGCAACGGCGGATTTTTAGAAGCGCTGAACCGGCTGGCATCGGTTTCCGATGAAACCGTATCCGCACAGCCCGGTGTTTTTGCCTCCTTTTTCGGGCCCGACCCTGTCAATCTCTTAGGAGTGGTCATTCTTACCTCTCTCGGTACATGGGGGCTTCCCCAGATGGTACAGAAATTCTATGCCATCAAGAGCGAAAAGGCCATCAAAAAAGGAACCATTATCTCCACTCTGTTTGCCATCATAGTTTCCGGCGGCTGTTATTTCCTCGGCGGATTCGGACGGCTATATTCCGACAGCGTGGATATCGCTTCCCAGGGTTACGATGCAATTATCCCTGCCATGGTATCCAACCTTCCGTCCATATTAATCGGTCTGGTCGTCATCCTGGTGCTGTCCGCGTCCATGTCCACCCTGTCCTCCCTGGTCATGGCATCCAGCTCCACGCTTACCATCGACTTTTTGAAAGACCACATCATAAAAGACATGAACGAGAAAAAACAGCTTCTCACCATCCGCATTCTGATTGTGGTGTTCATTGCCATTTCCGTTGTCATTGCCATCGTGCAGTACAAAGGCAACGTTACCTTTATCGCACAGTTAATGGGCGTATCATGGGGAGCCCTCGCCGGAGCTTTCCTCGCTCCGTTCCTTTACGGGCTTTACTGGAAAAAAACAACCACGGTTTCCGCATGGGTCAGCTTCATCTTCGGTGCCGGATTCATGGTATGCAACATGCTGTTCCGTTCCTCTTTCCCTGCCATGCTGCAGTCTCCCATCAATGCCGGCGCTTTCTCCATGCTGGCGGGCCTGGTAATCGTTCCGGTTGTAAGTCTGTTTACTCCCAAACTGGAACGCACTTTTGTAGATGCGGCTTTCTCCTGCTATGAGAGGAAAACGGAAGTTACCGTGAAAAGAGATTTAGGGGAATAATGATACCACCTGCGATAAAAGGCTGCCGGAAAACAAACAGAATCCCGGCAGCCTCTTATTATAAAAATCCTTATCCAAAACAGTCAACAACCCCGCTGCAAGCAACGGGGCATCAATATTCACCATGTGATAATAACTAAAAGCATCCCCTTTTCCACTGTAACCACTCCCTGCTCCCCGATAAACTCATTGCTGATGCCAATAGGGAAATCATTGGTAACTACCGCGCCGTCCAGCAGATATTTCATCCCCTGAATCGTCACTCCTTCCGCTCTTTCCCCCAAAGAAAACAGAGACATAAACCCTTCCATGGACTTTTGGAACCGCACCGTTTCGTCTTTTATTACGGTCATCAGCACACTTCCGTCCATAATATACCCTTTCGCCCCGCAGTTCCGTATATAGCTTAAGCATTGGATATTGGCAATGGTATGCTCCACCCTTCCCCCCAGTGCTCCATACAGGCAGAATCTGCGGTATCCTGCCGCAAACCCTGCTTTCACCGCGGCAAGCATATCGGTATCGTCCTTCTCAGGGCTGAGAATCCGCACTTTTTCCGGTGCTTCCTCGCTTAATTTTTCGACATCCTCCCGCACGCTTTCATCCAAAGAGTCCATATCCCCAATCACAAAATCCGGCTCTAACCCCAGCATCCTGCAATACAGATACCCGCCGTCTGCAGCGATGCACATATCGCCTTCCTTCCGTTCAATCTCCGTCAGCGTCATGTCTCCGGCTCCGACAATAAAACAGGTCTGATGTTCATCTAATATGTCTTTTCCCATTGATAAGGGCCTCCCCAGCCGCCGATTAAATGCGTTGTCATTCCTTCCTCCGTCCATGTACGGGTTTCAAAGTGATAATTCATCTCATACAGGAACCCGTTCGACTTCTGCAGATTGCTGTACATATAACTGATTACATACTGGATATGCGGTAAATAAACCCCGTTTTCCATAGCCGGTTCATAGGATATACTGGTACGCAGCACACCGTTATCCCTCATATCCGTCCCCCATACGGTAATGATTCCTGCCGTTGCTTCATTTTCACTGAACTCAGGAAACGAAAAGGTCCATGCTCCGTCACTTTGCCTTAACTTTACATATTCCCTGCTGACAGGAATCTGGGTCTCCCCTGTCCAATATTCCATTGTCCCGCTAATAAAAGCATCCCGAAGCTCCGTATAAGCGTCGGCCGCAATGAACTCTTTTGCAGCCTCATAATTCCCGCTGTCAAACTCCTGAAAAATCCCGGCAAAAAACTCCTGTACCTCTTTTTCTTTCTGCAGACAGGCAATTAAACTGCTTCTCTCCGTGTTCGCTGTAATCTTGTCGGCTTCCTGAAGAATATTCAGATAAGCATCCACATGTTCTGCCGGCAGTGTCAGTTCCTCCACATCCAAATACCCGAATTGCTCTGTCAGCGCTCCGATTTTATCAGAAGGATTCCTTTCATACAGGTCAAACATCCTCTCCATGATTTCTTCATATGATGCAAAATCAATAACCGGCGCCGCATCCCTGTACTGTCCCATCATCCGCTCATATACCGTATCCAACAGTTCCAGCGCTTCTTCCTCCATGATTCCCTGATCCAGCACCGCTATAATCTTATCCATGGTTCCGCTGTCTGTACTATCACTGTTGATTTCATCCACTGCTTCGTTCAATATCACTGTACAATAATATTGCAGCAGGCTTTCATCCTGCGTATTCTCCCACCCGGAATACAATACCTGTTTCGCCTGGGAATCGTTCTCCATACCAAGATAGGCTCCTGCCATACACCGGTAAGCCTTTACTGATGTGGAATCGATTTCCAATGCATTCTCATAGGCTTCTATCGCTTCCGGATAAGCCTCCTCCTCCGTATACTCGTCCCCTGCATTCAGCTGCCGGCTTAACTTCACCGCCGGAAGGTTCCATACAACGGCAAACCCTCCTCCTCCGATTACTCCGACTATCAGGAAAGCTATCGCCACCCTCTCCATTATAACCAGACGCCGTCTTTCTCTCCTGCGCTTCTCTTTCCTCTCCTCTTTCGTAAGAAGGGCATTCTTTCTCTTTTTCGCAGCCTTTCTCTTTTTATGTCTTTTTTTTCTTCTATCCTCCATGACAAAACCTCCCAAATCCAAAAGTTACGTAACAGTTCAGCCCCCCAATGTTACAAAGTTACAAACAATTTTCATACTACCATAGAAAAACTCACTTTGCAATGCTATAATTTGGATATGGAAAAGAAAATGGAAAAGAAAATAGAAAAGAAAATCACACTCACAGACAAAACCAACCAACCTTTTACGATTACTTATGAAATCATCCGAAGCCGCCGAAAGACATGCGCCATTATCCTGAAAGCTGACGCGGCCATTACGGTCCGTCTTCCGCTCTATGGAACCGATTCGGATGCGGCAAGGCTGCTAAAGGAAAAACAGTTCTGGATTGGCGCAAAATTATCCGAACTCCGGACCCGGAAACAGGAACAGCAGTCATCTTCCCACGGTTCCCGGCTTACACCGGAACAAAGCCTCGCTTTGGAGAAAAGATACCGTGCCGCCGCCAAATCCTATATTCCGCAGCGGGCCGCTTATTATGCGGAAAACTACCGCCACCTGATCCGGCACGGTTATTCCTCCATTGCCATCCGCGACCAAAAAACCCGATGGGGCAGCTGCAGCAGCCGGGGCACGCTTTCTTTTAACTGGAGGCTGATGCTTGCACCGCCCGGTATTTTGGACTATGTGGTAGTACATGAACTCTGCCATTTAGAGCATATGAACCACTCGAAAGACTTTTGGAACTGTGTGGAAAGCATCCTGCCTGATTATAAAGAACGCCGCAAATGGCTGAAAGAACACGGACACGAATTAACGCTGTCCTGATAACACAGGACAGCGTATCTGTCATATCTTCATTTCTTTTTATCATTTCTTTATCTTATCATTTCTTTTTTATCATTTCTTTTTTATCATTTCTTTTTTATCATTTCTTTTTTTATCACTTTTTCTTTTTTGAGGACTTATCGCCTTTTCCCGGTTTTACGCCAAGCTCCATCCTGCGTGAGCCGCCTCGTCCCGTTTCCTCTCCGCGCCGCCCGCGCTGGGCTTTTTCCTCCCGGCCTTTCTTCTCTTCTTTCCCTTTCTTCTCTCCCCGCTTTGATTTTTCACCACGGAATTCTCCGTCAGGTCTGCCGTCTTTCTTTCTTCTTCTACCCGCTTCCCCTCTCCTGCGTCCCTCACCTTTTCGTCCGTCCGGACTGCCTCCTTTACGGAAGCCGAATTCCTTCATCTTAAACTTCTCTACTTTGATA
>CAMXQE010000007.1 GCA_947246015.1 uncultured Lachnospiraceae bacterium | reverse complement strand
CCTGATGCAATTGAACAATGAAACTGTCAATTATTTAATATCCGCTGTACTAGTGAATCCCATGAAGATCGGTATGGAAGAACAGGAGCAGAATGGTGTCACTGTACCTAATAAAGCAGCAATGCTGTTGGCGCCAATCCCATGAAACCTCCCAAGAATCCTTTTCGTCCGTTCCGGGGGAAAATAACTCTGGATGTAAGAGATCATAAATATCAGTACCGAAAGCAGCACAAAAATTTTTATCGTATCATAAATAAAGAATTGGAGTCCTCCGCCAAGGATACTGTCTAAGTCAAGCCCCGCCGCAGACAGCCCTTTTCCAATCAGGGCATTCAGCCATTTCATCCCAAGTATCTGGTCCTGAAAAAACATCCATATTGTTCTTATTAACTCCATTGTAAATTTCTCCTTTCTTTGGACAAACAGTTCGATTTTTTTCGATATATCTTTCTTTTTAAAAGCTACGCACGAAAGCGTAGCTCCATATTATTTTGCATCCATACTTGCCTCACATCCGTAAAGCTGTCAGCCTTTACATTGATTCAAGCTCTCAACGCCCCATATCAAATGTTGGAAACCTTTCTGCATCCACATCCATCCTCTTTCACACCATCTCCCAAATCCGTCAGGATCTTCAAAAGTTTCCCAGCCTGTTCGCTGCCCTCTTTACTGATAGAATAATGCGTCCACTTTCCATCCTTTCGGGCAACGACAATGCCAGAATCACAAAGTATCTTCATATGATGCGATAAAGTTGACTGGCTTATCTGTAATTTATCCAACAGCACGCAGGCACACTTCTCTCCACCCCGAAGCAGTTCCAATACCTGCAAACGGTTTACATCACAAAATGCTTTAAAGACTTTTACATCCGCAGCATGATTCCTCATGTCATCACCTCAAATCTATTTTTTTCGATTTATGTAAGCTATTATATGCAACAAATCGAAAAATGTCAATATGTTTTTTTGGAAAAATTATTTTGATAGATTTAACTCATGCATGATGAGAGTAAAGCGGGCTTTATCTCCGAAACACATATACCTCGCCTTTAGCCCTGTCCCATCACTCTGCCGTACCCAAAACATATCTGTCATGCTGTTTAACTGATTCCACCACTCTTGCAAGCAGTATTGCGGGGAGGATTACCAATAACAACGGGTATTTATCATACACCATTTCCACACCATTTTCTTCATCATCAACAACTGCTATATCCAAATTTTTCACTCCTGGTCCGCTATATTCTCTATTTCATTTATCGGCAAAAATTTTGTACTTTTTTGCGAAATGCAGCGAAAGGCGGTTTGAAATGCAGCGAAAGGAATTTCTCTTTTTTGCCAATTTTCCCTCCGTCTGGATTCCATAGTTTACCTCATTTCTTTCTTACCAAATTTTCTGACAGCGACCAAGAGAGCTACTATAAATACCACTATTGCACATGGCAAAAATGGAAATACTGAAAATGCTGTGTTCGTCCCTTCTGACATAAAATCGTGCAGAGAACAAGACACCAAATATCCACTGTAACAATATGGATATGCAATCCAAAACGGCGTATTTGCTATTAAAACACCGGGAATAACAAGGAACAAATTAAACCCTGCGGAAAGCAGTGTTTTTTCAAACAATACCGCGATTGCCCACATAGCTGCTATACAAGGCAGCATCGTAAGGAACAATCCTGCACACCACTTCACAAGATAGAATATTGGTAAAGCTTCTGTTATTCCCGTCATGTGTGTAACAACAACACCGGAAATCAAAAATACAACAAGGAAAACAACCATTTCCATAAACAGATAAAACATCAAAACAACAAATTTTGCCAAAGATAAGGCATAACGGCTGACCGGCAATGCCAGCATCTTCAGAATGCCATTGTGCTGTGTTTCACGCCCTGCAATCATTACGCATACAACAATCATGGAAAACGGTAACAAATAGTAGGCATAGACTAACGCACTCTGGATAAACATTGCAGACCACGCATTTGTATACTCCGGAGAAAAATATCTGCTTAGATTAGCTACTCCCGATATTACTACCAACAGCGGTGCAATAAATATTAAAGGAATGATTTTTGACCGCTTTACCTTTGTAAATTCAATCTTCAATATACAAGTGAAACCGCAAGCTTGTTTCACTTGTCGTGAATCAAAAAAATTCATACGAATCCCTCCCTATTCATAACGCAAGTGCTTCGCCATCCACAAACCCATTCCTGAAAATAAAAGTGTTTCTGCCATAGATATCGTAACTATTCCATTGTCCGGTTGTGCGCTCATAGCAACAGCAGGCTTTAACATGACCACAAATGGGTGAAGCAGTAGTAAACGAACGCTCGAATTTGCCAGAGCCATCCCACTCAGGAATCCGGCAACTCCAATTCCAAGAGGCATCCACATATTTTCAAAACGTGAAGATACCAAAACCATAAAGGATAATGCCGGCATAGAAGTAATAAAGGAATATGCTGTAAACTTAAGTAAAGTATCCATTTTAAAAGTACCTTTTGGTAAGTCACTGATACCAATTTTAAGCAAAGCCATATTCTGTAACACAATCGCTATAAAGAGCAGCACTGTTAAAATCAGAAATTTGCACAGATACATTTTAGGAACACTAATCGGCAGCATATACATCTTTTTAATTGCAGTTCCTTTAAATTCCATGTTATAAACCATACAGGCAGCTACAACAATACCAAACATATTCAAAATCATAATCATTCCGTAAACCTGCGTTAAAAGAACATCCATTGGAGCCAGCGGAAGGTTCAGCAATGTATCTTTACGCACAAAAAACAAGACAAACGCATAAGCAGCTCCCAGAATGCCAGCTAATAGCAGTAACGGAATAACACCAGTCCTTTTTTCTTTCCGAAGTTCAATGATAAGAGTGTTCATAACCTTGCCCTCTGCTTTCTGTAAAGCGATACTTTATCGCTTTGCGATACTTTATCTCTTTGCGATACTTTATCACTTTGCGGTGCTTTTATCGCTTTATTATCCTTATCAATCATGGAAAGAAACATATCTTCCAGCCCGGTATCTTTTCCGCCGGGTTTATTATCCGCCGCAAAGCCTTCCTGTACTGCGCTCTGCCTAAGTTCATCAAGACTTCCTTCAAACAGCAGCCGACCATGATTAAGAATGCCAATATCATCTGCCATCAGTTCTATTTCCGACAGCATATGTGAAGATATTAGAACAGTACAGTCATAAAGGCTCGGTAATGACTTTATCAGGTTACGGATTTCATAAATGCCGGAAGGGTCAAGACCATTCGTAGGTTCGTCTAAAATCAGGATTGGCGGACGCCCAAGCAAAGCTCCGGCAAGTCCAAGACGTTGTTTCATTCCCAGCGAATACTTTTTTGCAAGCCGATTACCAAACTCTGTCAGACCTGCTAACTCCAACGCATCATCCACCGCATTAACAGGTAATCCCAAAATTCTGCGTATAATATCAAGATTTTCCCGACCTGTCAGATTTGTATAAAAAGACGGAGATTCAATAAAAGAACCCACTTTCTTTAAAATGCTTATCCGGTCATTCGGAAAATGACCTCCGTCCACCATAAAACTTCCCCCCGTAGGCGATGTCAGCCCCAATAACATCTTCATCGTAGTGGATTTCCCCGCCCCATTGGGACCCAGAAATCCATAAATACTTCCTTTCCTGATATGCATGGATACCTTATTGACCGAAATAAAATTCTTATATTTCTTTGTCAGCTGTTCCGTCGTAATAATGTAGTCCATATAAACGCTCCTTTCTCTTTTCGATTAATCATACACCCCCAATCTGACATTAACTTTCTCGTGTCCTTACTTTTACCTTACTTTTTTACCACATGATTCCGAAAACCGTTCTTCCATGCTATAATGTCCGTGATGGCAATGAGCAGCGCGCATCCGCAATCTGAAAAAATGGCAGCTTGCTGGCTATTTTTTCAGATTGCGGATGCATAGGGCGAAGCCCGCGAATGAGGGAAACCGAAGGTTTCCCGAATGGACGCTGCGTAACCTTGGGAAAGGAACAGGCAAATGGAAGATTTATTCTTATATTCTAAAAAAATTTTGTTGGTTGACGATGAGCCTGAACTACTCAGACTGGTAACTGACATTCTATTAGATGATGGATTCAGGAATATCATTGAAGCAGACACTGTCCGGACCGGACTTATCTCTGCCAGGCAGGACAAACCCGACCTTGCAATCCTTGATGTTATGCTTCCGGATGGGGACGGTTTTGCCCTCATGAAAGAATTGCGGACTTTTACAAATATTCCAATTATATTTCTGACAGCAAAAGATGAAGCCGCAGATAAACTTGCAGGCTTAGGACTTGGAGCAGATGATTATGTGATAAAACCTTTTTTGCCGCAGGAACTGTTATTGCGTGTCCATGCCGTTTTACGCAGATGTTATAAAGCGGATTCTTTTATTTTAGAACTGGAAGGCTGCACGATAGATTTCAGCCGTGCCGAAGTCAATAAAAATGGAACTATAATTCCCCTTACCGCAAAGGAACATACACTGCTTCAGACATTATCCCGCAGTGAAGGAAGAATTGTAAGCATTGATGCCTTATGTGAAGCGCTATGGGGCGATAATCCTTTTGGCTATGAAAACAGCCTGAATGCCCATATCCGCCGCATACGGGAGAAAATCGAAACAGATCCTTCAAAACCAGTGTCACTTATCACTATAAAAGGACTTGGTTACAAATTAAATGCAAGGAAATAATGCCATGAAAATATTCAGCAAGTATATTTCAAAATACCTATTGTCTTATATCGGACTTATTTTAATTCTTGTGGTATTGGACATTGCTGCATTCGTTTTTACCTTTTACAATGCAGTGTCAAAAAACTTCGGAAACAGCTCTCCACAGAATACTTTAGAAGAAGTAGCGGAATCCTCATCTGCTGATGGCATAACAAATGACGCAGAGAGAATGTTAGTATCGAACTCCCTGTGGGCAATGTATTTAAATGCAGAAGGTTCTTGTAACTGGACAGTAAATTTACCGGAAGAAATTCCCACCGAATATACCATTCAGGATATTGCTGTATTTTCAAAAGGTTATCTGAAAGATTATCCTGTATTTGTGTGGAGCGATGAAAATGGTTTATTAGTGATAGGTTATCCCAAAAACAGTTATATGAAAATTACCAGCAATTACTATCCTATTGATATATTTCGTAAAATCCTGATTTTTTTCCTTGGCATTTTTGTATTTGACTTAACCGTCCTGTTTCTTGCTTATTCCTATTCCAAAGTACAAATTGGCAAAAAAACAGAACCCATTATCTCCTCAATTACAGCCTTGTCGGAAGGGAAGTGTATCAGCCTTAACCTGAATGGAGAACTGTCAGAAATAGCAGACAGCATAAATAAAGCTGCAGGCATCATCAGCCGCCAGAATACCGCAAGGGCAAATTGGATCAGCGGTGTGTCACATGACATTCGCACTCCATTATCCATGATTATGGGATATGCGGAAAGAATTGCGAATGACCAAAATGCCTGTAACCAGATTAAAGAGCAAGCTGCCTGCATATCCCGGCAAAGTGTCAAAATAAAGGAATTGGTGCAGGATTTGAATTTGGTATCAAAACTTGAATATGAAATGCAGCCTTTACAAAAAGAAAATATCCGCATTTCCAAACTGCTGCGTTCCTACGCAATAGACCTGATAAACAGCGGATTGCCGGAAATATATTCTTTAGAAGTAGTCATTTCTCCCGGTTCTGAAAATAGTGAGATTGACTGCGATGCAAAATTGATTGCAAGAGCTGTCAATAATCTGGTTCAGAACAGCATTCACAGCAATCCAAAAGGCTGCACTATCATTTTGGCATTACAGATAACATTGCAGGCAGCAAAAGAAAAACTACTTTTAACCATTCAAGATGATGGTATTGGTATTTCTGCTGAAAAATTGGAAGAACTAAAAAACAAACCACATTATATGGAGAGTACCGATGACCGCTTAGACCTCCGTCATGGCTTAGGACTTCTTTTAGTACGGCAGATTGTTAATGCACATAACGGAACAATGGAAATAGAGAGCAAACTGGGGGAAGGATATAAAACTGACATATACTTTCCATATACCGCTAAACCCTAAGTACCAAATTATGCGGCTTTTCCCTTACAACTGCTGTGACAGACATAAAAAAGACGCTGCCGCACAGCGTCTTTTTATAACCCTATTGCCATTCCCTGTTATGTCAGCTTCTCCCGCATCCGGATTAATATCTTCTTCTCCATCCTGCTCACCTGCACCTGACTGACCCCCAGTTTTTTTGCCACCTCCACCTGCGTCTTATCCTGAAAATACCGGAGCGTAATCAGCTGCTTCTCATCCTCTCCCAGTTCATCCAACAGTTGCTGCAGCAGCATATGATTCAGCAGTTTCTCATTCTCATCCCGCTTCTCCGGCAGCCTGTCCACCAGATAGATTTCATTTCCGTCCGACTGATAAACCGACTTATAGATGGATTCCACTTCTACATTGGCTTCCATCGCCATCACGATATCCTCTTTTGACAGCCCCGTTGCTTCCGCAATTTCCTGAAGGGACGCATCCCTGCCCTTCTCATTGGCTATCCGTTCCGACGCCTGTCTGACTTTCCATCCATTCTCCTTCAATGACCGGCTCACTTTCACCATTCCGTCATCCCTTAAGAAACGTTTGATTTCCCCGCTTATCATCGGTACCGCATAGGTAGAAAACTTCACGTCATAGGACAGGTCAAACTTATCAATTGCTTTCATCAGCCCTATGCTCCCTATCTGGAACAAATCCTCCGCATCATAGCCCCTGCCCAGAAAACGCTTCACGATATGGTGCACCAATCCCAGATTCTTCTCTATCAGTATCTCTCTCGCTTCCTTATCCCCAGCCTGTGAACGTGCAATCAGAACGGTAACTTCCTCCATAATCTATTCCTCGTCCTCTATCCAGGGAATGCAGCCGATTTTTTTCTTCATCAGCACCGTCGTTCCCTCCCCCGGTCCGGATATGACCTCCAAATCATCCATAAACGCCTCCATAAAGGGAAACCCCATCCCTGAACGGTTCAGTTCCGGTTTCGTTGTAAAAAGCGGCTCCATTGCTTTCTCCACATCCTCAATCCCCCTTCCCTCATCCGATATCCTGATATGTATCACATCCTTGTCCAGCCCGCAGTACAGCTTCACTTTCCCGTTCTCAATACCGTCATATCCATGTATAATGGCATTAGTCACAGCCTCGGATACTGCCGTTTTAATATCCGATATTTCCTCCAGCGTCGGGTCTAACTCTGATACAAAAGCGGCTACCGCCACCCGCGCAAAGGATTCATTGGCCGATATGGCATCGAACTCCATTTTCATTTCGTTATTCATTCCGTTCCTCCTAGTCCATGATTTCCACTATTTTATGCAAACCCGATATCATTAACAGACGCCTGATTCTGTGGTCGGCATTGATGGCAAATACTTTCCCGCCGAAGCATGAAATCTTCTTATACCGTCCCATAATGATGCCGATACCCGAACTGTCCATAAACCTCGTATCCTCAAAGTCAAACACCACATTGCTCACATTTTCCCGCACAATAAACCTGTCCGCATTTTCGCTTATGTAAGATGATTTATGATGATCGATTTCCTCCGGCATTTTCACCATCAGATAATTATCAATCACTTTGAAATCCTCTTCCATATCCTTCTCCTTTCTTATTCAAATTCCGCCTTTATTCCAGTTCTGTAACCGCTCTTCCGGTGCCGGCTCAGCAGAACAGCTTCTGTCTGCTCTGCCGACACACTTCCTTTGGATGCCCCTACTCCTGCACCGGGCACCCGTCAGCCTTGCTGACAAATTTCCTATGGGTGCCCGTGTGACGTGCGCCGCCAGGCGCACCATAAAAAAGAGAACATATTCCCTATGTTCTCTTTCGTGTTTATGAACGGCTCCCCGCCGCGCGGTTTCTTTTTAACCGCGAAGCGGCGCCGGATTTATCTGACTGCTGTTGACTGATCCGCATTTTCCAGTTCCGTCAGAAAACGTTTGGAATTCCTTGCTTTCTCGGTTCCCGGAAATTGCTCTATTACCTGTTCATACGCTTCTATCGCTTTGGCATTGTTATTTGTAAAGCGGTAGCAATGTGCCAGATAGTACAGTGCATCTCCATTGCTTTCATCATACTGGTGTGCTTTGACTAAAATCGGAAGCGCCGCCGCATATTGCTCCTGCCGGTATAATTCATAGCCTTCATCATAGTATGCCTTGGCGAGTTCCGGACCGACCAAAGTGGTCAATCTTTCATGTAATGCCTTAAAATCCTCCGAAACCGCGTCTCCCAGTTCCTCCATATCTATCTCGTCCAAAGATTCCGCCACTTCCATTACCTGACCCGGGTCTGTCAGATACGCACTTGCCGCCTTAAGCAGTTTATCCATTGCCTGCAAAGCCCCATCTGTACCGACATAACCTTCCAAATCCGCCTGCAGCGAAACATTCGTGTCCGTCAGTTCCTTAATCTGCTGCTCCATTTCTTTAATGGAAGCCGTTTTCGCATCCAATTGTTCGCTGACCAGCCGCAAATCCTCATCCATCACAGCTCTTGCCGACTGTATCCGCGCCGGCAGAATAAGAAACCATGCCCCGGCCAGACCAATCAAAATACCGATTACCATATTGACCACTGTGGACAATCCTTTGGATTCCTTTACATTCATCGGCTGTATGATAGTTTCGTTACCGCTCTGATACTTAATGACATCCCCCGGCTTGTTCTTTTTCTTCACCGATGCTTTACCGCTTTCATCCGGCGCGAGCATATGCTCTACTTCCTTCAGATAACGCATGGTAATCGTATTATTCGTATCAATCTGACTGCACTTATACAATTCCCTGCGCGCCCGCTCCCAATCCTCGCTGTTGATGTATAAAAGCGCCAGTAACTGGTGCGCCCGTACGAACTTCGGATTCAGAGACAGCACTTTCTTTAACTGTATGATTGCCAGGTCCAGGCTTGCCTGATGACAGTACAAAAGCGCCTGATTATATTTCTTAATCGTCTGGTTGATGGAATCCAGACGGGACTGATTCGTCTGAATCATATTGATATAGTCGTCGGCAATGTTTTTCTTCGGTCTTAAATTCTTACTGATGACCCACTCGCTGAGAGCCGCCACCACTTCTCCCATTTCAAAGTAAACCAACCCAAGCAGATTTCTCGCTTCTACATGGTTCTTGTTGAATTTCAGGCTCTGACGGAGACTGGTAATCGCACCGGTCAAATCCCTTACCTGTGCCTTTTCCAAACCATCGTTATAATAACGGTTGGATATATGCATTATTTTCTTATAAATCGCTACATCTGCCCCGCAGGCAGTACAAAAATCGTGTTCCGATAAACGGCACCCGCAATTATAACATATCATGCCGTTCCCCCTATTCTTCGAATGACTCGTCTTCGTCCTGTGCCGGAGCCTCCTGACGCACCGGCGGTCTGCTGTTATAGGACTCCCTGCTGTTATAAGCCTCTCTGCTGACATCACTTATCATTTTTACTAATATATCTGCCATATCTGTTAAATCCTGATTATAAATTGCCTCTTCCGCATCCTCTACTTCCAGGCTGGGATGGAACTTCTTCAATTCTTCTTCGAAATTAATCATCCGTTCTCCTCCTATTCCAGTTCCGCAGCCGCCCTTCCGGTGCCGGCTCGGCAAAGCTGCTTCTGTCTGCTCCGCATCCTTAAGCTGCTTTGGGCTCCGTCCGGGCTTGCTGCTGTTTTTTATTCCGGTTCCGCAGCCGCCCGCCGCCCTGCTAATGCCTTGACTTCTCCCACAAGATAAAGCGACCCTGCGATGTATATATAGTCGTTGTTTTCCTTTTTTCTTTGCAATTCCGGCAGTGCTTCCCTCATATCCTTAAAAAACATGGGTTCCGCCATTCCTTTGCAGGAAGCAAATAACTCCCGCAGTCTTTCCGGCTCTGCTGCCCTTTCATTATGGATTCCCACTACCGCAGCCGCGTCAAACAGCCGCCCGTCTGTCAGAATCCCTATCATTCTCTCGTAATCCTTGTCCGCCACGGCGGAAAATACCAAAGTTCTTCTGCCCCTGCAGCCATCGGCCGCTACCGATTCCGCAAACGCACGTATACCGTCCTCGTTATGGGCTCCATCCACAAAAACATGAGGAAAGACTTCCTCCATCCTGCCCTCCCAAACGGTTTCTTTCAGACCTTTCCGTATCTGTTCCCCTGTCATGGACAAGATACGCCTGTCTTCTGACTGCCTCCGCAGCTCTTCCACACAGCGTACCGCTACCGCTGCATTTTCTGTCTGATATAATGCCGTGGTAGTCAATGAAAGTCTAATATAATCATAATACCGACATTGCATGGAAAAATCAATGCTTTTATTTGTTAATTTCCTATAAAAATAATCCTTTTCCCCTACCGCAACCACTCTGTTTTCCAGTATTTCCGCTCTTTTGCGTATTACCTCGGAGGCTTCCTTTCTTTTATCGCAAAAAACGACGGGAACCCCGGCTTTCAATATCCCCGCTTTTTCACCTGCAATCTGTTCTATGGTGTCTCCCAGATACTCCATATGGTCCATACCGATTTCCGTAATGACTGTAAGAACAGGATGCTTCACCGCATTGGTTGCATCCAGCCTTCCTCCCAGCCCCGTCTCCATCAGCAGATATTCCACCTTTTCTTCCCGAAAAATAACCATCCCCATTAAAAATAAAAGTTCGAAAAAAGTCGGGTGGTATTCCGCCCTGCCCGACCTCTTCCTCACTTCCTCCAAATGCCCCATCACAAAAGAAAGTCCCCAAAGGAACCGTTCTTTTGAAATGACTTCTCCATTTATCCGGAAGCGCTCCCGCATTTCTACCAGATGGGGAGACGTGAACATCCCCGTCCGGCATCCTGCTTCTTTCAAAATGGAACACAAGTAGGCACAAACGGAACCTTTTCCGTTTGTGCCTGCTACATGAATAATCTTACAGCTTTCCTCCGGCGAACCGAGTGCCTGCAAAAACAGTCCGGTTTGCTCCAGACTGTTTTTGCGGGTAAACTTCGGTACTTCCAAGAGAAAAGCTTCCGCTTCTTCATAGGAATTCCAATCCATCTGCCCTAATCCTCACATGAAAGCTGTCCCAGACGCTGTTTTACCTGTTCCATCATCTGCGTATATTTTTCCAGCTTTTCTTTTTCTTCCGCGATTTTTGCTTCCGGCGCCTTGGAAATGAATTTCTCATTCCTCAACATGCCGTTGACACGGTCTAACTCTCCCTGAAGACGTTTTTCTTCTTTTTTCAGACGTTCCAGTTCCTGCCTGATATCCACCAGTTCCGCAAAAGGAATATACAGTGTGGCGCCCGGAATCACTACCGATACCGCATCGTCTTCTATTCCCTGCTTATCCTCCTGAATCGACACATCGGAAGCATATGCCAGAGATGCAAAGAACAGCCTGCCCTCCTCAAACGTCTTCCGGATACCCGCATCCCCGCTTACCACATACACTCCGGCCTTCCGGCTGGGCGCTACGTTCATCTGCGTCCTCACATTACGGATACCGCGCACTGCCTCCTTGATGGTTTCAATATCTTTTTCCTCTTTTACAAAATTCCACTCCTCCCGGTATACCGGCCATGAGGAAATCATAATTGACTCCTCCTGCGCCTGAAGGGAACAGAAGATTTCTTCTGTCACAAAAGGCATATACGGATGCAGCAGCTTCAATGCATCCATCAGCACATGTTTCAAAGTCCAAAGGGCCGCTTTCCGGCTTCCGATATCATCGGAATTGTAAAGCCTTGGCTTCACCATCTCTATATACCAGTCACAGAATTCATCCCATATGAAATCGTACACTTTCTGCACTGCGATTCCCAGTTCGTAATGCTCCATGTTTTCGGTCGCTTCTTTTACCAGACGGTTCAGCCGGGACAGAATCCACTTATCCACCGGTTCCAGCTCATCCAGGGAAATTTGGTCCTCTATTGTGTTATCTGCACCTGCTTCCATTTCTGTTTCTGTCTCAGTTTCTGTTTCTGTTTCCATATTCATCATAATGAAACGGGATGCATTCCACACTTTGTTGGCAAAATTCCGGCTGGCTTCCACTTTTTCATAGTAAAAACGCATATCGTTGCCAGGGGCATTGCCGGTAATCAGCGTCAGCCGCAGCGCATCCGCCCCGTACCGGTCGATGATTTCCAGCGGGTCGATACCGTTCCCGAGAGATTTGCTCATTTTCCGCCCCTGCGAGTCTCTTACCAGTCCATGGAAAAGGACGGTATGGAAAGGCTTCTCCTTCATCTGCTCATAACCGGAGAATATCATTCGGATGACCCAGAAGAAAATGATATCATACCCCGTTACCAATACATCCGTAGGATAAAAATAATCCAAATCTTCCGTTTTTTCCGGCCATCCCAGTGTCGAGAAAGGCCATAATGCGGAGGAAAACCACGTATCCAGCGTATCCGGGTCCTGCGAAAAATGTCCGCATCCGCACTTCGGACATACCTGCGGCATTTCCTTTGCCACTATGGTTTCCCCGCACTCCTCACAATAATAAGCCGGAATCCGGTGTCCCCACCAAAGCTGGCGGCTGATACACCAGTCACGGATATTATCAACCCAGTTAAAATATATTTTATCCATGCGCTCCGGCACAAGCTTTATTTCCCCGTTCTTCACGGCTTCCGCCGCAGGCTTTATCAGTTCCTCCATTTTAACGAACCACTGCTTTTTAATCAAAGGCTCAATGGTCGTCCCACACCGGTCATGGGTACCTACGTTGTGGGAATAATCCTCGATTTTCACCAGCAGTCCCATTTCATCCAGCTCTTTTACAATGGCCGCCCTCGCCTCATAGCGGTCCATGCCCTCGAACTTGCCTCCGTTGGCATTTATTGTGGCATCGTCATTCATGATGTTGATTTCCGGCAGATTATGCCTTTTTCCGACCTCAAAGTCATTCGGGTCGTGAGCTGGCGTAATTTTCACCACACCGGTACCGAATTCCATATCCACATAAGAATCCTCCACAATCGGAATCTCCCTGTTAATAATGGGAAGAAGCACCTTTCTGCCCTTCAAATGACGGTATCTTTCATCTTCCGGATTAACGGCCACCGCTGTATCACCCAGCATCGTCTCCGGACGGGTCGTAGCAAATTCCAGAAATTCTGTTGTGCTGGGTTGTCCGTTCTCATCCATCAAGGGATATTTGATATGCCAGAAATGTCCTGCCTGCTCCTCATATTCCACTTCTGCATCGGAAATGGAAGTATTGCACACCGGACACCAGTTTATAATCCTGCTTCCCTTGTATATCCAACCCTTTTCATGCATCTTGCAGAATACTTCGGTAACGGCCCTGTTACAGCCTTCATCCATGGTAAAGCGCTCCCTGTCCCAATCACAGGAGGAACCAAGCTTCTTCAGCTGGCTGATAATCTTTCCGCCGTATTCCTTCTTCCACTCCCAGGCGCGTTCCAGGAATCCTTCTCTTCCTAAGTCTTCCTTGCTGATGCCCTCCTCTTTCAATGTCTCTATAATCTTCACTTCCGTCGCAATGGACGCATGATCCGTACCCGGCTGCCAAAGGGCATTGTATCCCTGCATCCGCTTAAAACGAATCAGAATATCCTGCATCGTATTATCCAATGCATGTCCCATATGCAGCTGTCCTGTAATGTTTGGGGGCGGAATCACGATAGTAAAAGGTTTCCTGCTCCTGTCCACCTCCGCATGGAAATATTTTTTGTCCAGCCATTTCTGATACAGCCTGTCTTCGATTCCTTTCGGATCATAAGTTTTTGCCAGTTCTTTGCTCATAATCTGCCTCCTTTTTCTTATGCCCCCTGTGCAATCTGGTAGGGGAAATCTTTCCCCTACTCCTGCGCCGGGCACCCGTCAGCCTTGCTGACAACTTTCCTATGGGTGCCCGTGTGCAAAAAAAACCCTCTGCCTTTTTACGGCAAAGGGCGTTTATACGCGGTACCACCTTCGTTTTTCACTCTGCTGCTTCGGATTTCCATAAACCCAAAGCCTTATCCGATAACGGGGATAAATCGTGGAAGCTTACTTACACATCTGGTTTCTGCCTCCCGGTTCCAAAGCTACCTTCCGTACGCCTTTCTTCAAACAGCCTTTCAGCCGGTGAACTGTTCTCTCTTTTAAGGGGCTGTACTTACTCCTCTTTGTCATCACCTTTGTACTCAATATATTTTATAATATAATCGCTTGGAAGATGATTGTCAAGAGATTATTTGAGGTTTTGTTCTATATCTCCTTTTATCACAAAATTGATTTATCATTAAAAGCAAGCCGGGTATACATTAATACAGCAGTTCAACCAAAGGCTGAACTGCTGTAAATCATTTTTGCTCTATTAATTTAAACTGGCATACAAGCCCATCCAGTGTAATTGCCTGTGCCGACAATTCCTGACTGGTTGCGGAAGCTTCCTCCGCAGTCGCCGCATTGCTCTGCACAACTTCCGAAATCTGGTTTACACCGATTTCCGCCTGCCGCATTGCTTCCGTCTGCTCTTCCATCATAATCTTCAGGTTTTTGGAGAAATCCGCAATCTGCTTGATTCCGTCCATTACCGACATGATTGCATCCGATGCATGTTCCGCCGCACGGTTTCCTTCCGTTACCTCCCTGATAGAACCTTCAATCAGCTCTCTTGTATCCACTGCTGCTTTCGCACTCTGATCTGCCAGTTCCCGAATCTGATCCGCAACCACTGCAAAGCCGCGGCCTGATTCACCGGCCCTTGCCGCTTCTATGGAAGCATTGAGGGACAGAAGATTGGTCTGCGCCGCAATGGACTCTATTTCGGAAATGATATTTCCAATCCTCATGGAAGTATCGTTAATTCTCTCCATGGCTGCCATCATGGCATTCATTTCTTCCCTGCTGCTGTCTGCCTGATTTGCATACTCCTGTGCTTTTATATAAGACTCATCCGCACTCTCTGCGCTTCTCTCCATCGTCGATGTAATATCACTGATGGTCGCATGCAGTTCTTCTACCGCACTGGCCTGTTCCGTAGCTCCTTCTGCAAGACACTGGGACGCCTCAGCCAAATCCGTGGAGCCGGCCTGCACCTGATTCGAAGCTTCTCCGATGGAATGCAGGGTTTTCGTCATCTGGTCCCTTAAACCGCGCATGGATTCATACATTTTCTTGAAATCACCGGTATATTTCTCCGTAATCTTAGAGCGGACCGTATAATCCCCTCCGGCCATCTCTGCCAGCACTTCTCCCATATCATGAATAATTGCACTCAGATTATCCGCCATATGTACTGCATGTTTTTCCATATCTTCCACTTCGTCGCCGGTATTTGCCATCGGGAAAGCAGAAGTAAGATCCCCTTCCGCAAAAGTCTCAAGCCGTCCCCCTAAGTCACGCAGCGGAACTGCAATCCGTTTAGCAATGCTCTTCCCTATCCGCATGGATAATATCATAGCAACTACAATCACTGCCACAATTACGACTGCCAAAACCACACTCGTCATTATAAGCCGCCTTGACATCCGGTTTCCTTCGTTCACTTTCACTTCCAAAAGGTCTTCCAGTTTATCATAAATACTATTATAAATACCAGCCAGTTCGTTCAACGCAATATCCTGTGCCTGCTTACAAAGTTCCCTGTCCGTCGTCGCACCGAGTTCCATGATTTTGGTATCCAGAACCCAATATTCTTCCAGTTCCTCTTTAATGGCATCATACGTCTTCCTGCCATCCTCTGAAACGATGGTATTTTCTATTTCCTTAAAACTTTCTTCAAATGAAGTCTTTATTTCCTCATGCTGTTTCACCACGGTCGCAATCGCGTCTGCATCGTCATATCCGATTGCCGCCCGAAGCGATGACCTTAAATCTGCAAACTCAAACATTGCCTTTCCAATATCACCCTGTGCAAAACCAAAATTAGTCAATGCATAAGAATACCGGTTGGACACGACGATAATAGCAATCAAACCAACAATTGCCGCAACCGCAGTAATCGCCGATACCGTGAAAAAAGACCGGATAAGCCTCTTTTCAATCTTTTCTTTTTTTAACATTGTAATACTCTCCTCTCTCCACTTCTCCGGTTAAAGCCCTTTCCTTAACCAAAACACCTGCTTCTTTTCTACATCAGCCAATTGTTCCCAAACCCGACAGACGGCCTTTTCTGCTATTATTCTGCTATCTCTCAAAATTGGTCATAGATTTATTATAACTTATTTTTTAAAATATTCAACTATTTTTGTCAGATAAAATTCAAATCCATCCATTTTCCCTCTCCAGCCGGAAGAAAATAACCTGACGCGCTCCTGCTCCCCTTTCTGCCTTTCACTGTTCCGGGAGTTTTAAGACGCCGGTGTATCCATCGTAATATTGTTCCCCATATTCGGAAAATCTGCCGCCCATGCGGCATCTGCAATAAAAAGCAGAAGCAGGACCAGACATGCCAGCTGCAATCCCCGCCTTCCTGTTTCCTGCTTCCAGAGTTTCCGGTAAAGCAGGCGCAGATAAGGTACGGCATAACAGACCAGCAGCCAGCCGCCAACCCCGAACAGAAGGGCGCCAAGCAGACAAATCCGTCCGCTGATATTCAGAAACTCCCCGCTGTAATCCCACCAGCGGATTCCCCACATCCGTTCTAATGCAAAGCTTGCCAGATATTCCAGAACCGAACAGACTGTCATCGAAGCGAAGAATACCCAAACCGGTTTATATTCCAAGCACCGCAGCAAAAATACCAGCATGACTCCCCCGCATCCATAGATTGGCAGCCATGGGCCCATCAACACACCCCTGTTCACGAATGCCCCGTCTTTTACCAGATAGATTCCCACTTCCCACAGCCATCCAAAGAAAGACAGCAGGAAAAACAAGGGGATATAAAAGAAAAATCCATACTTTGTTATTTTCATTATCTCCACCTTCACCATTCCGGTTCCATAACCGCCCTTCCAGCGCCAAAACACGGCAGAGAAATTTCTGTCCGCTTTGCAGCCGGAAATTCTCCGTGCACTGTCCGGGTGGTTACTGTTTCTATTTTTCATAATCCATTTGACACTCCCCCCATTTTTCCCCATTTCTCCAAAATTATTCCCGCCAAAAGAACAGCTGCCATCCCTTTTCTTCCGGTTTTCATTCCAACATCCTCTCATTCGGTATTTTGTTGCATATCGCCATTTTACAAATCCGATATAAAAAAGATACCTTTATTTCATCTTACGCCAAACTGGTATGGTTAAAAATTTTTAAAATGGCTCTTTCGGCAATACCATTTCTGCGTATAATATGTTACAGACGAAAAAAAATATGCTTATGGAGGAGTAAGATTATGGAACAATCAAAAAACGAACGCATTCAGAAAATCGTATTTACGGGCGTAATCGCCGCGCTTTCTTATGTAGTGTTTACATTCCTGCAGATTAAGATAACACTTCCGGGCGGGGATGCCACTTCTATCCACCTCGGCAATGCGGTCTGCGTACTCGGTGCACTGCTGCTGGGCGGCGTATATGGAGGACTGGGAGGCGCCATCGGTATGACCATCGGGGATTTATTCGACCCGGTCTATGTTGTCTATGCACCGAAGACCTTTCTCCTGAAATTCTGCATCGGTCTCATTACCGGGCTGGTAGCCCATAAATTCGGGCATATCGCAACGGAAACGAATACCGGAAAGGTTTTAAGATGGACGATTGCAGCAACCGTCAGCGGACTGTTATTCAATGTCATCTTCGACCCGTTGGTCGGTTATTTCTACAAACTGGTTATTTTAGGCAAACCTGCGGCGGAACTTACGCTGGCCTGGAACGTGGCTTCCACTTCCATCAACGCAGTGACGTCTGCGATTGCTTCTGTCACGGTATATATGGCGCTGCGTCCGGCACTGAAGAAATCAGGGTTGTTTTTCTATCACATCGGTATGGCAAAAAGACAGACAGGAAGAGCTTAAGCTTTTCCTGTCTGTCTCTTTGCTTAACATAAGGACGGTTCGCGAAGCGCGCTGTCCGTTGTTTGTTATCAGTCAGCACCCCCGCAGGAATCATTCCTCCGGAATAATGATTGCTGCCAGCAGATATACGATGAATCCCGTTCCCACACTACAGATGCTTGCAATTAACCATATAATCCTTACCACGGTAGGGTCCACTCCGATGTATTCCCCTAAACCTCCGCACACACCGCAGATTGTCCTGTTTGTTTTTGATCTGAGCAGTTTCTTGTAATCGTTCGACATAATTTTTCTTCCTTTCTTTTACGCTTTTTATTTTTCATTTTCCTTGTTTCTATGTTTCTTTTTCAATGTTTCCTTGTTCTTTGGTTTTTTGGTTCTTTTTTCTTTGATTCCTTTTTTTTGGTTCCCTTTTTCTTTGATTCCTTTTTTGGTTATCCGTCTGTGACGTCCTGTTTTTCCGGCTGTCCTGCGTAGGGATTAGGGATTGGAAAAAGTTATGGAGATTGTTCCCATGGAACATTCCACAGAACATTCCCCTGCCGCCCTGTTATTAATGTAAACATCCTCTGCCAGCGCACCGTATTTCATACCGCCTATCCTGATGCTGCCCACCGCACATTCTATATCATAGTTAAAGTCATTTTCACTGCCCGTCAGTTCCAGCTGTGTATTGCCCATACCGCATTCCACATCGATTTCCCGGCTTATGCTGCCTTTGATGTAAGTATTTCCCAATCCGTTCTCCACATCCAGTTTCTGCGCTGTCACACCGCTTAACACGGCTTCGCCGGCTCCCGTTTCCACATCCAGTCCGGTACAGGTCAGTTTCTCCGCCGAAATTTTTCCAGCGCCTGCCGTCAAACTGATTTCATCTGCCGACAGCGTATTAATTTCCACCAGTCCGGCTCCTATGTCGATATCGGCTTCATGGAACACCATCCCTTTGGGCAGATACAGATACACTTTTTCTCCGTCGTTTATTCCGTTCTTTATCCATCTCTTATCGAGATTGCCTTCCAGATAAAAGGTTCCGTTCTTTTCATAACTCCGGTATGTCCCGCTCCCTTCCGTCCATATCCGGAAACAATCATCCTCTGACTCACACAGATACAAAGCAGCTCCGCCTATTTCAATCTGAAGTTCCTGCACATCCGCCGCCCGTACACCTGTATCTTCATAATTCCGGGCAATACTCCCTTCGGATTCATTTCCGTCTGACTCACTTGCCCGCAATGCATCTATTTCAGAGCCGTCCGACAAACCTGTCCGGAGCGCATCCGCTTCAGAGCCGCCTGACGAACTGTGATGAACCGCTTCTCCCGCTGACGCTTCATGCCGGGAACCGGAATGAAGCTGTACGGCATTTGCCCCTTTCACATCCCCCAGGTCGTCTAAATCATCCAGGTCATCCAGGTCATACCAGTATCTCCAGCCGTAAGTTCCGGGAATCTCCCATGCAAACCAGACCAATGTATTGTTTGCACCCAATTCCCTTGCCAGCCGCCAGCCGCCGGCCGCAGCTCCGAGCGCACACAGCGTACCCCCTATTATAATAAGAAGCAAAGAAATTATCAGACATACCTTAGTAAATTTTTTCATGTATTATTTGCCCCCTTTCCGCGAAGCAGCCTGGTACCGATTTTCACAATTCCTCTTATCAGCCACGGAATGACCTTTGCACATATCAAAACAGTCAGCCATATGAAAAACAACGATAAGCCTGCCATCAGAATTCCCATACCGACGAAACAGATTCCGGCCAACGGTGTTGTAAACAATGTCCAAACCCCATATACAAGCAGGATGACCGCTGCCACCAGCAAGAAAACTCCCGCCATCGCAACACCGAGCATCACGCCCAGAATACTGCCAAGAACACCTACTCCCGTCCCGATGATTCCGGCTGCAATCCCTGCCAACGCCGGAAAAGCGATGATACAGAGAATTACAATCAATACAATCATCCCAGGGGACAACTGTCTCCCCTTGTTCATCCCCGTGTCCGCTCCTGACGTCTGCTTTTCCGTTTTTTCCTTCCTCGCTATTTCATTTTTCAGTTCTTCTTCCAAAGCTTCGTTCTTATAACCGGTTTCCGTAAACTCTCCGCGCTCGCCTCCGTCACTCAGTCCCTCTTTGATCACCCTGGCCAAATCCTGCGGTGTCCCGAGGGAATCCAATACTTCCTGTTCATTTTCCACACCGGCGTCATTCAGATAGTCATTATAATACTGAAGGGCTTCTTCTCTTTCGCTTTGCGAAATATCGGAAAGAAGCGCTTCCAGCTCCTTCATAAATTCTAATCGATTCATAACCTGCCTCCTGTCCTCACTTTCCTCCCTCAAACATAGTGCTGATTTTTGCTGAATACCGTTTCCATTCTCCCTTGTACAGCCCAAGCTGCGCCATCCCCTTTTCCGTTACCTTATAATACCTGCGGTTCCTTCCGGCGCACTCCATATCATACACACTCAGGCATTCATCCTTCTGCAGCCGCCTCAGCACCGGATACAGGGTGGACTCTGACAGTTCAATTACCTGCCTTACTTCCTGCGTGATTTTATACCCGTAAGTACCCTCCTGTTCCTTGGACACAACTGCAAGGACAATAGCATCCAACAACGCTGCTCCCGTATTAAATACCATATCCTTTACTCCTTTCGAACCATCCTCACTCTCTTTCCCATACCTGCACCTCTTATAATATTGTTATAGTTTATAATATTATATGACATATATTATGTTTGCTTGTTACATACTATATACCATATAATATTATATGTCAATAACTTTTTATAATATTTCAGTCAAATACATAACACCAAAACTCATCGGAGAATCAAAAATCAACGGTTGTATTTTTATTCAATCTAAGTTACAATAAAAGAAAGAAACACACATGCGGCAAAACGATACGCTATGGGAGGCGAAAAAATGTTGAAAAAATACGAGAGAGCAGCGCTTACCGTGACTGCACAGCAATATGAAGTTAATCAGGGAATGGAAGACGGATTTGAACTATATACGAAAGTCATTACAAATGGTTGGATAAGCCCCGATCATCTGGTTCACATCACCCGTCCGGACGGAGCTGTTGTTTGTCCTTTCCTCCGAACCAGACGCGGCGTTACTTTTATCCGCGAAGGAGACTTTATCATTACGGAAGACAATAACGAACGCCATGTATGCGGCGCCGATAAATTTCCTCAGCGATACAAACTGATTGAAGAATAGTTTCGAAAAATACTCTTCGTAAATTTTGTTTCATATAGTCAACAAAACAGATGCAGCATATTGTCTTCGCTGCATCTGTTTTATTATATCTTTTGCGTACTTTTATCTATCTTTTATTCTGTCTATCTCTCCATTTTCCAGAAATAAGCGCTGTAAGGGGGAAGCTCGCTGCCGCCGCCAAAATCATGCGGCTTGCCGGATATCAGGTCCACTGCTGTCCCGCATCCCGCATCAAAATGTGCCGTATAGCTCTCGCCGTCCGCATTGATTGCCACAAGCACTCTTTCATTTGCAGTTTTTCTTTCAAAAATACACTGCTTATTCGTCAGCACCACAGAACGGAAATCTCCGTAATTAAGCGCTTCCGAATTCTTCTTAGCCTCCGCCAGCTTCGCTATATGTTCCGACAGTTCGTTAAATACAGGCTCTTCAAAGCAGGCCCTGAGCGCCGGGTCACCCTGACTCTTGTCCGCCTTTGCCCCCCATTCGCTCCCGTAATATACGCAGGGAATGCCGGGCATACCGAAACAGAGCGCGTAAATCAGCGGCAGGTGCTTCTCATTCGCCAGAATGCTCGCCACTCTGGTCACATCATGGTTATCCACAAAAGACAGCATATGCTTGCCCCTGTAAAGCGTCCAGTTTTCCGGACCGAACTGGCGCAGCAGCGAATGGACGATTTCAAACATATTCATACTGTTAAAACTGGAATGCAATCCTTTATAGCATTCGTAATTCGTCGCGGAATGAAGCATACCGTCATTCACCATCTGATTATAATCCCCATGAAGCATTTCTCCCAAAAGATAGAAATCTTCTTTTTTGCTATCCGTAAAACTGCGCAGTCTGCGGACAAAATCATGATCCAGGCAGTACGCCACATCCAGTCTCAGCCCGTCAATGTCGAACTCCTGTATCCAGCTGTCCACGCTGTCCAGAATATGGCGGATTACCTCTTCATTGCGGAGATTTAACTTCACCAAATCATAGTTTCCTTCCCAGCCTTCATACCACAGACCGTCGTTGTAACCGGAATTACCCCCCAGATTAATATGGAACCAATTCAGATAAGGGGAATTCTCCCTGTTCTTCACCACATCCTGGAACTGGTAAAAACCTCTTCCTACATGGTTAAATACACCGTCCAGCACTACCTTGATTCCATTTTCATGCAGTGCATCGCACACTTTCTTAAAATCTTCATTGGTTCCCAGCCGACAGTCAATCTTTTTATAATCCCGCGTATTATACCCGTGGGTATCCGATTCAAACACCGGCGAAAAATAAACTGCATTCACTCCAAGCTTCTTCATATGGGGAATCCAGTCCAATACTTTTAAAATCCTGGACTCGCACACCCCGTCGTTTTCAAAAGGCGCTCCACAGAACCCCAATGGATAAATCTGATAAAATACACTTTCAAATGCCCACATCTCATTTTCCCTCCCGTCCTATCCTTCTTCATATCCGGATTCAGGACTTTGCATTATAGCATCTTTTTCTATTTTACCACATTTGTCCATGATTGGATACAAATTTTTTGATTCCCTCAAGCAGCGGGATATTTGATTTAGTCCATACATAGCAGTTGAGCCATATTGACTCATTCGGTATTTTTGCAACTTTTTATAAAATTAACTTGCAAAATGGAAAATGTGTATAACTCCTGATTTTTTTCTTCATTTTTGACATAATCCGAAAAGAAATCCCCAATTTCCACCGAGTTATCCACATATGACATTTGTGTCATTTCCTATGACTCTCGAATCACTTTTTTCAATTTATGACGTCATTGGGAGCATTTTGATTCATTTCTGCCATCTCCTATGAATTTATGATATAATGAGCGTTAGAGCGTGTTTGAACATTCAAACCCGCAAAGGAGGAAAACAAATGCTGAAAATAGGATCTCATGTGGGAATGAAAGGAAAAGAAATGCTGCTTGGCTCTGCGAAAGAAGCGGTTTCTTACGGTGCCAACACTTTCATGGTATTCACCGGAGCCCCGCAGAACACGAAACGCAAACCCATCGGAGAATTGAATATTGAAGCCGCAAAGCGCTATATGAAAGAACATGCGGTGACAGAACCGGTCATCCATGCCCCCTATATCATCAACCTTGGCAACAGCAGCAATACGGAAACCTTCCGGCTTGCCGTCGAATTCCTTTCCATGGATATCGAGCGCACGGCTGCCATCGGAAGCCATATCTTAGTGCTGCATCCCGGCGCCCATGTTGGAGCCGGCGCTGCCGCTGGAATCCGCAAAATCGCAGAGGGCCTGAATGAAATACTCACAAAAGACACCCCCTGTTACATCGCTTTGGAGACTATGGCCGGAAAAGGCTCGGAAATCGGCAGGAATTTCGAAGAACTGGCCGCTATTTTTGACCAGGTGAGTCATAACGAAAAACTCCGCGTCTGCCTGGATACCTGTCATATGCACGATGCCGGATATGATATCATCCATGACTTTGACGGAGTAACCGCACAGTTAGACCGCCTGATTGGAAAAGACAAAGTTGCCGTCCTGCATATCAATGACAGCAAAAATGCGTGCGGTTCAGGCAAAGACCGACATGCCAACATCGGAGACGGCCATATCGGTTTTGATGCGCTGCACCGGATTGTCCACCACCCGGATTTCGCGGATATCCCCAAAATCCTTGAAACGCCATACCGCCTGACTCCCGAAAACCCGGACAAACCGCAGCCTCCTTATCGGGAAGAAATAGCCATGCTTTCTGCCCCTTTATAATTTTGACCGTCTTGGTCATCACAACCACTCATTCCAAAACCGCTCTACCCGTTTGGCGATACGGTTGACGGTCACTGTTTCATATGTCTCCCATTCCCGCGGGAACATCCTCCGATAAGAACTGCTTAAGAATCTCTCATCCAGAAGAGCTATGATTCCTACATCCTGCGCAGTCCGTATCACCCTTCCCGCGGCCTGAAGCACCTTATTCATGCCCGGATAGCGGTAAGCATAATCAAATCCACTTTCTCCCATCCCATCGAAATAGTCCTTCAGGATTTCCCGCTCATTGCATACCTGCGGCAGTCCTGTTCCCACAATCACCGCACCGATTAAGCGGTCTTCCTTCAAATCGATTCCTTCGCTGAAGATTCCGCCCAGCACACAGAAACCGAGCAGGCTCCTTTCCTCTTCCCATTCTACTTCCATCTGAATCGACGACGATAAATCACAGTCCGCATTGCCGGAAAAACGCTGCAGGAATTCTTCCCGCTCCTTTTCCTTCATATAGTCCTCCTGAACAAGACATTCCATACTCGTTTCATCATAAAAACAATCCATGAACACATCGTATATTTGCTGAAGGAACGCATGGGAGGGAAAGAAAATCATATAATTCCCATTCCGGCTCTTTACAATCTCATAAATATAGGACGCAATGTTATAATATTCCTGCTCCGTCCGCCTTGTATACTTGCTGGTCACATCGCTTCCTATAAATAATGCCCTGCGCGCCGGATTGAAAACCGACCTGGCATAGACCTCATAATCCCCTTCCTCCGCTCCAAGCAGCTCTTTATAATACCGGATAGGCAGCAAGGTGGCCGAAAAAATAATACTGCTCCGCCCCTTTTTCATGCATTCCGCCAGATTGACGGACGGATTCACACAGAACAGTCTGAGAATGAACGTTCCGTCTTTCCCCAATTCCGAATATACCACATAATGTTCATCCAGCCGCTCATAAATATCCAGAAAATGAGTTACCTCAAAGTAAAATTCCAATACTTCCGTCCGCACTTCTTTTGTATGGAAGCCATCCGGCTTATCATGTTCTTCCAGATAGCTTTCCATCACGGTCCCCAGTCTTTGGAGTTCGGTCACGAAGGGGGCGATATACTCTTCTATTTTATAGGTTTCGCACTCCCGCTTCAGAGCCAGAAGCTCTTTATTGCACTTTTCCAGCCGGTACTCCATCTTTTGGTCTAATTCCTTTACGGTCCGCTTCAGCTTCAGGAAATCCTCCTTGCATAAGACCGCGCTGTACATTTCCCTTCCCCTGTCCACCAGATTGTGTCCTTCATCAATCAGAAAAATATAATCCCCCTTTACTCCGTCTGCAAAAAAACGTTTCAGGTACACATGCGGGTCGAACACATAATTATAGTCACAGATAATCCCGTCCGAAAACAAACTCATATCCAGACACATTTCGAAAGGGCAGACCCGGTGCTTCTCCGCATATTCCTCCACCGCCGCACGCCCAAAATTGTCCGAATGGGTCAATAAATCATAAACAGCGTCATTAATGCGGTCATAATGCCCTTTGGCGTAAGGACAGTATTCCGGATTACAGTCTGTTTCCTGCATAAAGCATATTTTGTCCTTCGCGGTCAATATCACGGTCTTAAATTTCAGACCCTTCTCTCTCAGCAGTCCAAATGCCTCATCCGCCACCGTTCTCGTAATCGTTTTCGCTGTCAGGTAAAAAATCCGGTCCCCCCGCCCTTCGCCGATAGATTTTACCGCAGGGAATACCGTGGAGATGGTTTTTCCCACTCCGGTAGGAGCCTCTATGAAAAGCTTCCGCTTATGGTATATGGTCTGATACACATAAGTGACCAGTTCCTTCTGCCCTTCCCGGTATGGAAAAGGAAACTGTAGTTCCTTTACCGATGCCTGCCGCATCCTCTTCCATTCAAATTCAAAATCCGTCCATTTGCGGTACTGTTTTATTACATCCGTAAACCATTGTTCCAATTCCGCAAACGTATAATCATAATGAAAATATTTCATCTCTTCCGTGTCCATATTACAGTAAGTCATCTGCACCCGCACTTTGGATAAGCCCTTCTGCTCCGCGTAAATATATGCATAGCATTTTGCCTGTGCCAGATGCACCGGAACCGCTGTCTTCAGTTTATGCAGTTCCCGGTAAGTACCCTTTATTTCATCCACGGTTATCAATGTCTCCGGGCCTGCTTCGCCAATCTCTGTCCCGGTAATGATACCGTCTGCCCTTCCCTCCACGATTATCGTATAATGTTCCGTCTCACACAGATATTTCAGCGTTACTTCCGCCTGATACTCCGCTCCCATGCGTCTTTGTATTTTCCGATGGATACGTCCGCCCTCCTGCATGGCATTTTCCGGCGAAACCGTCCTCCTGTTATCGATATCCCCTTCCCGCAGGATGAATTCCACCAGATTGCGCACTGAAATATATAATTCCGTTTTCCTGTTCTCCTCCGCCATACCGATTCCCTTCTATTATTCCACTTCCGCCGCCGGATAGCAGCGGATTTTTGTTTGTACTTCATTTCTTTTTCCTTACGCACCCCCGTGCACAGAAAAACTCCCCATGAGAATAGTCTAACCTACTTCTCATGGGGAGTCAAACCCTCTGTCTGTTCCCTTCGTTACCCATACTAATTATTACCTGCCCGCATTTTTCATTAATATTTTAATCATCCGCTCATATTAATCATTTATACATGGTCTCTTAGCACGCAACCGCCAGTCTCGACATGAATTGCTCGAAATCAGCATCGTAACCTGAATAGGATACGGTTAAAATCTGGCTGAAGTCAAGCCCGAAGACACCAACAATCGACTTTGCATCCACTACATACCTGTTATACGCAATATCAATATCGAAATCACATTTCGATGCAGCAACTACAAAATCTTTCACTTCATCGGGCTTTAGCATTATCCTACGTTTCAACATAACTACACCACCCTTTCTGTAAAAAGTATTTTCTCGCTATGTTTGTATTATATCCCATATCAGGCAAAAGTAAAGCAGAATTTCGGCCCTTAAAACTGTCGCATTTTTCAGTTTTAAACAACAATTTAAAAAATGCCTGTAAAGATTCATCCCTACGAATCATTTTTTGTAAAAATGCACTATTAAGTCTTTGCCTTTCAACACGGATAAATCGCATATTGATAATTATTCCCCAAATTCCACCATATATTCTTGGAACCATAAAGGCAGCATGTTTCGTTGTAGTTTCAGATTTTTTCGTTCTTTAATCGCTATTTTTTTACAAAAGTACCGGAACAGCTCCTGATACTTCCTTTCATTTTCGGAATATATTCCGAATTTTTCCATATCAACCTGCGCATCCGATACGAGATACCATTCTCCGGATGCCGGGTGCACTGCGAATATCTTCCGATTCTCATCATATATCATGAAATTGTACAATGGCAGCCGGTCCGAAAAATGCGGCATCAGAAAAGTAACGATATGGTTCTTCGGCCCTATCTTCGAAAATAAGGTTCCGTCCTCCAGTTCCTGAAAACGCAGGAACTCTTTCCAGTGATGGGCTTCATTTTTCACATTCCGTGCCAGTTCAAACACCTTATGCACATAAGGATTGCCCAGATTCCCCATCACCTGCTGTCCATTCCGCATCTTGAAACCGCATACTACCGTTTTATACACGGCTTCCCCCTTCCCACCGTCCTGTGCCGCCAGTGCGCAGCATATCTCCACATAAGCCTCCGGCCCTAATCTGCGTTCCAGCGTTTCCGCCACGCGCAGTGATTTCTCTTTATCCGGCTCAATATGCCTGTAAACGGCAAAAAGACGCAGATTCTCTTCCTCTCCTATCTGAATGTGTATGGAATCATGAGGCTTTTGCATGGCATAGGCTTCATAAATTCCCGTAAAAATCCCCTCCGGCGAATCTTCGCAGATTAAATAGTGCTCTTCCATCTTTTTTCATCCCTTTTCTCATCAGCCTGCAATGCCGTACCAGGCATCATTCTCCCTGATAAAAGCGGCATACTATACTACAATATCCGACGGCGCCTGAAAATTCACATCGTCAAACAGTGACAACTGCTTATACGTCACACCGTCCTTATCAAAAGGAAGCTTTTCTTTTACATTCAGCAGATTCCTCGTAATGTAATCCTCTTCTATCTTTGTATTATACATCATCTTTCCACTGCAGGTTATAAAGTACAGCGCTCTTTTCAGCACTACCCCTATCTTCTTCAGGTCTTCAAAGCGCAGGGCGCCGCTGCGTCTGGCCCTTACGATTCTCTGCGCACTCTTCACGCCAATCCCCGGTATCCGCAACAGCATACGGTAATCGGCGCGGTTCACCTCTACCGGAAACAACTCCAGATGCCGCAGCGCCCAATCCGCTTTCGGGTCCAACAGAATATTAAAATTCGGCCGTTCCTCACTCAGCAGTTCTCCTGCCGAAAAACCATAAAACCGCAGCAGCCAGTCCGCCTGATATAACCTGTGTTCCCTCAAAAGCGGCGGCCCTCCGGGAAGCGCCGGCAGCTCCTTGTCCTCATTGACATTCACGAAAGCGGAATAAAACACCCTCTTTAATTCAAACTTCTGATACAGGCTCTCCGCCACACTCATTAACTGAAAGTCGTTCTCCGGCGTAGCCCCCACAATCATCTGCGTGGACTGCCCGGCTGCTACGAACCGCGGCGCGCTTTTATACAGCACAATCTCATTCTTATTCGCCTTAATCCCGTTCTGTATCTGTCTCATCGGCGCCAGTATATTTTTCCGGTGCTTATTCGGAGCCAGACGGCTCAACCCTTCCGCCGTAGGCAGCTCCAGGTTCACACTCATCCTGTCCGCCAGAAACCCCGTCTTCTGAATCAGCACCGGATCCGCCCCCGGTATCGCCTTCACATGGATATATCCCTGAAAATGGCACTCATTCCGCAGTTTATAGATGGTCTGATAGATAAGTTCCATCGTAAAATCCGGATGATACAATATCCCGGAGCTTAAAAACAGCCCTTCAATATAATTGCGTTTATAAAATTCCATCGTCAGCGTACAGACCTCGTCGGGCGTAAAAGATGCTCTCGGCACATCATTGGATTTCCGGTTGATGCAATATTTACAATCGTAGATACATTCGTTGGTAAACAAAATCTTCAGCAGCGAAATGCAGCGCCCGTCCGAACTGAACGAATGGCAGATTCCCGCCGCTATCGTATTTCCCATGCCTTTGCCGTCTCCCCTGCGGTCCACGCCGCTGGAAGTACACGCCACATCATATTTCGCCGCATCCGTAAGGATTCCCAGCTTCTCCATAATACTCTGTTCTTCCGCTACCTTAAAATGTACCATTTTCCTGTCTCCAAACATGTGCCGAACATTTGTTTGAATCCATCATAACACAGCGCAGGAACATATGCAATACTTTTGTGAACATTTGTTCTGATGAAAATCGATGTAACAGTTCAGCCCAGGACTTTGCACTGGCTGCAAAGTCCGTAAGAATACGTAAATTTAGCTGAGAGGGAATCTGCCCCTCGCCGCAGGCGGCGCTAAACGTCCGGTGGACGTTTGCTTAGCGCCGACCGAAGTGGAACGTAGACCTTGGAATGGGCAGATTTCGTAACAGGGAAGCCGAAAGCTGAACTGTTACAAATCGATGGATTTTCGCATATAAATCACTTGCAATCTTCTCCAAAAAGCGTTTAAATAGTAATGAATCTATTTGAAGCAAAAGCGAGGATAAATAAGAGTGAAAGATGTTTCAAATCTTTCACTCCACAAGTTTGTGTCTGCGCTGCATCCACAAACTTGGTATGCGCAAAAAGCAGCGCAGAAATGAGGAAAACAATGGATAATTTAATGATACCAAAGGATTACAAATCTGCACTGAACCTGCATGATACCCAGATTGGCATTAAGACCGTAAAGGATTTCTTCCAAAACCTGCTTGCGGAACGGCTGAACCTGCTGCGTGTATCGGCCCCTCTGTTCGTCACTCCCGAATCCGGACTGAACGACAACTTAAACGGCGTGGAACGTCCGGTTACTTTCGGTATACGGGAACAGGATGATGCGGAAGCGGAAATCGTCCACTCACTGGCGAAATGGAAACGCTACGCACTAAAGAAATACGGCTTTTCTGTCGGAGAAGGATTGTACACCGATATGAGCGCCATCCGCCGGGACGAAGCGACAGACAACATTCATTCCATCTATGTAGACCAATGGGATTGGGAAAAAATCATTACAAAAGAAGAGCGTAACCTCGACACCTTAAAGGATGTAGTCCGCACCGTATATAAAGTGCTGCGTAAGACAGAGAAATACCTTGCCATCCGGTATGACTACATAGAAGAAATACTTCCCCATGATATTTTCTTCATTACTACAAAGGAACTGGAAGAAATGTTTCCCGAATACAGCCCGAAGGAAAGGGAATATTACATCAGCAAGGCAAAAGGCGCTGTCTGCATCATGCAGATTGGCGATTTACTGGAATCCGGTGAAAAACATGACGGGCGTGCACCGGACTACGACGACTGGGCGCTGAATGCAGATATCGTCGTATACTATCCGGTTCTGGACATCGCCCTGGAACTCTCCTCCATGGGAATCCGTGTGGATAAAGAATCCCTGCTGTCCCAGCTGGAAAAAGCAGGCTGTCCCGAACGGGCCGATTTGCCTTTCCAGCAATCCATTATTAAGGAAGAACTTCCTTACACTATCGGCGGCGGTATCGGCCAGTCCCGTATCTGTATGTTTTTTCTGCGCAAAGCGCATATCGGCGAAGTACAATGTTCGCTCTGGCCGGAAGATGTAACAAAAGCCGCACAGGAACAAGGATTGCAGCTGTTATAACCATTCTTGCAGCAGTTGTAACCATTACCTGCTTATCATGTACAGGACACTGGCATTATCTAAGATAATTTATCGACTTCGTTTTTATATGCTGCCAGCGTCCTGTCATCAAACAACACCCACTCGACCATATCAATCGCATCCGGAAACTGCTCAAGGAACCGGCATACTGTCCCGACTGCTTCCCTGGCTGCCATTTCAACAGGATATCCATAAACCCCTGTGGAAATAGACGGAAAAGCAACCGTACGGATTCCGTTCTCCTTAGCGACTTTCAGTGAATTAAAATAGCAGGACGCGAGTTTCTCCGGCTCTCCGCCCGTTCCCCCGCGCCATACGGGTCCGACGGTATGAATCACATAACCGCAAGGCAGATTGTAGCCTTTTGTCAGTTTTGCTTCCCCTGTTTTGCACCCATGCAGCGTCCGGCACTCCTCCAGGAGCTTCGGTCCTGCCGCCCTGTGTATCGCACCGTCAACACCGCCGCCTCCAAGCAGACTTGTATTCGCTGCATTGACAATGGCCTGCACATCTGTAATTTTCGTAATATCTCCCTTTACTGTTTTTAACATTTCCGTTTATCCTCCAAATCCCAATGATTGTCCCCTTTGGAACAGTCATCCGCATCTTCCCGTTTTTCCAACGCTATCCCCCATCAGTTTATCACCCTTACAGCGTAATTACAATATTTTCAAACCGCCATCACGGAAGCCCATGTTTCGTTTCCGCCTTAGAGTGCTTTTAATAGGCTTAATCTTTGTAACCGCCATATTTCCGCAAGCACCCCCTTTGATTTCTTCTATATCTTCTTTATAGGCGTTCCCCATCGCGTTTACGCGGCGTTGTTACACTTTACTGTTTACCTTTCTTTTTTAATATGCCTGCACATTTCTGCTAATTAGTCAAAATAATTCCTGTCATTTGTGAATATCACTTGAAGCCATTCAGCTGGACGCATATAATTAGACTGACACAGATTAGGGAAAGGGTGATACCAAAGGACGCAGAGAAGCCGACAGACAAACGGCGCAAATTTAATTGAAAGGAATCATTTCATGGCAAACATTTTAATTGTAGAAGATGAAAAAAATATGCAGGATATTATTGTCGAGTATATAAAAAAAGGCGGACATACCTGTTTTACTGCTGACGACGGGATAGATGCTTTAATGATATTGAAAAACAATCCAATGGACTTAATGATATTGGATATTATGATGCCCCACATGGACGGGTTTACTGTTTGTAAAATGGCACGGGAAATGAGTAATATGCCTATTATCATGCTGACAGCAAAAGGCGAAGAAAGCGACAAATTAAAGGGGTATGAATATGGTGCTGACGATTACACGACAAAGCCTTTCAGTCCGAAGGTCTTATTGGCTAAAGTTAATGCGCTTCTCCGCCGTTCTTCCGCTGAACCATTAGAAACATTGAGTATAGGAAAAATTTCCGTTATGCCGTCCTCACATAAAGTGTTTTTAGACGGGCAGGAAATTAACCTTACTCACAAAGAATACGAACTGCTTTATTTTTTTATGATGAACCCCGGACAGATTTTTACCCGCGAACAGTTGCTAAACAGAATCTGGGGATATGATTTTGAGGGAACTACCCGTACTGTAGATACCCATATCAAAACATTGCGGCAAAAGTTGGGAAGTGAAGGGAAGCATATTGTAACGCTTATCCGCTCCGGCTATAAATTAGAGGTGACAGTATGAAAAATAATGATACTTTGAGCGTTCATCCCATACGGAAAAAAATACTTTTAACATCTAAAGTTATAGGTGCTGTTCTTATTATTTCATATATACTTTCGACCAAACTACCATTTTCACCAAACATTTCACTTTCTATTTGGACTGTTTTTGTGGTGCTGCTGATTTTTGCTGTTGATTTATTAATGAGCTGCTTTATTTCCAAACCTATTGCTAAATTAGAACAAGCAGCAAAAAGAATGGCTGATTTAGATTTTTCTTCGACCTGTGATGTTATGACGAATGATGAATTTGGACGACTTTCTAAAAATCTTAATATTATGGCTGAAAATTTACAAAAAGCTCTTATAAAGTTAGAGGAGGCAAATAACCAGCTTGAAAAAGATGTCGGGCAGGAACGCATATTGTTAGCAGAGCGTAAAGAATTAGTAGATAGTTTATCCCATGAAATGAAAACCCCTTTAGGAATCATAAGAGCTTACGCGGAAGGGTATCAGGACGAAGAAGATGAAATAAAAAAACAAAGATATGCAGAAATAATCATATCGGAAACAGAACGAATGAATAATCTGATTACTACTCTGTTAGATTTGTCTGCATTAGAAACCGGGGCTGTTCAGCTTTCCCCCGAACGCTTTGACTTTGTTGAACTTTTAGAAACAGTTGCCGGACGGTTACTGATTGATACGCCGGACGTTAATTTTGAATTGCAATATGAGCTTCCCGACTATAAAGTTTTTGTCCATACAGACAGACTGCGAATGGAGCAAGTCTTAAACAATCTCATTATTAATGCAAAAAAAAACATACAACCGGGAGGTATCTTGAAATTATGCCTTATAGATAAAAGGGGGGAATTGTATTTTTCCGTATATAATCAAGGCTGCCTTATCCCACAAGAAAATCTGGAGAAGATATGGGAGAAATTTTACCGTGATAATCGTTCGGCATACAGAGGTTCCGGGCTGGGACTTGCGATTGTTGCACAAGTTCTATCTATGCAAGAATTGAACTATGGTGTTAAAAATCTTACAGACGGTGTTCAATTTTACTTTTCCATTCCTACAGTTAAATAAGACGTTATTCTCACTTTTTATGGTTCTGCTTTCTATAATTGGAAGCAGTACCATTTTTATTTCACATCAACTTCACATCTACCTCACACCAACTTCACCTCATTTTCTTAAAGTCATATCACTAAAGGGCAGGAAACCCAAAACAAAGGAGGACTATTTATGACATTTTTAGATTTGGAATGGTATTGGTGGCTGTTGATTGTGGTAGCGGTAATAATCGCTATCCCCTTCAAAATCAAGTTTATGAAATGGTGGAGCAAACGTCAACAGGAAAAGAAAAACAGCAGGCATGGGAAATGGGGGGATGATGAATGATTGAAGTCAAAAATCTGACTTTCTCTTATGGTAAAGATAAGCAGGCATTGCACGGCTTAGATTTTACAGTAGGGGACGGCGAAATTTTTGGATTTTTGGGGCCCAATGGTTCCGGCAAATCCACAACGCAAAAAATCCTTACAGGGATTTTGAAAGGACACGGCGGCAAAGTATCACTATTTGGAAGGGATATTGCTACAGCGCATACACAGGATTTTTTTCAGAAGATAGGTGTTTTATTTGAATTTCCCTATCTCTATGCAAACCTGAGTGCTATTGATAACCTCAAATATTTTTCCTCATTTTATCCCGCAGGGCAATTACGGGATATTGAAGAATTGCTGGAAGCATTGGAATTTAAGCGTGACTTTCTTAGGAAACCAGTTTCTTCTTACTCAAAAGGTATGCGGCAGCGTGTAAGTATGGCAAGAGCGCTTATAAGCAATCCTAAACTGTTATTTTTGGACGAACCAACCAGCGGACTTGACCCGTCCGGCGCGGTTTTGTTCCGCAAGATCATAGAGGAAGAACGAGGGAAAGGTACTACAGTATTTTTAACCACACACAATATGCTGGATGCCGACTTGTTATGTGACAGAGTCGCATTTATTTCAAACGGGAACATTGCAGCATTGGACACACCGAAAAAACTGAAAGAAAAAAACAGCAATCAGCGTGTTACAATCTGTTACTTGTATCAAGGTAAGAGGGGAGAAAAAACAATCGAAACACCGGAATTAGAAGCTGGTATTCCTTTTCCGCATGATGAAATTATCAGTGTCCATTCGGAAGAACCGACTTTAGAGGATATGTTTATCCAATATACGGGAAGGGGGCTGTCCTGATGTGGAAAAACTTTTGCTCCCTATTCAAAAAAGACTGTCAAATGATGATAGCCGGAAAATTTTTTCTGCTTGCCTTTGGCTCTTTTCTCCTTTACACACTATTTATTAACTTCGGTTATATAAAATTTATGAACGCCGAATTGTACCATGTATATTTGTATGATCCACAAGGTACACAGACGCAAGTGTCTGACTTGATTTATCCTGTAACATCATTGGAAGAATTAGAGCAGGCTCTTGCTACAGATACAACCGGCGTAGGGATAGATGCCAGTTCCGGTACGCCCAATATTATTCTTTATTATGGGAGTGAAAAGGTTGACAGGCACCGGGCTGACTATGCACGCTCACTCTTGTACCCGGATAACGGATATACAGCTAAAACAGTAGGGAAAAATACACCCGAATTAAAACAGCGGAAAGAAATAACTTGCGAACTGCTATTTATTGAGATTGTTGCCGTTGGATTTTTAGGGATTGCTTCTGTTCTGTTCAAAGAAAAGCAAATGGGAGTTATTCGCATTCATGCTGTCCTTCCCTTGAAAAAAAGCCTGTTTATCTTATCGAAGATTATTATTTTTTTATTATCAGACTTAATATTTGCTGCATTGATGACTGTATTCAATATAGGGATTGCTGATACAATCCATATTTTACCCGCTGTATTAGTGCAGACAGCAATTTTGTCCCTTATTATGGCATTGGCAGGTTTTGGTTGTACGATGGTGTTAAATGATTTCAAACAATTTTCACTTGCTTATTTGGTAATTGCCATTTTTGCAGCTACACCCGTATTTTTGACAGCGAATACTTCTATAAAAATGGCATGGATAGGTTGGCATCCGTTTTATCAAATTTATATGGGATTGAAAAATGCTTATTTTGGAACACCTATAACTGACCCTGTTTATTACATTTGCTCTGCTTGTGGAATTGCCGCCCTATTTATAATCATTCAAATTGCATTCCGTAAAGAAATGGGAAAGGAGGGCTGACAATGGGAGGATTAATTTACCAGCTAAAAAGTGTTCGGAAAGACAAATTTTGTATCATGTCTTTTCTTTTACCGCTGATAGTTGCTTTTATCTTAAATTTTGTCGGAACTATTGATTTTTCCACTCTAAGTGAATTTCACTTTGGTATAGTACAAGATAATTTGCCTGCCGGGGCTATCTCATGGTTAGAAGGATATGGCTCTGTAACCGAATATAAAACGCAGGAGGATTTGATTGCTGCCGTCAATGATCCCTCTACAAACTATATAGGCGTAGAAGCTGACAGCAACGGTATTAAAACGATGCTGTCCGGCGATGAAATGGATTTGTGGTGTCAAACGGCAGATACACTTCCGGCATTATACAGGGATTGTGAAAACGCAGAAGAAATAATGGTTACGATTTTAGAGCGTCCCGATCCAATGGATAGTTTTCAAAATATATTTATTGCCGCAACGCTGATTGTTGCCATGTTTATGGGATGTACCTTTAACGCAGTGAACATCATAGAAGAAAAGGAAAGCGGCATTGCACTGGTAAATCAAATATTGCCAATGACACATAGCCAGTATATCATTCAAAAAATTTTTGTTGGCTTTGTCTGCGGAGGTTTGTCTGCCATCTTCACAGTCTGTATATGTTTCCGGTTATCCATCCAAAGTGCGTTTTTTATGTTGATACTGATTATTCTTTCGTCATTTACAGCCGCATTAACCGGATTGTTTATAGGGGAATTTGCGGAAAACCTTATGGTCGGAGTTGTTTATATCAAAGTAGTGCTGATAGTATTTATCGCCGTACCATTGCTATCCTATTTGCTGGGAGCAGACGGTTTGGCTTTGATATTCTGCAATCTTATTCCGTCTAATGCAGCTTTTGAAGGAATTATGATTTTAGCAAGCGGCACTGAACAAATGATTACAAAGGATATACTTATCCTTATGGCGCATTGCATTGTTTGGTTCTTGCTTTATTTAACAATCTCTAAATGGAAGAAGAAAAACAAATAAAAATATAAAATCACAACTTGCCGCACGACGGCAAAAGAAAAAATCCTGTCCACTTTTTTTGCGGACGGGCTTTTTTATGCACAGGGGTGCGAAAGAGGACGGGAGGACAAGCCAATGTCATTAACTTAAGCGTCACAATGCTTTGGTGAAACATAAGATTCCAATTCAGACCGTGGGAAAACGCCGGTTCTTAGGCGCTGTTTTTTAGCGCCTTAGTACCGCTGCGTTTGACGTCGAGCGAAAGCGTGTCTGAATGGGACTTATGCTTCGCCGGGGCGTTGTGACGCTTAAGTTAATGACATTGGAGGACAAGCCCTTTGTCCTTTACCAAACGTCTTTGGAAAACCTCTGTACAAATTCTCTGTCAAAGGGTAGAATATTGGTATCGTATGTATCGCATTGAAAATATCTGCAGCCCGCAGATAAAAAAGGAGTCTGACTGCAAAATGAAAATCACGGAATTAAAATGCCCCGCCTGCGGCGGTGATTTAAAAATTGACAAGGAGAATAAGAACTTTGCCGTATGCGAATACTGCAATACTTCCTTTGCATTGGAATGGGAGCACGAAGAGGCCACCCTGACCGGACGGATTCATTATGAGGTTCCCCAGAAACCACCGGTACAAAAGCAGACCGGCTGGGAACCTTACGGATGGAAGAGGGGGCTTGCCCTTGGAATCATCGGTGTTGTCCTCATACTTGCCCTCAATGCCAAAGGCATCTATAGCCGATGGCAGATGGAGCACAACCAGTCCCCCGCATCAAAGCTGACAGCTGAAGACAGTATCAGGGAAAGTATTAGGGAGAATATAAAAGAAACCGAATCCGAAACCGCACGGGACATCACCGCAGAGATAGACGCCATGCTCGGTTCTTCCGATGCAGAAACGGAAACGTCCCTCACAGGCGCCATCGGCGCAATGGCGGAAGCCGTGTTCGGCAAACCGTCCGATGAAATTACGGACGGTGAACTTGCCAAAATCCAATGGATTGAAACGGATTACGATTGGGACTATTTTCTCGTCGGATACAGTTTTTCCAATCCCTTTGAAGATGAAGATGCAGAGCTGACATGGCTGTCATTTTCCAGGGATATACCGACCGGGAAGGAATGTCTGAACCGCTTTACCGGACTAAAAAAGCTGAATACATCGCTTTCCATAGGAAAAAACAGTCTGGCAGGACTCTCCCTGAACAGTATCGGCTGCTATGCATCTTCTCCCGCTGAGATGGCAGAGCTTCTGACGGATACCTCACAGCTAAAAGAAATCCGGCTGAATTCCGGCGTGGAGAGTCTGGACGGGCTGGAGCAGTTCCCGAACCTGGAGTCTCTGTACATTGACGGATACAGCCTTACGGATTTTAGCAAGATTGTAAGTCTGCCCTCCTTGAAATCCCTGACTCTCGAAAGCTGTGACGGCATAAACGATTTCTCCGTCTTCCGTGTCATGGATTCGCTGGAAGAGCTGGATATCGATTCGGAAAACCTGAAGTCACTGGATTTCCTCTCCGGCATGAAAAGTCTGAAAAGCCTGCGGATAGCAGATGCCGCATTATTGACGCTGGACGGTTTAGAGGAACGGACACAGTTGGAAACACTGATGCTGGAAGACTGTGATAACCTGAAAAACATGACGGCCCTGGAAAGCCTTACCGGCTTAAAGGAACTGTACATAGAACTTCCCTATAACTGCCCGCAGCCCGACCTCAGCGGTATGACACAGCTGAAAAAACTGGGGCTTTCACAGTTTCAGGACTGCTCTTTCCTGTCCGGAATGACGGAACTGGTTTCCCTTCACCTGACAGGCTGTGAACTGAAGGAAAGCACATCCCTGGCAAACCTGACAAACATGGAGGAACTTTCCCTGAGCACGAACATCGGAAGAGGACAGTCCTTGGATTTTATTACCCATTTCCCGGCATTAAAAACGCTTTCCCTGCAAGGGGTAACGACCTATGACGATATCTCCGCTATTTTTTCCATCCCTACCCTGCGCAGTCTGGATATCAGCGGCATGGAATGTGAAATTGCTTTTGACCGGTTAAAGGATAATCCGTCTTTGGAAGAATTGTATATGGACGGGCTTCTGCTCTATGAAAATGCTGAAGTTTACGGAAGCGACGGTTTCTATTCCGTGTATTGGGATGATGTGGTCTTAAATGAACATACGGATTTCCTCGCCCATTTCCCTTCTCTCAGCGTTTTGAGCATAGCAGATAATGAGCTGACGGATATCCATTTTGCAGAAAATCTGCCCGCATTGGAATATATCGACCTCTCGGATAACTTCGTGACGGATTTAACTCCCCTTTCCGGATCGGGAGGACTGCAGGCCGTTATCTGCACGGGCAATCCGGTTTCTAATTACAGGGTATTAGGGGATAATGTTTTAGTCATAAGCGAATAATCGCAATTCTGAATTTGAAAAATAAGAAATAGCCGTCCTGTTCTTTGGCAAGACTGACGGCTATTTCTTAAAGTCTTAAAGTTTTTTCGCCGGGTCGGGTGACTGGTACTCACCTTCCGGCTGTCCTGTTAAGCATATTATAGGCCATTTTCTCATTTTTTCAATAGAAATTTTCGAAAAACCGCTGTACTGCTGCAACGGAAACGGCGTGAAAATCCCCTACCTGCTGCAATAGGCAAGGGATTCTGAAAAGCAGCCATACAACAACCCTTGCAAAGAATCATTCTCAATGAGTTTTAATAATTTCTTTTCATAGAATTGTTCTGCTGCTTCCCTTTGCTTTAGTGTCTTTCTTTCTAACCGCATCCACTTTTCAGTCATTACACTCAGTTCATCTGCACCGGCTTTTATCTCCTTTTCGTTCATCAGATACTTTCCTCCATATTTTGCATTCACAAGTTACATAATTTAAGTTTACAGAATCCAGTATATAGAGAGCGAAACCCGATATCCAGTATTGTTATGTGGGAAACATGAAAAGTCTGTTTGATGTACTCTTAATCTGTATAAACTGTTTTTGAAAAATAGAGAAACAATATTTTAAGAGTAATTCAATTGAAAATACAGAAATGCCATGCGATAGAATATGCGGTTTCCAATATCTGCAATAACGCAGAATGACAGAATGTACATTACTCTCATCTATGGAAAAGACAGACTCAAAAATTCTATCATAACCAGACTGATTTTCATAACAATTTATAATATCCATCTGATCTTTTAAAGATATTTGGGAATAAGGAATAATTGATGAAAGAAGAAGGGCATGAGTACACCCACAGATAGTGCATTTCACACGATTAATACGAAGCCGAACCGCTCCATTAGAAGTTTTCACTGTCCGATTGTAACTGCCATGCTGGATAAAACACCTACAATTACCGCATGTACATGTTAACTTACGAATATTCACCATAGCAATAACATCATCATATAACTTTTGTGAAATGTGATTTATGTCTTTCACGTATATTGTTATCATAAAAATCTCTTATATGCATGACACCTATGCAGTCAAACAACCATGTCAGGAAAAGCATATTTCTTCTGCGACTTATAATCCAATCTAAATTATAGAACTAAAAAAGAATTATAGAAATTCAATCCTACTATCTAAAAGCTTTGGTATTTTCAATGCCCTCATACGGGCTTATCTCATTTTTACACATCCAGGTTATCCCAATACAGTAAAGGGAGTAGTGTTTCAATGCCCTCATACGGGCTTATCTCATTTCTACAGCGTAAGAAGCTGGAGATACCCGGTAAACGACCTGTTTCAATGCCCTCATACGGGCTTATCTCATTTCTACCATAATCAAAGCTCAAAATGTGCGAGGGGAAATAGGTTTCAATGCCCTCATACGGGCTTATCTCATTTCTACGGTATGGTCTGAAAAGCCTGATAAACAGGGCATTCCCGAACCCATTTTTACGTGTAATTCACAGAATATTCTGACAATTACCTTTTTTTACCACAAAATTGCCTTGTTAACAATTTGTTCATATTTACAAATGTTATTATATCAAATCACCATAATCTTTTCAATATTAATTTACCACATAAACATATCAAACACATGAATTCCCACTCCGTCCCGACTATAATTTTTCATCTCTTTTTCATCTTCAGAACCACCCGTCCAACGGATGGTTCTGATTGCATAAACTTTTCTGAAACTAACTATTTCGGTAATAATCATAAATCGCCTTCATCCATTTCAAATAATCTTTCTTTTTCTTTGAAATAACCGTTTTGTCCTTATCCATCACATCAGCTAACACCTTGTCCGTAAACTCAAAATCCTTTCGCAGAAGCCATGCGTAAACACTATAAAAATCTCCAGGTTCTTTTACGAAAGCCTCCCACAAATATTTCTTATAAAACATTTTGTCATATAGAAAATCCCCCCTTGGTTTCAGTAACTGATAAAATTCTTCGTCTCCCGCAGGCTCTTCTATATACGGCTTCCATGGTTCCTCACTTTTATCCAGCTTCAGTTCTTTTAAAATCCCCTGTGTAAAAAATGCCCTAAAAAACTCCTGCTCATTCAGACCCTTGGCAGATGTAATAATTTCCCATCTTTCTTCAATCTTTTGGCAAAAAGCCACTAACAAAGAACTCCCCGATTCCCTGTCAAGTACTGACTCAAAATAATCTTCCTTATCTGCCTGTCGTGTTCCCAAAGTATCGCCTGTATTCCCATCCTCTGTTCCCAGCGGCACATCCATGGAAATCACCATTTTCTCCGGAAAAAACAGTGCCCGCACCAGCTCCATCTCCTTCTTTGTATAGTTGCATGAAACCTCTTTGATAGCCCGTTCCAACGCCTCTTCCTTAGAAATCCTGTAGAAACTTTTTTCCAATATTCTTTTAGCCATCTTTATCAGCCTGAAATCTCTCGACAAATTCCGTTTTGGTATCCCCTGGTCTGATATCCCCTTGCTTTGCAATTTATTTTCTCCTGACGCCTTACCGGCCCTCTGCTTATACAGCGTCCCTACGCATGCGACAAACCCATAAACGTCTCCCTTTTTATTCACTCCCACATAAGTTTCTATTGCCTCATTTCTGGCCTCCACAAACACAAGCGTATCTATTTCCTTTCTCCCCAGAACAGCCATATTCGAATCTGCATGAAAACTTTCCGAAGATTTCTCCAAACGCGCTTTTATCTTATAATAAGCTCCATGACGGTACACTTCCATTAACTCAATATCAAAGTTCTCTTTTCGGTCATACCTGTCAAAAAATTTCCGTCTCTCTTCTTTGTTATTTGTCGGCATATGTCTCAGTTCTTCCAGGAAAACACCGTGCGCAGCCTCAAATTCCTCAGCAAGTTGCTTTCTTTCCAAATTGTATGTTTCATCCATCGCTTATCCTCCGTCTTACTCCCCTATCAATCCATGAATCACTTCCCTCATTCCACGGATTCCCATATCCTTCATCTCATCAATTAAATCGCCTAACAGTTTTAGCACTGTTAAATCATAGAGCAATGCTCCCGTTACTTTTTTATCCTCTCTCCGGATTTCCCCATAATAGATTCCGTCCACCTCACAATTTCTCATTTTCTCCGCAAAACTCATTGCATACAGCAAAATTGCCGCCATAGGCTTTGTTCCGTAAGTAATGTCCCCATAGACCAAAGATTTCTCCGGAATTTCTTCCAGCACTGTCATCAACAACTTCAGGCTCTCTGAACTGCTTTGGTTTTCCGCTATATTTATCTCTTTTACCTGTTCTTCCGAAATTCCGAGTGTACTCAGTTCCTGCAGAAATACTGCATAGTTATCCGGCGTGTCCGCATGATTGGACCGAATCGCCAGCACCTTAATCTCATCCCCTTTCTCCTGCCGGGATGCAATCACCGGTATGATTGGGAAACTGGTCTCCCGGTTATTTTTCATTTCAAAACCGTTCGGTTCATACAGAAACTTCAGCAGTTCACCCTTTCCCTGAAGAGAAACATTCGTAATATACATCTTTTTCATAAACTATCTCCTTTTTAATCCATTGTTGCCATAATTATTGTATTGACTGTTCCCCTGCATCTTCTGATAAGGATGCAGTGTCTGATTTTTTGCCATAATATCAGGCAAAAGCTCTGAAGGGTCATCTTTTTCCCTTTTGGACTCTTTGTTCTTCAAATACCACACATGCCTTGCATTCTCATTCTTACCGGACTCCGAAAGCTCCTTTCCATATTCATCACAGATATATGGATATTGAATCGGTATTTTTCCACCCGGCCCGCGGAAATCCATCACCCGCTTTAATTCCTTCTTATTTTTTAATTCAGGCTCTGCCCCTTCCCCAAGCGATACTTCCCGTTCCCATCTGTAAACTCCTTCCTCAAAAATTCTCTCTTCCTTTTCTTCTATCACCATTTTGACGCTTCCAAGCCCGAGCGGCTTCCCATGACCAAGCCTGCCGCACAGATTCCCATCCTTTTTATTTTCTCCGAAATGAATACACCACATAAGCTTCTGAAGCTGTTCCTGCGTAATACCGTCATAATAGACTTCGAAAGAAAATTCCGCCCCCGGCATCACAAGCTCCAGCGTATTATTCATTTGATTTTTCTCCCCAGCCGCATAAATCCTGCTGTCCTTTGCCGCTTCCATGTTATGCCAGTAAAATTTTCTTCCCGCTATCTCAACCATTGGGTCATCATAAGAATTCGGAATGCCCGAAGCAGATTTGGCATAAAAGGGCAGATAAGAATAACGGGGCTGTCCCAGTATTTTTAATGTCTCCCATCTTAACTGATACCCTTCCTGAGCCTTTGCATCCGTAATCCGAATCCTGCTTCCCAGACTTTCTTCTCCTGCCATACCAAAAAGAGTACAGGCTTCACAAAGCTTTTTCCTGTTTATGCAGGGTTTTCTTTCTCCTGCCAGCTCATTCAGACTGGTGTTATAAAAAGTCCTTCCTATTGAGGCCAGTGAAAGCTTCTTTTCTTCCGCAGAATACCAGACCGGGATTCCTCTCTCCTTTTTCGCATGTTCAAAATCCTTATATCCACTGTGTCCCTCACTGCGGTTTACAGCAGGATTCCGGTATATCTCCAGGCTCTCAAGCAAGCCCTCATATGCCTTTTTCACCTGTCCCGCCGTCAATTCCTTTACTTCCTTCCCCATCACAAAGATACTTTCCCCATGCTTTTTTTTCGCAAAAGTCTCTCCTATATAGACCAGCCCATACTCCCTGCCTGCCGGATGCCCTGTTCCCTCCTGTTTCTTTCTCACGCTTCTGGCAACGCCTTTCCAAACCTGAAAACCGTTTTTCTTATAAACACCGTTCCCCTGTGTGTAAGGCTGGAATTCCACCAAATCTCCGAACCGCAGTTCTTCTCTCTCCCTGTTCATGGCAGCTCTCCGTCCATCTTCTCTCCGAATCATATGGACATATGCATCCGCAGGCAGTTCTCTATATTCTGTATAGCTCCTCTTCCGGTCATCCTCTTCCGGTTTCACTGCCAACAGATAACGTTCCGCCTGATAAAGATGCCAGCCTTCCTTCTCCCATTTAAGGATTCCAGGCTTATAAGCCTTTCGGTTGTCCACACGCCTGGATAACCCTGTATTCTCCCGTAGTGTCGAAAAGCAGGAATCCGCAGCTGTTTCAAATACAGAACGAATGCTTCCCCTTAAAGAGCTTCCCGGAATTACCGGAACCGGTTTTCCATTCTCCTCATAGGAAAAAAAGGGATATTTCTTATGTCCGCTCCCATCCGTTTTTTCCCGCTCCGCATCAGGTATTCCAAGCGGCGTCCGGACATAAAGCCTGCACCGGAGAACTCCTGTATGCAGCTTGCCGGATTCTGCCGGTTCAAGCGTACTTCTCTTTACAGGTTCCTTTTTTGAAACCGGTACAAATGTATATGGATTGACAAATTTTACATCTTTCTTCCTTTTATAATTTACCTTCATTTTCTCCTCCTCTGGCTCTGCACCTGCCCGGGCCTTTCCTGAAATAACCCCATAAGCCGCCAGTCCCTTACATATACCTGGCCTGTTTCTTCGTAATAGCCAAGATAATTGCGGAGCCTTACCTTTGCATCCACGAACCCCGGCAATGGCAGGGAATAACAGCCGCCTCCGGTGGCAACTACCTTTTTCTCTCTGGCAAATACCTCTTCCGAACGCTTATCGTCAATATCCAGATACTGTTCCTCGTCAAAATACTCCTGCTGCTTCAGTATATCCTTCCCGTCATCGATACTTCTGCCCTGAAGCTTTCTTCCGATATCCCCGCGGAACATGCGCACCTCTTTTTCCTTATTAAAGATTCGCACATCCAAAAGCTTCCCCTCCTTTTTCCGGAAATTTTCCCGTTTTTCGGAAGTTAACGGCCAGCTCTCCCACACAATTTCATCTGTAAACATGGCAAAGAGGAAACCTTCTGCCATCGTATCTGCACATTGCCAGAATTGTTCCATTGTCTCTATTTTTTCCATACACGCATCTCCTCCAGCTTTTTTAAAATCCGTTCATACATCCCATCTCCCGGAAGAACCGGTTCATGGTCAATAAACAGAGTCTCTCCTTCAAAAATACCTCTTCCCACAGCCGTCAGACCGCCTACGGAAAGAAGCCCCGCATGCAAATCCGCCAAAGAAGCTGCCAGTGCCTGCCATACTTCCATATCCACTTCTGCGGGAAGCTCTATGCGCAGCACTGTCGTTCCTCCATACCACATTTTCTCAGTAAATAATGCCGTCTCAATCACTCCTCCGGTAAAACGGTCCACCGCATTTCTGGTCAGTACCTTCGCGGACGCCCCGCTGATAAAGCTTTCGCCAAACCGAATGGCAGAACGCTTTTCACAATCCCCAAAACATCCCCGCGTACATCCCGGAATTAACCGTTCCATATGATGGCGGAACGCACCTGCCCAGGAACTCCCCGGAATATACGGCACTTCCTGTCCATCCTTTCCGGTAATACAGGTAAGCTGCTCTGCATCCGGCTGAATCACTCCGGTCGTCACCTTTGTCGTATAACGGCGGATTGAAATTCCTCCCTTCTGCTTTAGATTAAACTCTATGGAAATCATCCTGCCCCGTCCTGTTTCCTGTCTGTCCTCTGCCTCAAACTCTGCATCTGTCCAGTCCTTCTCCTGATACATATCAAAGTCAAGCCATGCATCCAGCTCCGACTGCTCCGTCAAATCAAAGCTCCGCCGGTAAATCATAGCCTTTCCAATGCTTCCAAGACCCCGCATCGTCTTACGGCCAATGTAAATCCTGCGCTCTCTCCAAATCTCAGCCAGCTCTTTCCCAATATCTCTGTCCCCCGGCCCGCAGTTCTGTTCTAAATAGGTTACAAAACAAGCTCCCGGCTCAACCGTCTCAAAGTCAAACTTATGCCCATCCTTTCCTGTTTTCCATTCATCCAGTGCCACACAGTCTCTGATAACCCTTCGGTAAGGAATCCCTCCTTCTGTATCCTGCAGCTTTGCATCATACACCAGTACCCTGCTCCCCGGCCCATCTTCTTCCTGTTTTCTTTCTTCCTTTTTGTCTGCCCCGAAGTAATACTCAGCATCATTCTCAGTAAAAAAAGAACGGTAAATACCTGCCAGTGAGCTGCCCGGAATGAAAGGCTCTCCCACTGAATTCCTTATGAAATCACTGTCTGAATACCGGTTTTCCCCACTGCCTGCCGACAGGGCAGATGCAGTCTGAAAAACTATCCGATAATATATTTTTTTCCCTGTATTATTCCGCATATATCTCTCCTGTTTCCATTCTTCCTTTCCGCACGGTTCCGGCGGATGTTTCTAAAATACCCTGTCAGCCTTCATGTTTTTTCAGATATTTATGAAAGGTAAGTATATTCTCCATGTACACACCCCATATATCTGTCAGCCTTTCTCTGTATTCCTCCTCAGTAGAATACAATTTTAAGAGACTCCCTATTTCTTTCAGCTTCCAATCGCCTTTATCTTCAGTCATTTTCTGAATATCCAGCCTGTACTCTCCTTCCGCCTCCCTCTTTTCTTCCCCTCTCTCCTTCAGCAAAACGGAATACAGCAAGCGGAATGCTTCTTCCTTCTCTTTCTTCCTTTTTATAGATTCCACCCGGCTGCAAAAATCTTTAAAAGCTTTCTCTGCATCACCTCTGTACTCATTCAGGCTTTCCTGAAGCATCAGACTCAGCCTTCCTACCGTAGATGCCGTCAGATTCAGTTCTGTTCCTCTCCCTGTATATAGAAAAACCAAACGCTCCAAAAGCTGTTCTGTCAAAATCTGCAGAAGAAAGGACATGCAGCTATGAAAATGCAGACACTCCGCCTGCTTATCCTGCTCTGCTCCCGTTCTTTCCGCTCTCGTGCTTTCCGCAGCATAAGACATATCACGGCACTTTACAATCCGTACCTGCCCATATCCCTCCAGATTCCTCTCTCCTACAAATGTCCGCCCCGGCCATATGTTCTTCTGCCAGCTTTGTCCGGCCGGTATGGTATATACCAGTACACTGCCTGCCTTCACCGCAGGCATTCCGGGTCTTCGCAGATTCCATTTCGTATTATAGCCCGTTATTTCCTTTGTCTGAAGCATACTGTTTTCATCTGCTTCTTTATCATAGGGAATCCCCAGCTGCCCTCCGACCAGCTCTTTTATCTCCTCAAATTTTATGGTATATCCGTCAGCTCCATGTATGAATACCGCATCGCTATCCATAACAACTGCTATCCGTTCGCCCTCTTCTGCACAGATTGTCTCTTCTTCGACAGTCTCCGCCGTTATCCCGGCTGCCAGCTCACAAATCCCATACTGGGCTGTCTTGGACTTTCCAAAAGAAAGATGCGTATGTTCTAACAGCCCCCTAAGCAGATTTGCATATTTCCGGCTGGTATAAATCTGCCCTTTAAAATACTGTCCTTCTTTTACTGCCTCCAGTGAATACAAAAGTTCCCGTTTACTGTTATGGTAAAGAATCTCCCGCTGCGGCTCTATCACATCATACATATTAGGGCTGCTCTCATAAACATAGTGTGTTTTCAGTTTTTTCGGCAGATTTCCTCCTCCTGTATCATATATGTCTCTTCTGCCCTGTGGAATCTCCTTATTTTCTCCAAGCAGATTTACCAAAACGCCTGTTTTTTTCAACCGGTTCAGATAAAGCGGCGCCGGAGCATAATCCGGCCACTGTGCTGCCAATTCCCTGCCCTTTTCGGGCAGAATGGTCGGATATGCATTGGTAAAAAGAGTATTTCCGTCCAAAAACAATTGCCTGAATTCCTCTCCTTCCGCACTTCTCCCTTCCCCGCGAAGATAAGCTCCCGCCAGTTTTCCGAGGACACTCTTTCCACTGATATAAGAATCCGAAACTTCTACATTATCACTGCTCATCAACAAAGGTTCCCTGTTGCAAAGAACATAAGTAAGACAGACTCTTTCTTCCCCTTCTGTCCTTTTACCCGTCCTCAGTTCCGGTTCTTCTGCTATTCTTAAATTACTCAGACTACAGCGCACACTTCCTAATCCCCGGTTCCGGTTCATTCCGATATTTCTTACCGCTTTAACAATCCGTTCCAATACTTCTTTATAAATATCAGGAATTTCCAGCTTTGCATAAAAGCAAAGAGGAACCTTCTCTTTCAACGGATTATATTGTCCCACTACCCTGGTATATCTCAGAGTATTCTGCTGTGCAGTTCCCGTCTCCGGACACAATTTTGTCTGCGCCCTGATACCTGTATACAGCTTCAGTATATTCTGCTGTGACAGGTAAGCCGCCTCCCTGTACGCTTCATGATGCAGTTTCCCAAGTTCTTCCGTCACCGAATCGTACTCTTCTATATAGGCATTCCACAGAACTATCCCTTTTGTCCCATCATCTCCCGGCTTACCGAACAGCTTTTCCGTCATATCAGGACAAACCAGTTCCGCTGCTTCCCTCATACAGCCTTTCAGGCGGCGGGCCGGTATATAAGGAAGTCCGTACTCATCATAAGATACATCAGAATCAATTACTCCTGCGTAAGAATAACCGGACCCTGCGCAAAGGTCTGACATAAGTTCAATTTTTAACCTACCATATAAAATTCCCATTTTACACCTCCTCTTCCCGAAACCATAAATCATAAACCAGAACGATATCGTAAATCAACTTTCTTTTCCGCTCCTCATCCAGCTTCCCGCCTAATGTAAAATCCTCAGGTTCCGTTCTATGTGCATTAATCCTTTCCAACTCCATTTCCAAATCTGCCGGGCTGTTTAATGCTGCACTTAAAAGTGATTTCACATTACTCCGGCCTAGACGCCGCAGGAGAGCTGCCATCTCCTCTGCCAGTTCCAAAGAATAGCAGAATCCTTCCTCCCTGTCCTTTGAGTGGGAAAGCATCATCCATGGCCTGCTGCATTCTTTCTCAGGCAGTTCTTTCTTCCGAATCCCTTCCAACGAAATTCCGATTCCGCCCTGGCAATAATGAAAATCTAACAGACACGCATGGTTTAAACCCTTTTTCTTCATCCATGCTTTCCCGGATTCACAACATTCTTCGGCCAGCCGGTATGCGTCCGCATAAGGTGCATGACTGTGAAAGACTGCAATTCCCACACAGGAACTGCATTTCTCCGGAAAGTCTCTGAAATATGCCTTCACTACATCCAAAGCATCCCGGGCATTGCAGATGATTGCCATTTCATCCCCTGCCGCTACAATCGTCCGCCGCTTTTTACCAGGCCTGCTCTTCCCGTCCTCATCTCTCTCATCTTTATATTTCCCGTCCAGCATGGCATTGATGGCCTCCATCCGGTCATCCACATAGTTTTTTTGGATTTCACCTGAGAATCTTCTAAGCTCCGTGACGCATTCTTCATAACTTTCCTTTCCTTCCAGACACTTCTGTACCTGCGCCCCCATGTTATTGCCGTCTATATATATCACGGCCAACAGGCTTTCTTCCCCCCTCTTTTCCACAATCCTGTCTAAAATCTTTTCCTCCGCTGCCTCTCCGCGCCTCTCCTCCTCCCGATATTTATCGTACTTTGCAGCGCATTCCAAAGACATCTTTTTCCTGCCGTCCCCGCCAGCTCCTGCAGTTATGCGTTTTACTGATAAGGGTCTCGAAGTACGAGGGTCAACCTGAACCACCGGCAGATTGTTCACCGGATGAATCACACTCTCTGTCGCTTCATTCCTCCGATGCTGCTCATATAATCTACGATTATCCTCCTGGTACCGCATAAAATCAGGATGTTCCAAAATCGTGCATAATACCTTCAGTGTACCGGTATGTTCCATCAGGCTCTTTGTAAAAAGCCGGTTCACCCTGATACATGTCTCCCTGTCCCTGTACAAAATCAGAAAGTTCCCACCACCGTCATAAACCACCTCCCCTATATAACATCCTTCCTGCATACGCTGTTCAAAGGCTTCCGTGGAAAAAGCCTCTGCCGTTTTCGGTCCGTACCGGTATACTGCCTCTTTATCCCCCATATCCTTTTCTTTATTCCGAACCTGCCGGGCAGCCGGATACAGATAATCCTCAAATACATCCCTGATTATACAGGACGCTCCTATAATCTCCTGAATCTTCCTGCTCCGGTAAATATACTCCTGCTTTCCCCTCACATCATACATCGCCAGAACTCTCTCGTCTTTCAAAATATTTCCTCCTTCCATTTCCGCACCCTCGTTTTCCCTGCCTTACCATACATGGTATCTTCCGAATCCAAAACTTGTATTCTTTCCTATATGCATAATTTCACCTGCCAGCAGAACCTGCAGCAGCTCCTGCGGAAGCCCTGACAGCTGCATATCTCCCTTTATACCCTGCAACGCCATTTTCTGATTCTGCGTGCCGGAATACCGGCAAACCGATACTCTTTTAGATTCTTCTTTCAAAACCTCCGGATATTCTCCCTGCCAGCATAACTCCCCGCAATCCAGTCCCTCAAAACAGTCCAGAATATAAAGCCTGCGGAATACTGCTGCAGCAACCGCCTCCAAATTCAGGGTCTCCTGCATTTTCCCCTGATATTTCAGGGTCACGGGAGTCTTAAAACGAATCCGGTTCTCCCACCGGACATTCTGCTGCAGACGGTATCTGACATAATCTTCTATTGTCTGTATCTCATAACGTTCCATCAGAATATGTTCTCCGTCCAAAATTTCCTTTCCTGTGGTATTTCGAACCGATACCAAATGATACATGGCATGTTCCTTCCCAATGCCCGCACTGCCAAGCTGATAAACAGCCTGCAGAAACTGGCTGAAATATACAATCGTCTTGCCAAACAAAATAAGTTGAAATTCCAGGATATCCCCGGCATCAAAAAATTCTTCATAGTTTTCACATTCCAGCACATATCCGGCACTGTCACCAGTAGTCACAAAAGCCGGCTTTTTGTCAAATTTGGAATACATCGTTCTTCTTACAATACATTCCTGCTCAAAATCACAGCTTACACAATTCCGGTCCCGGATACAATTGGCCCGCAGCAGCATTTCTCCGATTCCACCCCGGATTGCTGACACTTTGTTCACCGGAAGTCTGGATGCTTTCCAAAATTGTACCTTAAAATGCAGCTTCACATACCGAATCCGCAATGCCTGTCCTAATCTCTGCATATCCGCCTCCAAGTTTTATCCCTCCGTTTTAAGGCTTCTTCTTCCTTTTCCAACATTCACCTGCAGTATCTGCGGAACTGCGAAAATGCAAACATTACCTCTTTTTTCTGTCCGGCCTCTTTCACAACGCGCTCACTGCATGCCGCCAAAACCATAATCCCGCTTTCATGCAGTTTTGTTATTATCCGGTATGCCAGACAAAATTCTCCCTGACATAAAACCACATACGGATGAAGCTGTAAAATCCGCCGCAGATAACGTTCTGCCAATCCTTCAATATAACCCTCATCTCCCTGCGGGTCTACCGTTGGAAAAGGAACATCAATAATCTCTCCGTATTCCAATGCTGCCATTCTCTGCTTTTCTTCCCATTTGACAGATGGATGATTTGTAAAATTTATAAAATATTTTTTTATCCGGCTTCACCTCCTCCCCTTTGTTTTTATACCTGCAGCAGGCTTTTCATTTTCCATTTCCCTTATCTGACAGAGTACCCTTTCTACCGTCCTGACGGCTCTCTCCACATCATCCCCCTTCAGACTGCCTCCATGGGCAAGTCCGTTCCTTACCTGTTTCACATTATAAAATGAGCGTACAAAATCATAAATAAATTCTTCCCATTTTTCTTCTGTCATCACATCGGAACAAATGCTTCTTTTATTTAACTCAAACGGGAAAAGAACATATAGCATTTTCTGATACTGTTCCTTTTGCAGCGCCTGAATCAGTGTTTCATACGTAAATCTTTCCTTTGGAAAACATGCAAGCGCTTTTTGCATCCTGCCGTCTGCAGTGTGCTGAAAATATTTCTGCAGACTTCTTGCACCGCAGTTCATATTCTTTTTGTATAAATCCTCATATGCGTCAAAAAACCACGTATTGCCATATGTACATGCGAACGGAAATCCATAGCCTGTATAAACCTGCTCCATTTTCTGATACTTCTCTATCAGTTCGCCTGCTTTCATACCTGTTCCGTTTTCGGCTTCCAGATAAGGAAACAGCTTCTCATTGCAAATGCGCCTGCTTTTGCCATTATGCGTAAACCCCCGTTCAGATGTCCAGTCCATATGTTCGCGTATATCATAGAACCACTGGTTCCTTTCCTTCAAAACATCATATGGGTCTCTGTCCGGATATTCATTAAGCAATTTTATATAATCCCGTACCGCATCCATAAAAGTCCTTTTTGCATCCTTGTTTTTTTTATCGGATTTACTGCTTTCAGGTGTCTCATAATAGCAGTAAACTCCCATCAGTTCATTTACCACCACCTTTTTATTCAGTTCCCTGTTCCATCCCCCTTTTATGATTTGAAACTCAATCAGACTTTCCATGATATTTTCACGAAAAAAACTGATTACTTTATCATATCTCTTTTTTTTCAAATGTTCTTCGATATACGTCAGCTTATGATATCTGGGGTTTTCAACGATATTCCTGCTGTCTTTTACCTGATTCTCGATTCCTTTTGAAAACAGCTCTGCTGCCAGATGATTCTCCAAATTGGCAATCTTATCCGCTGAGGCAATAACCCCCTGCGATTCCAGAATTACATCTGCCAATTGATTGGTCTGGTTTGCCATTTCCCTTTTCGCAGAGATTTCATCATACTCCTGAAAAGTTTTTTTCATATCTTCATCGCCCGATTTCTCTGCATACTCCAGCATTTTACTTCTGTCTCCATGCACAAGCGCTTCCTTTGCCTCCAAAATGGCAAAAACATTATAGACCTTTGTGCATTCCTCTATCTTTCCGGCCAGTTTCTGCCCTTCTGTATGAATGTTGCTGTATAGAATCTTTTCCACTGCAACTTCATTTAGCTGAAGCATCCTGCAGGTGAATATCAGTGTCAAAGCAGCGCTTCTCGGTCCTCCGGTAAAATCCACATACAGATGTTCACTAAAAGCCTTTTCTTTGTTCTCTGTAATCTTAAGCACTTCATCCAAAGGCTTCTTAATCTCGCTTACATCATAATCTGAAGCTGAATATGGCACTATTTCAAACAATGCCTCTGTATCAGAATAGTCCTCACTGTATTTTTCATCCCCGGCAAGAAATCCGCATATGGCATCCTTATAATATTCCAGCGTAGTACGCCCTTCTATCACAGGAAGCCCCTCATATTGCACTTCTTCCGTACACAACATGATAATCTTATCCAGCTTCCCGCCTTTTTCATACAAATAATCTACCAGATATTTGGTAACAGCTTCATTCGTCTGCATCCCGGCATATTCTGTTTCCCTCCCTTCCACTTTATAGCAAATTGATTTCGGATTGGCTGTCAAACGGCTGGGAACAAATAACAGATAATTTTTATCCTGTGTGTCCACAATTTTCCTTTCTCCATGCTTTCCTGCTTGGTAACAATCATAATGTTGAATTATCCTCTTTTTCCCATATTATACCACAAATCCCCCAATACGATATTGCATATTCTGTCTTTCAAAAGACTGCATCCCAAATATCTTTTATAAGAGAACCTACTACAACGGCCGCACCGATACCGACTGCCGCCGGAACCCAAACCGGAGCCGCTGTTGCTGCCAAAACAGATGCCGTACACGCAGACACTGCCGTTGCCGCCACGCTTCCCCCTGCTGCCGAAATTCCTCCTCCAATCGTTTCTTTTGCCACTCTGCCGGCAAATTCTCCGCCATCAATATTCCCCTCAAGTAAATCCATCCCTGCACAGACAGTCTCTATTCCTCCGGAAATCACACCGCCTGCCACACCGGAACTTCCCGCCACCTTTGCCAGCGATTTAGCCGCCAGCTTTCCTCCTATCGTTTCTACAGCGATTCTGCTTGTATCTGCTGATGAAATACCGGTAGAAGTCATTTTCTGCGAAACAGATATTCCTTTCGCAGACAATTTTTCCACTGCTTTCTCATATGCCTGAACCGTTTCATTTGTCCCCATCAGCCTGGTTCCGGCATATTTTCCATCGGCAGCCTGTTTTACCGTCTTGGAAATGGAACCGGCGGTATCTTTTAACTGGCTTCTTCCAAGTACCTTTCCTCCATTCATCAGCAATACATCATCTCTTACTGCGGTTGTCGATTTCGACAATACTCCTTTTGTACCATTGAATAAATTAACCGGATTAACCGTCTGCGCATCTTTATACAATACTTCATGTACAATGCCTTTTAACTGCGGATTATTTCCGGCCCTTTCAAACGCTTCCAATCCAACCTTTGTTTCATATATTTTTCTTGCCGCTGCAACATCTGTTCCATAATTTTTTTTATTTTCCATAAATAACTGCCTCCTGACTTTCATTTTGTTTTTCATCCATTTTTACCGTTTCCTCTCATCAGGTGCGCTCCTTTCCATTCGCTCCTCCTACTTACTATACAGTTCCTTTTTTTTCGTCAGTTGCCAATTATCTAAAAAAATTTTAAAAAAATTTTTTAGCAAAACATCTTTCCATACACTGTTTTCCTGTGACTATGCTCAGATAAAGCCAACGCAAAAAGCCCCTCATGGCAGCAGCCATAAAGAGCCTAAAATAAAAACAGAATATTTATCGGTGGAAAATACTTTCCGGATTTTTAGTCTGCACCGGCATATCGTTCTCAATGCGAACCATCATGGAATAAATAGCCTATCTGTTCTCTTTGATATTACAGCAGACATATATGCCTTATCATAACAAAGCCGCTCAAACAGACACAGAAACGGTTCAGGAAGATATATCCTCACCAACTTGTTTTGATTCAAATGTAACCAGGCATATAACAGACAAACCATGCAAGACAAATAAAATCCTATTCCTAAGAATTTTGTAATTTATAACTAATGCCCTTTGGCGGGCTTCCTTCATTTCTACTCCCGAATTATTCGGGTACAACTGGAAGATTTACACTGTTTCAATGCCCTCATATGGGCTTCCTTCATTTCTACCAATGAAGAACCTGTTGTGGTACAGCATAATGTTACTGTGTTTCAATGCCCTCATACGGGCTTCCTTCATTTCTACCGACCAGTGATAAGTCGGTTATCGTTGACGCTAGGAGTGTTTCAATGCCCTCATACGGGCTTCCTTCATTTCTACCCAACAGAAGTAGCTCCTATTAACTGGAAGGAGTCTTGTTTCAATGCCCTCATACGGGCTTCCTTCATTTCTACGGTACGGCTTGAAAAGCCCCATAAACAGTGCGTTCCAAGACCCATTTTTACGTGTAATTCACAGAATATTCTGACAATTACCTTTTTTCACCCCAAAAATGTCTTGTTAACAATTTGTTCATATTTATGAGTTTTATTATATCAAATCCATACAATCTTTTCAACAAAAATTTCCATGTTCCATAGATTCCATAGATTCCATAGATTCCATAAATTACTGCTTACGGCGTCACCCCGCAAAGCATCAAAGTACTGTGACACTTAACGAAGCGGCATAATCCGTGAGCAGTAATCTGAATCATCCTCCTTTCCTCCTGCTTATTCCCCTGTAAAGTTCACTGTCATATGGCAAGTTCTCTCACCCAGTTCTTTTCTCTTTCCTGGCGTAAAGCTGTTTTCTTCTGAAAGATATCCTGATACCCTCCTCAATCTTCTGATTTTATCAGATTTACAGCATGGGCACTGACCAATAATCCTTCCTGTACAGCCGCATTCCATACAGTTATCCATCGGGAAATTAATGCCAATATAATTACAATCATTATGATACGCATATTCCACGACTTCCCTGACAGCCTCCACATTGTTTCCGGGCATCTCTTTTAACTCAACATAAGTAATGGAGCCGCCATTGCACAATCTGTGAAATTTTCCCTCCAACTGAATTTTATCTTTGTAATTGATATGCAGATTAACAGGAACATGGAAGGAATTTGTATAAAACCCTTTTTTACATGCTGTAAAATCTTTCCCAAGATTTAAGCTGTCATACTGAGCGAAATTCCCTGTGACACCTTCCGCCGCTGTCGCAAGCAGCGATATATTCAAATGTTCCTTCTTTGCTGCCTTATCCGTATAATCCCTCATATGACTGATGACTCCATAGGCAGTATCGAAATGCTGATTCATAATATCCGCAGAATCTATTTCACATCCCATTAATGTTCCTATGGCATCCCAAAGACCAATAAAACCGATAGCAAGCGTCCCATTTTTCAACATTTCATATACGTCCTTTTTTTCTGCTCCCTGATAATATCTTTTATCATAATATTCCCCAAACAACCCCCGCTCACATAAAATGCTGAGCCTATGCAACAGTACTTCTTTTGCATCTTCCAGATTTTCATCTAATATAGAATAGAAAACATCCATATCGCCTCTTGCCTGATATGCCATCTGAACCAAATTCAGGGTCACACATGCAACATTTCCCCTGTTCAGCACCCCCTCTTTCCCATTTACGTTGGAAGCCACTCTTGTCCTGCATCCCATAATCCCGATTGTTTCCGCAATATATTCTGCATTGCTGATACTGTCACAGTTAAAGTAGGTCGGCACCATTCTTTTTGCCGTCACACTTAATGCCCTGCAATACAAATCATAGTTTGCTGTATTTCTTTCCAAATTAGTCCCACTCTTCATCTTAAATACCAGGTTGGGAAATATAAACGGATTCCCCCTTTCATCCCCCTTTTCGTATGCATCAAGTAATAAAAAGCCGGCCCTGCGTCCGTTAACACTTGTATCCAGCCCGAAGTTCAGCGTTACATATGGATTCTCACAGCCTTTTCTTGTACTTGTATTAAGATCCAGAAACAACTCATGAAGAGCTTCCACAATTTCTGCATCACTCTCATTTCCGATATATAACGCAATATCAGAATCAAAATTTATGAAACCAATTCCTCCTGACTGGATATTTGCCAGTTCCACAATAGCTCTGTACAAAGCCCGGAGCATATTACGGAAGCTTCTGCTCTTGTTCCCAACCAAATCCTTTACAGATATCCCTATACAGTTATATGTAATATCGTAACATTCCAAATCATGGATATGACACATCCGGCTATTATGCTTTTCTGCATTTTTTTCAGGCACTATATGATTCAATATATACTTTTTTCTATATCTCTGACCGTCTTCTGAAACCACACCCGCTGTATTCCTTTTTCTATTTGCCAGGTCTGTTGCTCTGTCCATACTCATAATCATTACCATTCCTTTCCATGCTATGCAAGTAAGCTCATCTCTTTGATCTTACCATTATTAACAGCAAACATATGTTGATTTGACGAACCGGCATATTGCATATAAGAGTTCCTCAAATTAATGATAAAACTGCCTGTTTTTATATAATCCACCAGTTTTAAAATCTTTTCCGGCACTTTTTCCAATTCCCATCCTGTATATACGCAGATATTATATCCTTTGACCTTCAGCTTCTCCAGCAGTACAGCCAGGCTGTCCATCTGCTCTAACGGCTCACCTCCTGAAATTGTAATCTTTCCGTTGCAGCATTTTGACTCAATAAAATTGATTAATGCATCAATTTCCATCTCTGTTCCTTTTCCATGTTCCTTAATTCCCGAATTATGACATCCGCTACAATTCTTACTGCACCCCTGTAAAAACAGGACGCTTCTCATTCCCGGTCCGTCATCACAACTGTTCTCCAGCCAGCCCGCACATTCTATTGTATGATTCATGCCCAACCCTCCTTTCCGTTATCAGACTACATTCTCTTCCCTGATAAGTGCACCTCCTTTCTCTGAGCTCTTCCTACTTTTCATATAGTTCTTTTTTTCAACGCAGTTGCCGTTTTTTCCAAAATCAAATACCCCGCTGCAGAGCAACGGGGTATTTGACCCTCGCGGCAGTCGCCAAATGTTGCAGACACTTGGCTCGTTGCTCGCGGGAATAAAAATATCCTGTGGAATCCGGTGCTTTTCAGTACCTGCTCTTCCACGGGATATTCTTTTTCTTTTCATTTTCCTTCTTACTCCAGCCGGATATACCCCTCCATCTCATCCCTGATTTCTTCCGCCGTCATATATTCGCTCTGCCATATACTGCTATTGACCCCGCAGGGACTTAAGAAGAAATCCTCTTTGCGGTCTCTGTCCACGATAAAGAGCAGTGTATAGCTGATGCTCTCTCCTTTTTCTATATCACGGTAGAAAAAGTCCTTGCGGTCCTCCCCCTGCGTATGGGCCGCTACATTGATATAGACTGCGCTGTTGTCCATCTGCAGGCTGTATTCTTCTGACGGAACAGCGTCATAATATTCTTCCTCCCACGTATACACGCCATCCCCTGTTTCCTTTACATAATTCAGCTCAAAATCCAGCGCCGCTTCATCCAGGGGCAGCCCTTCCCACTGGTCGTCATAGCAGTGTACGTCTATATCCACACGGAGAATCAACTGTTCTGCCTCTTCTTCTGCAAGAAGCGCTCCCGTCTTATCATAATGCTGCCGCATATAGGGGCGGAGCGTTTTGTCCGCATTGAGCCACCCGTCAAATCTGGTATAGTCAAAAAAGTCTTTCTCCGCAAACCCTTCCAGACTGTCCAGGAATTCATAGCCTGTGACCTTATATCCGAAGGCACCTGCATATGTGTATAACTCCTCACCCACGGCGTATATTTTATCCTCCGGAATCCCCAGCCGCATCAGTTCATCCCAGTTTCCGGCCGCTTCTGCCTCCAGACCCGCAGCCTCCGCTTTCTCCTGCTCCCTGACCGTTTTCTCATCCACTGTCTCATAACTTCCGTCTCCGGTTCTGATGACGTTTAAACTGTCGGCAAACTTCAGAAGTTCCTCTTTTTCCAATTTATATCCGGCAACGATATGGAGCACATATCCGTCTCTTTCATTAAACAGGAAAATGCAGGTATTGCGCCGGTATTTTTCCGTTTCCCGAAAGGTGATTACATCCGCCGTCATACCGCTCAGAACCGTATGCTCCACCTGCCCGATATCTTCCACCACAATCTGTCCGTTCGCCTTTTCCAGCTCTGCCATCGTATAAATCGGCATCACGGTAATCCATACATCCTCCTCCCCGCAATACTTACCGTCGCCCTGCTCCGCCATGCCGTCCGGTATATATTCCGGCGTCACCTGATATTCTCCGGGCACCAGCTCATAATTCAGCTCAAATTCATACGTCAGCCGGTCTGCTTCCTGTTGTGTATTCTTCTGGAAATATACTGCCGCCGCAAACACCGCCGACGGCACTGCCACAATCAGCGCCAAAGCCGCCGCCACGCTCATCCATCTCCTGTAACCTCTCTTCTGTTTCCGCTCCGTCTTACCCATCTGCTTTACCTCCCCGTTCCGAATTGCGTCATATGCTTCCTGTAACCGCTCTTCCACAATCTCCGGAAGCCTCTCTTCCACTTTTCTATCCATCAGCGCCCTCCTGTTTCCCGACTGCCTGTCATTTCGTCCCGCAGCATTTCCCGCCCGCGTTTTAACCGGGATGCCACCGTATTTTCTTTCATTTCCATATAGGCCGCAATTTCCTTTACCTTCATGCCATAGACATAATATAAGGTAAAAATACTGCGGTCCTGCGCCTTTAACGGTTCAATCAACTCCTGAAACACCTGCCCGTCGTCATCTGCCGTCCGGTCTTCCAATTCGGGCATCGTTTCCACGGAAATACTCCTCTTCCGTTTCCGCAGAATATCCTTACAATGATTCATCAGAATCCGTATCATCCATGTCTTAAAATAGGCATCCTGTCTAAGAGAGCGCATTTTCTCATAACATGTCAGAACCGTCTCTGACATTGCATCCGCTACATCTTCCTCATCACTTAAGAAACCTTTGGCTACTTTATACATACTCTGCTTGTTCTGTTCCATCAGCTCTATGAAGGCTTCGGCATCACCTCTCTTAGCCCTTTTTACCAGAAGCTCCACCTGTCTTATCTCCTTTCGCAGTTAAAATCATCTGACATCTCTTTACACCGGCGCCGGTGTGCGATAACCGATTCATTCTTTTGTTATCTTACATCTATTAGACAAATATAAGAGGGAAAAAATTGCAGAAAAAACAAAATTTTTCAGATTTCGGTCATACAGCCAATATCCTTCCTCATCTGCATGACATTTTTTTAGAAAAAAAGCTGAATCTCAGAATCGGGCAGGGAAAAGCGTTTCCCCTGCATCGGCGTGTGCAGTCAGACAGGGAAGCTCTTCTCCCTGCTCGCCGCGCGGGGCATCCGTCAGCTCTGCTGACATACTTCCTTTGGATGCCCTGTTCATAAAGAAAGTAAAAAGAGAGGACGCATCCAGACTGATACGCCCTCCTCTTTATTCCAGCGGACAGCGGGCTAAGCAACTGCAACATTTGGCGACTGCCGCAAGGGTCAAATACACCGCTGTCTGTACGGGATATTTGATTCCACCTGATAATCCGCTTAAATACCATCATTCCATTTACATGCCGTCCTGTCCCGCATCCAGCTTCAGTTTTTTATAAAATACCACGGACAGGACTGCCGCCACACTCCATCCCACAGGCCATGACAGCCATATTCCGGTGGATGCAAACCATCCGGACAGCACAAATGCCAGCACTACGCGCAGTACCAAATCCGTAAAAGTCGATGCCATGAACTGTTTCATTGCCCCCGCACCGCGCAGCACGCCGTCCGCCAGCAGTTTCACGGAAATCACGAAATAAAACGGCGATACGATTTTCAGGAAAACCACCCCTGTAGACAGCGCCATCGTACTTTCCTCCCCCATAAACAGCCGTATCATGCCCTGACTGAACAGGAAAAACGCGGCAAAAAAGACTACCACTATCATCATCGTCAGCTGAAGACCCGCACGGAACCCTTCTTTAATCCGTTTTCCCTTTCCGGCCCCCAGATTCTGTGCCGTAAAATTGGAAATCCCGTTGCCCAGGGTAGTAAAACTGGTAATAGCGAATGTATTCAGCTTCACCGCCGCCGAATATCCGGCAATGACGGAAGAACCGTAACTGTTTACCAAACCCTGAATGAAAATATTTCCCACCGACACAAAACTTTGCTGCAAAATGGAGGGAATAGCTATCTGGCTGATTCTCCTGAGCATTCCCCATGAAAAAAGAACGGTTTTCCCTTCCGTCTGTATCAAACCCAGCCTCTTTTTCATGGTAAGCAATGCCAGAATGCAGGCAATCCCCTGTGCAACAAAGGTCGCCCATGCCACACCTGCCACGCCCCAATGGAAACGGGCAACAAAAATATAATCCAACAGAATATTGCCAAGAGAGGACACAATCAGGAAATAGAGAGGCGTTTTGGAATCCCCCAATGCCGAAAAAATACCGGTCGCTACATTATATAAAAATAAAAACGTAAAACCTCCGATATAGATGCCGAGATAAAGTGCCCCGTCTGCGAAAATATTTTCCGGCGTGCGTATCATCACCATCAATGCTTTCGTTCCCAACAGTCCTGCCGCCGTCAATACCAGCGACAGGCCAAAGGCGGTAAGCAGCGTGGTATACACCGCTGTTTTCATTTCCTTATATCTTTTCGCCCCGAACAGATTGGAAATCACTACCGAACATCCGATATTGCTCCCAACGGCTATCGCCATGAATATCATGGTAATCGGATAAGAAGCGCCCACTGCAGCCAGTGCGTCTTCTCCGGCAAACTGTCCCGCTATGATACTGTCCGCAATATTATAAAGCTGCTGGAAAATCACGCTGACAAACATGGGAATGGTAAACTGCCATAATACCTTTTTCGGAGAACCTTCTGTTAAATCCTTTATCATTTTCTCATCCTGCTCCTTTTCTCTGCTTTCCTTATCTATCTTTATCTATCTTTACTTTTCACACCTTAGGTATTATACTACTTTTTAAAGCATAAATAAAATTAATATTTATATATTTATCCATAGATGATATCTATGTTTATATAAAACGTATGCCGCATAGTGCTTCATCCAGATGGAAAAGGATTTCATACACACAAAGGAGAATATCATGTCCGTTAGTTTTGATTCCTACAAAGTTTTCTACCACGTTGCCAAACAGGGTAATATTACCTCCGCCGCCCGTACCCTCTATCTTTCCCAGCCAACCGTCAGCCAGTGTATCCGCAATATGGAACAGGAACTGAACTGTACGCTGTTCCTGCGTTCCAAAAAAGGCGTTATACTGACTCCCGAAGGGGAACTTCTCTACCGCCACGTTTCGGTTGCCTGTAAACATATATGGGAGGCCGAAAGCGAATTGAGCGCCGCCCTCCGGCTCACCGACGGAACAATCCGCATCGGCGCCACCGGAACCACGCTACACCATTATCTCCTGCCCCATTTAAAGCAGTTTAAAGAAAATTATCCCGATATCAAACTGAAAATCTCCAACAACAATACCCCTGCCACTTTAAAAGCGCTGGATACCGGACTCATTGACTTCGCCATCATCGTCACGGCTTCCGGGATGCTGAATGATTATCAGGTTTTCCCGCTCACCGAATTTCAGGATATCCTGATTGGCGGTCCCAAATATGCCGGCCTCTGTTCCCATCCCCTGTCGCTGCAGGAATTATGTACCTATCCGCTGATTTGTATGGAACCGGCGTCCGTCACCAGACAGTTTCTGGAACAGTTCTTCCTTTCCCACGGGGCGGTTCTCGCTCCGGATATCGAACTGGAAACCGTAGATTTAATTACCCCCATGGCGGAAAATAATCTCGGTATCGGATTTGTACCGTTTGACTTTGCTAGTCAAAAATTGGAAGAAGGGCGGATTTTCCGGCTTTCCCTACAGGAACCACTGCCGCCCCGCCGCATCTGCCTCGTACTCTCCGGGGAACATCCGCTCTCTAAGGCGGCAGAGTTATTTACTTCCCTGCTTCGTGGGAATCCTTAGAATGACATTTTTCCGTATTATTCATTTACAAATACACAGGTTGCTATCCTTTACCATTCTTGTTTTTCTTTCGTTTGTAGTCAAAGACCCCGCCGCAAGCAGCGGGCATCAAATTTGAAACGCCCCAAGGGGCGGGGTATTTGACCCTCGCGGCAGTCGCCAAATGCCTGCAAGCAGTCACTTGGCTCGTTGCTCGCGGGAATAAATATCACTTCCTTTCCTATTTATGATTTTCAAACAACAAAAAAGAGAAGCAAACTTACCCTGCTAAGTAAACTCTTGCTTCTCTAAAGCACTATGACTCTCACACAGTCAAACTGAATTATTTCTCAATTCTTTATTTTATCTGATTATATCAGAAACTTTCTTAATTGTTAATATAATTCAAGAATTTTATATCTTTTCTCAGTCAGCAATCCTTAAAATCAATCCTTGGACGTCCTGTGAGATTAGAATATAAATAACAAACTGAAAATCCTCTTACCATAGCACCTTGACATCATATTGTGATATTATCCCATCCTTTGTAATAATTATGAAATTTTCCATGAGGGCTTGTGAAATAATCAATCTGTCAAACGGGTCTCCATGAATAAGAGGAAGTTTTCTAATTCCATCAAGATGAACTGGTTTTATAGAAAGAATTTCTAAGTGCTCTTTCTCACATGTCTCCACAATCTTAGAAATAGAACTTTTAATTTCTAATTTTCCGATACTTGACTTAATTGCAATTTCCCACATGGAAACAATACTTACACTGATTTTTTCATCACTATGGTAAATAATTTCCGATGCCTTTTTTGAAAGTTTTTCATTATCATATAAAAAGAATAATAAAGCATTAGTGTCCAAAAGATACATTATAGATACTCCTTAAAGCATTCTGGTGTTTCATCAAAATCATCCGCAATAGCAATAAAATCATTTGCTAACGGATTTACCGACCTGTGAAATGTAAGTCCATGGTCTGAAAAATGCTCTTTCTGTTTCTTTTCCGATGAATATTTTAAAAACCTTATAAATTCAATCGCCTGCTCTATCATATCTTCAGGAAGGTCTTTTGCTTCTTTAAGCAATATATCATATGCCATAAAAACACGTCCTTTCAAAATTTACATATCAAAATATTTCGTTCTACATAAATTTATACTATTTCAGCATTTCATTTTTTATGCTATTACAGTTAAAGTATAACAAATGAATATGAGAAAAACAACGCTTTCCTGATCTTTAATAATAATTTCATTATTCATCAAAACACAGTAGAGTCAACAACCCCGCTGCAAGCAACGGGGCATCAAGATTGCAACGCTACAGAGCGCAAACACATCTTCGATGTGTTGGTATGTGACCCTCGCGGCATTCGTCAAATATCCAGAGATGTTTATATCTCTTAAGCATGGCTATTTTCCTCACTGCTCGCGGGTATCAACAGGTTCTGAAACCCTGTCCAATTTAAAATTTGCGATTGCACGATCCATGTCTTCCAGCGTTTTGCCTGAAATGGTATCCGGAACTGTCAACTCTCTTGGCTCCAGAATAATACATCCGTTTTGATATTCTTTTACATGATAGTATTGATACAACGCCCCCTCAATGTAACTCTTTTCTTATTATCAATATGAACCGTATAGTCTCTTATTGCTTCCATGCCATCACCTCCATATTTGCAGTGGGATTTCCCACTTACTATTCTTTTATTCTACATGGAGCATTTGTCAATATGGATTTCCTTATTCACCTGAAAAAGTAACAGTTCAGTTTTCGACCGAACTGTTACCGGAATCTGCCCACTCCAAGGTCTACGTTCCACTTCGGTCGGCAGCAGCCTCCCTACTGAACCATCAGATTACTATACCCCATCAGACTCTCATCCACAGCCCTTGCCGCTTCCCTGCCCTCACGGATTGCCCATACCACCAGGGACTGCCCCCTGTGCATATCACCGGCGACAAACACATTTTTCACATTGGTTTCATAAGCACCCGGAGCCGTCTTCACATTCGTCCGTTCATTCAATTCCACCTGAAAGGCATCCGTCACATACTTCTGGCTTCCTAAAAATCCCGCCGCTATCAGGACGATTTCCGCCGGAAGCGTCTGTTCGCTTCCCGCGACTTCCTTCATATTCATACGTCCGGTCTTCTCATCCCTCTCCCACTGGAGCTTCACGATTTTCACTGCCTTTAAGCTGCCGTTTTTATCCTTGACAAACTCCTTTACCGTAGATTCGTAAATCCGCGGATCATGCCCGAATAATGCAATGGCTTCTTCCTGACCGTAATCCGTCTTACACACTTTGGGCCACTCCGGCCACGGATTGTCCTCCGCCCTTGTATCCGGCGCTTTCGGCATCATTTCAATCTGAGTCACGGACTTACAGCCATGACGTATCGCTGTCCCCACACAGTCATTGCCGGTATCGCCTCCGCCGATAATCACCACATTCTTATCCCTGGTATTAATATACTTCCCGTCTTCAAAATGAGAATCCAGCAGGCTTTTTGTATTTGCTTTCAGAAAATCCACGGCAAAATAAATTCCTTTCGCATCCCTGCCCGCTGCCTGAATGTCCCTGGGATTGGAAGACCCGCAGGCAAGCACTACCTTGTGGTACTCTTTCCGCAAAGTTTCCGCTTTCACATCCTTCCCCACATCCGTTCCCGTGATGAAGGTCACGCCTTCCTCCTCCATAATCTTCACCTTGCGCTCCACAATCTTCTTTTCCAGCTTCATATTCGGTATTCCGTACATCAGCAGACCGCCGATCCGGTCGGAACGCTCATACACCGTCACCGAATGCCCGCGTTTATTCAACTGGTCCGCCACCGCCAGGCCCGCCGGTCCGCTTCCTACTACCGCAACCCGTTTTCCCGTGCGCACCTTAGGCGGCTTTGCCGCCGCATATCCTTTCGCATACGCATTTTCAATAATCGCATACTCATTTTCCTTCGTAGCCACCGGCTCCCCGTTTAACCCGCAGGTACATGCCGCCTCGCACAGCGCTGGACAGACCCTTGACGTAAACTCCGGAAAACTGTTCGTCTTTTTCAGACGGTTATATGCCTGCTTCCAGTTGCCCGTATATACCAGATCATTCCATTCCGGCACAAGATTATGCAGCGGACACCCCGAAGTCATCCCGCAGATATTCATGCCAGCCTGACAAAACGGCACCCCGCACTCCATGCACCTTGCTCCCTGAAGCTGCTGCTTCTCCTGCGGAAGATGCTCGTGAAACTCATTAAAATTCTTTATCCTTTCCTTTGGCTCCGCCGCCTCGGAAACTTCCCTCCTATAATCCATAAATCCCGTGGGTTTTCCCATCTTACCTTACACTCCTTTCCCGCTGCCGCGATGCACGCCGCTATTCACATCTTACTTCACCTTATTTGCATAAAATGCCTCAATCTGTGCCTGCTCCGCACTCAGTCCCTTTTCCTCCATCTGTACGATGGCGGTCAGCATCCTTTCATAATCGTAAGGAATGATTTTCTTAAATTTCGGCAGGTAATCCTTGAAATTATCGAGAATTTCCTTCCCTTTGACCGAATTGGTCAGCGCCACATGTTCTTTAATCATTTCCTTTAATTCCAGTACATCATACTTATTGGTCAGCTCATGGGAAGAAACCATTTCTTTGTTCAGGCGGATATACAAATCTCTGTTTTCGTCCAGCACATAAGCGATACCGCCGCTCATGCCTGCCGCAAAATTTTTTCCCGTAGGCCCTAAGACAACCACACGCCCTCCGGTCATGTATTCGCAGCCATGATCGCCCACTCCTTCCACCACTGCATGGGCGCCGGAGTTGCGCACGCAGAAACGTTCGCCTGCCACACCGTTGATAAATGCCTTGCCGCTGGTAGCGCCATAGAGAGCCACATTGCCGATAATGATATTTTCTTCCGGTTTGAACCTGCTGCCCGCCGGAGGATATACAATCAGCTTCCCGCCGGATAAGCCTTTACCAAAATAGTCATTGCTTTCGCCCACCAGCTCCAGTGTCAGCCCCTTCGGGATAAACGCGCCGAAACTCTGTCCGCCTGCTCCTTTACAAAGGACACGGTAAGTATCTTCCGCCACATCATCGCCCAGCCGCTTCGTAATCTCCGAACCGAGAATCGTACCAAATGCACGGTCCGTATTCTTCACATCCACTTCAATGCTCCGTTTCACCCCTTTGTCCATCGCACCGGAAAGCTGTTTTAACAATACTTTTTCATCCAGTGTCTTCTCCAAATGGAAGTCATAGACTTTTTTCTGGTCAAAGGTTACTCTTTCCCTGCTTCCCTCATAAGGGTTGGAAAGAATCCGGGTCAAATCTATCTTTTTCTGATGTTCTGTCAGCGTCTCTTTTATTTTCAGCAAATCGGTACGCCCTACCAGTTCATCCACCGTGCGTACACCCAGTTTTGCCATATATTCCCGCAGTTCTTCCGCTATGAATTTCATGAAGTTCATCACATATTCCGGTTTGCCTTTGAAATTCTTACGCAGCTTGGGATTCTGCGTCGCCACGCCCACCGGACAGGTATCCAGATTACATACCCGCATCATGACACACCCCATGGTAACAAGGGGAGCGGTAGCAAAGCCGAACTCCTCTGCACCGAGAATCGCTGCAATCGCCACATCCCGTCCGCTCATCAGTTTTCCGTCCGTCTCAATGCGCACCTTACTACGCAGCCCGTTCATAATCAGCGTCTGATGGGTTTCTGCCAGCCCAAGTTCCCAGGGAAGCCCTGCATTATGAATGGAATTTCGCGGCGCCGCACCGGTTCCGCCGTCATAACCGGACACCAGAATGACCTGTGCCCCCGCCTTTGCCACACCTGCCGCAACGGTTCCGACACCTGCCTCGGACACCAGCTTCACGGAAATCCTCGCATCCTTGTTAGAATTTTTCAAATCATATATCAGTTCTGCCAAGTCCTCGATGGAATAAATATCGTGATGGGGCGGAGGGGAAATCAGCCCTACGCCGGGTGTGGAGTGCCTTGTTTTGGCAATCCAGGGATAGACCTTGCCGCCGGGCAGGTGCCCGCCTTCGCCGGGTTTTGCCCCCTGCGCCATCTTAATCTGAATCTCTTTGGCGCTGACAAGGTAACGGCTGGTCACGCCAAACCTTCCGCTTGCCACCTGCTTAATTGCAGAACAGCGGTTTATCCCATCGACTCCTACGGTCAATCTGTCTAAATCCTCACCGCCTTCACCGGAATTGGACTTGCCGTGGAGCTTATTCATCGCAATTGCCATCGTCTCATGGGCTTCCTTGGAAATGGAACCGTAAGACATGGCGCCGGTTTTGAATCTGGTAACGATGGAATCCACGCTCTCTACATCCCCGATAGGAATGCTTTTCTTCGGATAGTTAAAGTCCATCAGCCCCCGCAGATTCTTAACGGAAGTTTCATCATTGACCAATGCGGTATACTGTTTAAACAGCCCATAGTCGCCGCGCCTGGTGGATTCCTGCAGCAGATGAATAGTCGCCGGATTGTACAAGTGTTCATCCGCGCCGCTTCTCATCTTATGGTGTCCCGGACTGTCCAGTGTCAGGTCGGATTCCAGCCCCAACGGGTCAAATGCCTTGGAATGCAGGGCATCCGTCTGTTTCTCAATATCCTCTATGGTAATTCCTCCCACACGGCAGACCGTATTGGTAAAATATTTGTTCACCACATCATAATCGATGCCGATAGCTTCAAAAATCTGCGAGCCCTGATAGGACTGAATCGTGGAAATCCCCATTTTGGAAGCAATTTTCACGATACCGTGCAGAATCGCGTTGTTATAATCATCCACTGCCGCATAGTAGTCTTTGTCCAGCATCCGGTTATCAATCAGCTCCCGTATGGACTCCTGCGCCAGATAAGGGTTGATGGCACAGGCGCCGTACCCCAGCAGGGTGGCAAAGTGATGCACTTCTCTCGGCTCGCCGGATTCTAAAATCAATGCCACGCTGGTTCTCTTTTTCGTCTGTACCAAATGCCTGTTCAGTGCAGAAACCGCTAACAGTGACGGGATTGCCACATGATTTTCATCCACACCCCGGTCGGAAATAATCAGGATGTTGACACCCTCCCGGTATACTCTGTCCACTTCCACGAACAGTCTTTCAATGGCACGCTCCAAACTGGTATTCTTATAGTAAGTAATGGGCACTACCCCTACTTTGAACCCGTCCGCTTTCATGTTTTTGATTTTCATAATATCCGTGTTGGTGAGAATCGGATTGTTGACTTTTAAAATATTGCAGTTTTTCGGAGTTTCCTCTAATATATTCCCCTCCGTACCAATATAAATCGTCGTGGAAGTCACCACTTCTTCCCGTATCGCATCAATAGGCGGATTCGTCACCTGTGCAAAAAGCTGCTTAAAATAATGGAACAGCGGGTGATAAGTTTTACTTAGAACGGGAAGCGGCGTATCCACACCCATTGCCGCTATTGCTTCACCGCCGTTCTTTGCCATCGGAAGAATGCTGGTTTTCAATTCCTCGTAAGAATAGCCGAAGGCTTTCTGCATCCGTTGTCTTTCCTCATAGGAAAATTCCGGCACCCTTTCATTGGGAATCTTCAAATCCTTTAAAGACACCAGATTGCTGTCCAGCCACTCGCCGTAAGGCTGGGCGCAGGCATATTTCTCCTTTAACTCCTCATCGTCAATCACTTCTCCCCTTACAGTATCCACCAACAGCATCTTGCCCGGGCGCAGCCTTTCTTTCACTACGATTTTCGCAGGGTCAATATCCAGCACGCCCACTTCGGAGGACAGAATGAGCTGGTCGTCGGCAGTAATCATGTAGCGGGAAGGACGCAGACCGTTCCGGTCAAGTACCGCTCCCATAATATCCCCGTCAGAAAAAAGAATGGAGGCAGGTCCGTCCCAGGGCTCCATCATTGTAGCATAATACTGATAAAAATCCTTCTTATGCTGGTTCATGGTTTTATTATTTGCCCACGGCTCCGGAATGGTAATCATAACCGCCAGCGGCAGATCCATCCCGCTCATAACAAGAAACTCCAGCGTATTGTCTAACATCGCCGAGTCGGACCCGGAGGCATTGACCACCGGAAGCACCTTATGAAGCTGTCCGTGCAAATGCTCGGATTCCATATTCTCCTCACGGGCAAGCATCTTATCCGCATTGCCGCGGATGGTATTGATTTCCCCGTTGTGTACGATAAAGCGGTTCGGATGCGCCCGCTCCCAACTGGGATTGGTATTGGTGGAAAAACGGGAATGCACAATCGCAATCGCCGACTCATAATCCTTATCCTGCAAATCCATAAAAAAGGTACGAAGCTGCCCTACCAGAAACATTCCCTTATATACAATCGTCCGGCTGGAAAGGGAAACTACATATGTATTGTCGCCGGACTGCTCGAACACCCGCCGCACGATATATAGCATCCGGTCGAATGCCAGCCCCTTTTCCACATGGGCAGGCTTCTTCACATAGCCCTGCATGATATGCGGCATACATTCCACTGCCTTATGCCCCAGCACCGAAGGAACGATATCTACCTTCCTCCAGCCAAGGAACTCCAGTCCCTCTTTTGCCACGATAATTTCAAACATCTTCATCGCCTGGTTTCTTTTCATTTCATCCTGCGGAAAGAAAAACATACCTACACCGTATTCCCTTTCCGCTCCCAAATCAATTCCAAGTGGTTTTGTCACTTTCACCAGAAACTTATGGGGAACCTGCGTCAGAATCCCTACACCGTCTCCGGTCTTTCCTTCCGCATCCTTTCCTGCCCTGTGTTCCAGATTCTCCACGATTTTCAGTGCATTCTCCACTGTTTCATGGCTCTTTTTTCCCTTAATATTTACACAGGCGCCGATACCGCAGTTATCATGTTCAAATCCTTCCTGATAAAGCGGTGCTTTCGGTACTGTCCTCTTTGCATCAAACATCTCTTTCCTCTCCTTTCGCGTTTAACCTCATTTCTGCGCTGCCTTTTGCGCATACCAAGTTTGTGGATGCAGCGCAGACACAAACTTGCTGAGTGAAAGATTTGAAAAATCTTTCACTCTTACAGCCCCTGTTGTTTTTTGTTTTCACCTGTTTCTTTTTTACTTTTTCAGTTATTTCTTTCCGTCTGCATTTCTACTCATTTTTTCTGTCTTTTTCTAAGGATTCTCCCAGCCTTTTATCCAAAGGCACTAAATCCCAATACGCATCGTGAATCGTCTTATTGGACGAAAAAAAGCCGCACTGAGCCATTTCTGCGCTCCGTTGCGACTTGATAGAAACCACTATACACCAATTCCCTCAACTTGTAAACAACTTTTTTCTTTGAATTGTCAGATAGTTTGACGATTTATATTTTTTTCTTAAATAGTCAGTTATTTTTCATTTTTTTCATACGAAGCCATTGCATTATAAATCCTCATAGAATCGCTCAAACCATGCTTTTTCTCTAAAAAAACACACTTCAAAGCATTTCCTCAATGATACACTGATGCTCTTTCTTTCCGATATCATAACTGAGTCCCACCAAAAGGATATTTTTCACGTTTTCCTTTCTCAGCTTCTCGTAGTATTCTTTGTCTTTTATCTGGGCAATTGCCGATTCCGGCGTACCGTCCGCCTTCAGTTCAAGCACAATCCCCGGCATATTTTTCCACCTCGGATGAAGGATGAAATCCGCAAAACCTTTACCGCTTTTTTCTTCCCGCTCTATCCTGTATTTATTCCGCGCAGACAAATAGGCAAGTGTCACCACACAGGATAAACTGTTTTCATCATTATATTTCAGGATTGGTAATTCACTGTTATGGATGTTGTGAAGATATGAAGCAACAGCATCCCCATTTTTCTCTAACGTAGCATTTAATACTTTATCTGAGTTCCGTACAAGCTCTGCCACATAGCCGAATTCATCGTCCTCCAGCGCTTCCTCAAATTCCATCATAAGTTCTTTATTCGGTATTCTAAGTTCCCCGTCATGATAAGACAGCAAACCGTATATAACCATCGCGGAATAAATATCTTTTCTATTGGCAGGACTCTCTTGTCCCGCCGAATATTCCTTTTTTATTTCAAGGATAACAGGCGTATTGTTTACCATTCTGACAACATCATCCCTCACTTCACCGATGTTGTATTTCAGGAAAAACAATACTTCGTCCGCTTTTCCCGTTCTGGTCCAGTAACTCTGACATACTGCATCCTCAAGCGCACATACCACAGATCTTGGATTATACAGCCGCGCTCCGCTCCTTGTCTGGTAACCATTATACCAGTCATTAATTTCTTCCATGGTCAGTGCTGCCTGCTTTTTACAAAGAATTCTGACCTCGCTTTCCGTAAATCCAAAATATTCCTCAAAAAACGGATCCCTCAGCATTGTATATTCCTTGAACATATTCAGTGCGGAACCGGTGCTGTACTTTTTAATCGGCAAAACACCTGTCATATAGGCAAGCGCCACATAAGACTGGTCTTTCAGCAGATTCCTCAGAAATTCCAAAAAATCTCCCTGATGTTCCGAATACAGTTCATGACTGAAAATATAATCCCACTCATCTATGATAAAAATAAACTGGTCACCTGTAGCAGTCAGCATATCAGCAATACCGCCATACTCTTTATTTTTGAGTTCAGGATACGCTTCTTTTATGTCACAGCTTATTGAATTTCTAATCAAACCAATATAATCCTCATATGTGCTGCCAAAGTCAGACAATCGATTCAGGCACAAATGAATTACATTATACTTATTTAAATGAGTCTTATAAGTTTCACTCCTGCTAATATCCAGCCCGTCAAACAATGCTGCCGCATCACATACGCTGCCGTAATATGCCCCTAGCATATTAAGCGCCGAAGTTTTCCCAAAACGGCGCGGTTTCGTAATACAGATATATCTGTTCATGGTATTGATTCTTGCATTAATCAGTTCAATCATACCGGATTTGTCAACAAAATATTCGTCATGAACCATCATGGCAAAAAGTTTATATGCAGATTCCGTATTCAAACATATCGCCATGGAACCCCTCCTTTAAGAATGGATTTGTTTTCTATTATTATACTGTTTCGTTTCCATTGATACAAGCAGAAGGGCACAGAATTCTGCAGCCTGCCAAAATTATTTTGCTGAAATCCTTTTTTAATGCCCGCACAAATGCCCGTCTGCAAGTATACAAAAGGAAAGACGGGCATACTACGCAAGCCCCTGCCTCCTGTACAACCCCCAAAACAATCCCCCAAACACAAGCATATTCAGCCCAATCACCCAGGGATTCCCATTCTCTCCCTGTCCTTCCCCTAAAGCGCTTATCATTCTCCGGATTTGTTCCGTATAAGTATACTTCGCCACTTTTGCAATCGTCTCATTGAACATCGACAGCATCGGTAAAAAAGAGAACACCATCATGACCGGAACGGTAACGGAAGTGGCTGCCATCTGGTTCCGGCTTCCTGCGCCTATGGCTGCCCCTGCCATAAGGGATGCTGTGATTCCGGCAGCCATCACCAGCAAGAACTCGCACCTGTCATAAAATGCTGTCCCTTCTCCCAACAGACTGCAAAATACTGCCGCCCCCAGCATACAGAAGAAAAACACATAGCATCCAATGCCAAGCAGATACTGCCATGGTGTCACTTTTGCCATCAGCAGAACCCGCAGTGTATTTTTTTCTTTTTCTTCCGAAATAATGGCAGCCATACTCGTCAGCGGCGCCATTCCCACATACATGGCAGCAAACATATTTACAAAAAAATGCGGCGGCATCCCCTCGATGTCTACTGCTTTTGTCATAAAAATACCCAGAACGGGAAACATCACAAACTGTATGAAGATGGTTTTATTTTTTAACGTGTCTTTCAACTGCTTCCATATCATGATTCTTATATTATTCATAATCCGCCTCATTTCCGTTTAGCTTTCTCCCTGTGAGAAGCATAAACACCTTTTCCAAATCCGGTTCGGAAGAATGCATACTTAAGATTTCCTCCGCATCCATCCATTTTGCCAAAACTGCCGCACTTTCTCCCGCATTGGGGATTATATGGGTTTCCCCGTTTTTCAACACCACCTCTATGCTGTTGACAGAATTATACTTCCTGCATATTTCTTTCGGGCTTCCGTGCTCCACAATCTTTCCCTCATTCAGCAGAAGGATATCATCGCAAAGCAGTTCTGCCTCGTGCATGTTATGAGTGGTCAGAAAGACCGTGGTTCCGGCATTCTTCTCCTTCAGAATCAGCTCGTGGATTTTCTCCGTAGTCGCCGGGTCCAGACCGGAGGTCGGCTCATCCAGATATAAAATATCCGCTTTCTTCAAAAGGGCGCGGCAGAAATTAACCCGGTTCCGCATTCCCTTGGACAGTCTGCTTACCAGTGTCTTCCCTGCCTGCACCAGTTCTGCTTTTTCCAGCAGTTCCTCTATCCGCTCCCCGGAAACACCGTATATCTTTGCAAATATTTTCATATTGTCCCAGACTGACAGTCTTTCATACAACCCGAAGCTGTCCATCATAATTCCAGTGACAGGTACATTCTTTCCGCCCCGTTCCTCTCCTGCCGTTTTCACTGTTCCTCCGGTTGGTTTTATCTGACGGGTCATAATATTGACCAGCGTAGTTTTGCCTGCGCCCGACGGTCCCAGAAGCCCTATCACCCTGCCTTTCTCTACCTGAAAGGTAATATGGTCCAGTACTTCTTTTCCCCCGTAGGAATGTGTCAGGTTATCTGCTTTTATTAAAATCTGCTTCTCCACAATATTCCTCCTTTAAATTCTCTAATCCGCACGCAAGCCGCTGATTTTCCGCCCGTTCCTTCCAGACCGAGCCAACTGCGCTGACTGCAAAGCAGATTCCAAAACTGACCAGAAAACTTATCCAGCATTTTAAATCATCCACCGGAAACCACCCAAAGAGCCAGGCAAACACACCAATCAGAATTATGACCGAGGCGCACATGCTGACGGTTCTTTTTGCCACGCCCGTCTTTTTCAGCCATATGTCCGAAAAAAATATAAATCGTAAGAAAACAATACAGGCAGACGACAGCAGATACTGAAAGACCGTATCCAGCGGAACCGCCCTGCTCCCCATGGCAAACATAGTAGAATACTCCTGCGCTTCCTCCCCGACCACACTGCAAATCACAGCAATCACCAGCAGTGTAATACCGAAAATAGTAAAAACCTGCCCGAAATAAACGGTAAAATGTTTTCTATCTTCCATCCTTTTCCATCCTTTCTTTTCTATCTATTCTTATATCTATCTAATCTTATATCCATCTAATCTTTTTCCATCTATTCTTTTTTCATCTATTCTTTTTTCATCCTTTCGTTTTCTATTCTTTTTTTATTCTTTTTCTATTCCTTCTTTTCCTCCTCCTCTTTTCCATTCTTCTACCCTTTCTCCTTTTTACTTCCTCCGGAACATTTTCCCTTTTACTCCAAGGATTTCCTTCATATCCTCCGCATACTGCCTGGACACAATGAGCTGCTCTCCATTGCTCATCGTGAGCAGAAGCCTCCTGTCCACATATGTTTGGATGGATTTTATATTTTTCAGGTTTACAATCACTGACTTGCCAATACGCAGAAACATGTACTGCCCTAACTGGCGTTCCAGCTCATACAGCCGCTGTTCTGATTCGTAAGCATGTTCCACCGTATAAACAAAACACTTGCCATCCACCGCCTCAATATACAAGACCTGTTCCAAATCCAGCACCGTCACATTTCCGCCATATGCTACCGCAATCTGCCTGTCTGTTACCTTTAATGCCGCTACTAATTTATCAATATAGGCACTTTTCTCCCTGCATTTTATCGTAATGACCGTTTCCGGAATATCCTCCTGAATCTCCACCTGAATCCGCAAACTGCGTACCTCCTTTTCTGAGCGGGAATGAATTTTCAAACACGCTCTGACTTTCCCTTATTTTATCAGACATTTTTTATTGCGCAAGATGTGAGGCGGTATGCTGCCGTTTTCGGGGACTAAGCTGCCCTGAAAGTTAATGAAAACAGCATTGTCTTCCCACTCCAAAAAATATGTTTCCAATTGAGTAATCCTATGGGATATGGTAGAATATAAAAAAGGAGAACGATTTAATGGACAATATTCTTACTGTAACACTACCGCATTCTGCTGTACTTTTTCTGCGTTCTAATGCCTCTGCACCGGATAAAATGAAAATCCGGATGGTCACACCGGGCGGAAATATAGAATATGAAGCAAAAACGATAAAAAGAGAAGGTATCGAAGGAACGGTTTCCATATTAAAAAATTTAGGGGTTCCTACACAGACCATTCTGGCCAACATCCAGGAACAGTATCATCTAAGCCCGGAAGCCTCTAAAAAATATCTGTCATAATATAGACCGAAAGGAGACTACACCATGACAAAAGTATACTTCGTGCGTCATGCCCAGCCTGAACATGACTGGTGCGACGACCGCACCAGACCTCTGACCGCAGAAGAAAAAGCCGACTCCGGAATCGTACTGGATACGCTAAAAGACAAATCCATCGATATCTTTTACTGCAGTCCGTATAAACGGAGCATGGATACCATCGCGGATACCGCATCTTATTATGGAAAAGAAATCCTTACGGACGAGAGACTGCGGGAACGGGCAAAAGGTGAAAACGGCAATGTCTGCGGTATGTTTGAAAAGCGGTGGAATGACCACAATTACCATGAAGAAAACGGTGAGTCCCTCCGCATGGTACAGGAAAGAAATATCGCCGCCCTTACGGAAATTCTAGCCGGAAACAAAGACAAAAACATTGTCATCGGAACCCATGGGACAGCGCTCAGCACCATTCTGAATTTTTATCACCCACAGTTTGGATGCAAAGATTTCCTGCGCATCATTGACTGGATGCCGTATATCATAGAACTGGATTTTGAGGAAACTACTCTTACCGCCATACAGGAACACTGCCATGTGGAAAAAGAATTCAGGGGAAAAGACAGGGCGGATAAAAAACAGTAACGGCTTTTTCCCATACAGGCTGATTCCAGCTGCTTTTCACCGCCGGCTTCAGCAGACAGGCGTATAATATCCTTATCTGATAACTGCCGAAAGGAAAAATAAAATGAAAATTGTCATAGCCATGGATTCTTTCAAAGGAAGCCTGTCCTCTTTAGAAGCAGGAGAGGCTGTAAAAGAAGGTATAAAAAAAGCAATGCCCCAAGCGGAAGTCTGCGTCCGTCCGCTTGCCGACGGAGGCGAGGGCACCGTGGAAGCTCTGACATCCGGCATGAACGGAACCCTGGAACCCATACAGGTCACAGGTCCCTTAGGGACTCCCGTAAAATGTTCCTACGGAATCCTGAACGGGAAAATGAAAGCAGAAGCACAGGAACATACAAAGGAAAAAAATGTGAAAAACATAACCTCAGAAAGCGGTAAAACCGCTGTTCTGGAAATGTCCGCCGCCGCAGGAATCACCCTGATAGATGCCAAAGACAAAAATCCCCTGCACACCACCACCCGCGGGGTAGGAGAAATCATCAAAGACGCCATTGCCAAAGGCTGCCGGCGCTTCATCGTTGGAATCGGAGGCAGCGCCACCAACGACGGCGGCGCGGGAATGCTTCAGTCTTTCGGATACGGCTTGCTGGATAAAAACGGAAAACAGATTCCCTCCGGTGCCAAAGGATTAAGCAGACTGGAAACCATTACAGATACATCCGTAATCCCTGAACTCAGGGAATGCACCTTCCGGATTGCCTGTGACGTCACCAATCCTCTGTGCGGCCCGCAGGGATGCAGTGCCGTATTCGGTCCGCAAAAAGGAGCCACCCCGGATATGATATCCCGGATGGATGCATGGCTTGCACACTATGCCGCACTCACGATGGATAAATATCCCCGCGCCGATGCCGGACAGGCCGGGACAGGAGCAGCAGGCGGCCTTGGATTCGCTTTCCTCTCCTACACAAATGCCGTACTGGAATCCGGAATACAGATTGTTTTGGAAGAAACCAGACTGGAAGATTATATCAGGACTGCCGATATCGTAATCACCGGCGAAGGACGGCTGGACGGACAGACCATCTATGGAAAAGCCCCCATAGGCGCAACGCAGCTGGCAAAGAAACACGGCAAAAAAGTCCTTGCCTTTTCCGGATGCGTGACCGAAGATGCCACGGTCTGCAACGCACACGGTATCGACGCCTTTTTCCCTGTTCTCCGCACCATACAGTCCTTACCGGATGCCATGCAGCCGGAACAGGCGAGACGGAACCTGCGCGCCGCATCGGAGCAGGTCTTCCGCCTTATCCGCTGTATGCAGGAACCATAAACCGGTACAGCTCCAAACACCCTTTTCTTCCGCTCATGTCTGCTGATGCATTACAACCATGATTCTACAGTCCCTGCAGATTTCGATGTACGCATTTCCCTCCATATTGTCCAGCACCGTATCCCACTGTATCTGCGCCAGATACATCATCGGCTTTCCGCAATCGGGACACATCTTAATTTCACAATCCTGAATCCAGAATGCAAAGCCGCCTACGGAAGAACCGCCTTCCCAGTCCGCGGCATACCGCAGGGGAACCGGAGTATCTCCAAGCACATAAGTATTACCTGCCAGTTCTTCAATCCCGTCCTCCCCCAGATAGTTTTCACATTCCCATGCCTCATAAGGGATGATTTCACTCTCGCCGTCTATTTCATAACGGCAGTATCCCCCTTCCTCATAGGGAAAACAGTTCGGACAACACTTTGCCTTCACCGTTCCCGGAATCCCCAGAAAATCCAGGCGGGGGTCGCGTCCGTCAATTTCCATGAGATTCACAATCCGGCAGCCGCAGTGAGGGCAGTTTTCCTTCGTCTTCCTGCCGATTTTTACAGGACTTTTCTCTTTCTCCCCGGCCGTCCCTTTCACCATGGGATAACACTTTCCGAAATTTGTCTGCCGGAACGTCCCATTCCCGTCATAAGACCAGCCGCCATAAGTCGCATAGACCGACGGATTCACATATAACTTCTCCTGCCACTTACGCGGCTGCTTTTCCAGCGTAAGGAATGTCTGGAATACCTTCTCTCCTCCTGCTGCCGCAAGACAGAGTAGCAGGCGTCCCGCCGTACCGGAATCCGTATTGTCGTCCATCAGCACCGCAATCATCTCATCCACAATCTGTTCCGGTGCATCTTTGTATAAATCCTGATACCGCAGAACCCTCTCTTTCCATGCTGCTTCGGCAATCTTACATGTATTGATATCCTTGTACCGAATCAGCAGCTTACACAAATCATAAGTCTCTTTCCAATTCTCAATTTCCCTGATATTGGCACAGATATACTCTATCTTTTCTTCCACCTCTTGTGTGGATAAATCCTGAATTTCCTTTCTCTCATTTTCTGCACGGCAGGAAACACAGATTCCGTCAAAATAGATTTCCCTCCCGCACTGTTTACATTGTTTTGCTTCCCTACCCATTTTCTACCTCTCTTTTTTCACACGTTTTCTTTGCAGACTGTCCTGAAAAAGACCCGCCTGCGAACCAATGTCCCTAACACATATGCGCCCGGTGAAAACACCTGCCAAAACCGAAACTGCAAGCAATATGACGCAATATACAGGCGTTGCCGCCCTGCGGAACACTTCCGCATCATAGCTTAGCGCAAACACACTCACATTCGCCGCCCCGTGGAACAATACCGGAGCCCACAGACTCCCATACCACTCATAAACCAGAGTAATCACGACTCCCAGCACACACCCGTATATTCCCTGTACCAGATTTCCATGGTACACTCCGAATAAAATACCGCAAAGCAAAACAGACGGCACCGCCCGAAAACACTTCCGCATCCGGTTGTAAATCACGCCCCGGAAAACAATTTCCTCTGCTGCAGGAGAAACCGCCCCATACAGAAAAAGCCCCAGCCCGAAAGCAACCCCGTACTGCCTTTCGGAAATTTCCGTATAATTTGCCGACTGTTCCGTAAGCCCTGTAAGCGTCAGCAGAAAATTCATCCCGACTGCCAGAGACACTGCCCAGACTATAAGCAATACATATCTCACCCCGAAAGGAACTGTGCTTTCGCTTTTACACGCTCCATTCGTTCCATCTGCCCCTGCATGTGCCGTCAGACTCCTCCAATGCAGCTCTCCCTTTGCCAGCGGCAGGACCGCCGCCATTCCAATGCACAGAGACAGTCCGTTCAGAATCCCATACACTGATGCAGAATGAGTCTCCACAAATTCCCAATACCCGTCCCCAAACAGGCTCCTTCCCATTCCTGCTAAAAATACCAGCAATATGGAGGCCAGGTCATGTACCACAAAATACACCGCAAACGGCAGTAATATACCGCCAATCTTCTTCATTCTGCCTCCTCCTTCACTGCATCAGAACCCGCTCCAGCTCCCCTACCGTATCCACAATATAATCTGCGCCCGCACTTTCCAGTTCCCCCGCTTCCGCATATCCGAATGATACGCCTACCGTTACCAGCCCGTGCTTCTTACCGCCCTCAATATCAAACTTCCGGTCCCCTATCATTACCGTCCCGGATGTATGCAAAACTCCCGGCATGGCTGCCCCGGTTTCATTATCCATCCCGGCTCCCAACTGCCGCAACGCTTCTTCTACCACTTCCTCCTTTTCCACTCTTGTGCCGTCCATGCAGCTTCCCACCACAACGGAAAAGTACTCACGAATCGCAAAATGTTCCAAAATCTTTTCCACAAACTCCTGCGGCTTGCTGGAAGCCACCGCCAGCGCCTTCCCACTTTCCCTGAGAATCTTTAACATCTGCGGGATTCCGTCATAAACCATGTTCTGAAAAATACCTTTGGGAATAAACCACTCCCTGTACTTTTCCACTGCCTGTTCCGCCTGTTCCTCACTGAAACCATAAAATTCCATGAAACTCCCCTTTAGCGGCGGTCCGATAAAAGGCGTCAGCCTGTCCAAATCAGGCTCCTCAATTCCAAAAAATCTTAACGCATACTGCACCGACCTGGTAATCCCTTCCTTCGGGTCTGTCAGCGTGCCGTCCAAATCAAACAACAAATATCCGTACTTCATACTTTTTCCCATTCCTTTCCCCTCTTTCTGCCTTTTTTATTTTACCATAGGGAAAACAGGATGGAAAGCAGTTTATGAAGCAGGCCGCGGAAGCCGTTTTCCGGTTCCTGCCGTCCAAACGGCCGCACTCCGGCGCAGCCAGAGGCTGCAGAAAAGAACCCCGGCCGATGATTTATTATATTTTTTCTGAACAGTTCAGCCTTAGGCTTCCCTGTTACGGACTTTGCAGCCAGTGCAAAGTCCTGGGCTGAATTGTTACTTTCGATATCCGGTTCTCTCAAAAAATGGTTGACACGAATCCGAAACCGGACTATAATACCTCTTACACCATGACTACGAAATCGGACTCGCAAGGTAGTAATACCAATACGCATCTATATAATAGGTGATAAAAAACGCAGGGGATTTATTAACAGCTTTTCAGACAGGAGGCAGTATCTATGCATATCAGACCGGAACGGGAACTGAAGGAATTTAATTATCTGTATAAGGAAATGGACGGAATTTATCATAAGCTGGCGCTTCATGCCGGTCTGTCCGACAGTGCGTTTTATATTTTATACTGTATTGTGGAATTCGGCGACGGCTGTCTGCAAAAAGATATTGCAGAGCATTACTATATCAGCAAACAGACTGTCAATTCCTCAATCAAGAATCTGAAAACAAAAGGTTTTCTTACTCTGGTTCCGGGAAAGGGCCGGGATATGCATCTGCAGCTGACAGCCGACGGACAGCGGTTTGCGGAGGCGTATATTGCTCCGGTCATCGATGCGGAAAACAGGGTTTTCGCAGAAATGTCAGCAGCAGAAACCCGGCAGCTTCTTGAACTGACGAAAAAATATACGGAACTGCTCCGTAAAAATACAGGGGAACTCTTAGCATATCATGGTGAAAAGGAGGGCGAAGGCTCATGAACCTGCGGAATCAGAACATAAAAAAAGAACAGCCGGAAAACCGCATTCAGTTATCCGACCACTTTACATACGGGAGACTTCTCCGTTTTGTCCTCTCGCCGGTCCTGATGATGATGTTTACTTCCCTGTACAGTATTGTAGATGGTTTTTTCGTATCCAACTTTGTAGGCAAGACCCCTTTTGCCGCAGTCAACCTGATTATGCCTGTTGCCATGGCACTGGGAACCATCGGTTTTATGATTGGCACCGGAGGAAGCGCCCTCGTTTCCATGATGCTTGGGCAGGGGAAAAAGGATTTGGCAAACCAATATTTTTCTCTGTTGGTTTATACGGCAGCTGTGCTCAGTCTCCTCCTGTCTGTCCTCGGCTTTGTTTTTACCCCGCAGATATCCGCTGCCCTCGGCGCAGAGGGGGAATTGCTGGACAACTGCATTCTGTATGGAAGAATTCTGTTCCTGTCCACCATGCCTTTTGTCCTGCAAAATGTATTTAACAGCTTTTTCGTGACTGCGGAAAAACCGGAATTAAGTCTGAAAATATCCGTCTTTGCCGGATGCACCAACATTGTGCTCGACTTTCTTTTTATTGCCGTTTTCCATTGGGGAATCGCCGGTGCTGCACTGGCTACCGCCATGGGACAGATGGTGGGCGGTGTGATTCCGCTTATTTATTTTTTCAAAAAGAATGACAGCCTTCTGCGGCTGACAAAAACTAAATTTACAGGAAGCGTCCTGTTAAAAACCTGCGTCAACGGTTCCTCGGAAATGGTTTCCAACCTCTCCGCCTCCGTGGTGAATATCCTGTATAACTTCCAGTTAATGCACCTTGCAGGAGAAAATGGTGTGGCAGCTTACGGCATCATCATGTATGTGAATTTTATTTTTATGGCAGTTTATCTGGGCTATTCCATCGGCAGTTCGCCCATTGTCAGTTACCACTACGGCGCCGGAAACGATGGAGAGCTGAAAAATCTGTTCCGCAAAGGCTGGGCGCTGATGGGCGGCGGCGGAATTTTCCTCACCCTGCTGGCAGAGTTGTTAAACCTTCCTTTGGTCAAAATATTTGCAGGTTACGATGCGGAACTGTCCGCCATTACCAGCCGCGGTTTCCGTCTGTATGCCCTCGCTTTCTTATTGATGGGGATTAACATATGGGGCTCGGCTTTCTTTACAGCGCTGAACAACGGTGTGGTCTCCGCTGCTATTTCTTTCCTGCGGAGCCTCGTTTTCCAGATTACCGCCGTTTTCTTCCTGCCCCTCGTGCTGGGGATTGACGGAGTATGGCTGGCAATCGTAGCCGCAGAACTGCTGGCGGCCGTACTGACTGTCTGCTTCTTTGCCGCTAAAAGAAAAAAATACCATTATTTTTAATGCACCTGCAAACGACGTTTCCTGTACTCTGGTCTTCACAAAAGAAATCACCTCTTGACAACCCATCCGCGCCATGCTATTCTGAAACTCCTATCGCCTTTTTGGCACAACATACTTACCTATGGTAATTCTTTGGCAAAATCCAACGATAACAGACCGGCTTGGCAAGATGTAACACACATTACTACCAGGAGGAAGCAGACATGATCACATTAGAACATGTAAGCAAGACCTATAAGGTCTCTAAACGTGACGCCGGATTTTCTTCGGCATGGAAAGCTCTGTTCCATCGGGAATATGAGTACATTCACGCGCTCAACGACGTATCGTTCACCATCGGGGAGGGGGAAATGGTGGGCTATATCGGTCCCAACGGCGCCGGAAAAAGTTCTACTATCAAAATCCTGAGCGGGATTCTCACGCCGGATGACGGCACCTGTCTCATCAACGGAATCACCCCTTGGAAAAACCGCATCGAACACACCCGCGGCATCGGCGTAGTCTTCGGACAGCGCACACAGCTGTGGTGGGATGTACCCGTGATGGATTCCTATGAACTGTTAAAGGAAATCTACCGGATTGATGCCCACACCTATCAGCAGAATCTGGAACGTCTCACCGACATGCTGCATCTTTCGGAACTGTTGAAAACCCCTGCCAGACAACTTTCGCTGGGACAGCGGATGCGCTGCGAAATCGCTGCCTCCCTTTTACATAGTCCCCGCATTCTATTTCTGGACGAACCCACCATCGGTCTGGATGCCGTCTCTAAGCTGGCAGTGAGGGATTTTATCCGGCAGCTGAATCAGGAGCAGAATACCACTGTCATACTGACCACCCACGACATGCAGGATATCGAGGCCCTGACCAGCCGGATTATCCTTATCGGCAAAGGACAGATTTTACTGGACGGCACCATAGACGATATCCGGCTGGATTATGACAGTACCGAAGAAGCGCTGGCTGCTTTTTACCGCAGCCATGGAATTTAAGGAGGTGGAACACACATGCATCTGACGAAATCCCCAAAACTCCATCCTTCCAGCCTGCGCAAATACACCGCCTTTTTCCGGCTGCATTTCACTATGGGACTGCAATACCGTACCGCGGCAGCTGCGGGCATTGCTACCCAGTTTGTGTGGGGAGCAATGGAAATCCTTATGTTCCGGGCTTTTTACCAGACACCGGATAACGGCAGTTTTCCCATGACCTTTCAGGCCACCAGCGCCTATGTATGGATGCAGCAGGCATTCCTCGCCCTGTTCATGGCATGGATGATGGACAATGAAATCTTTACCTGTATCATAGACGGTAATGTGTCCTATGAATTATGCCGCCCCATTGACATATACAACATGTGGTTTTCCCGCAGTATGGCAGGCCGCTGTTCCAAAGCGGTACTGCGGTGTATGCCTATCCTGCTTGTGGCTGCCTTTCTTCCGAAACCTTACGGGCTGATGGCTCCGGCCAGTGTTCCGGCCTTTTTGCTGTTCCTGCTGACACTCATAACAGGGCTTGCCGTTACCGTGGCTTTCTGTATGCTTATTTATATGAGTGCCTTTTTTACCTTATCGCCGGAAGGAATCCGCATGGTTGCTATGTCCGTGGTTGAGTTTTTCTCCGGAGCGGTCATCCCCCTGCCCTTTTTTCCTGACCGGCTCAGGGGATTCTTTGAACTGCTGCCTTTCGGCTCCATGCAGAATGTCCCCCTGCGTATTTACAGCGGAGATTTATCCGGCGCAGCCATGGGACGGGCCATCCTGGTACAGTTTCTCTGGCTGATTATACTGGTTGCCCTCGGAAAATTCCTGAATGCACTGGCGATGCGCAAAATTACTTTGCAGGGCGGCTGATGCGGAAATGGAGGTTTTTTATGCGATTATATTGGAAATATTTTTTAATACAGCTCAAGAGCAAAATGGAGTATAAAACTTCATTTGTCCTGACCTGCATCGGACAGTTTTTGATTTCTTTTAACGTTTTTCTGAGCGTTTATTTTATGTTCCAGCGTTTTTCCTCCGTGCAGGGCTTCACCTATCAGGAAATCCTGCTCTGCTTCGGCATTACTTTGATGGAATTTTCCCTTGCGGAATCGGTTGCCCGCGGCTTTGACCTCTTTTCCGTTCTGATTCGGAAAGGGGAATTTGACCGCATTATGGTACGTCCCCGCAATGAAATCCTTCAGGTGCTGGGAAGCCGTATGGAATTTACCCGCATCGGCAGGATGCTGCAGGCCGTTGTCATGTTTATCTACGGCGTTTCGGTCAGCCATGTTACGTGGACTTTTCCGAAAGTACTGACAGTCATTTTCATGCTTATCGGCGGAACCGCCGTATTCAGCGGTATTTTCCTGCTCTTTGCTTCCGTTTGTTTCTTTACGCTGGAAAGGCTGGAAATCTTTAATATTTTTACGGACGGAGCAAGGGAATATGGGAAATATCCTGTCTGCATCTACGGCAAACGGGTATTGCAGATATGCACGTTCGTCATTCCCTATGCCCTGATACAATATTACCCGCTCACCTGCCTGCTGGACAGGGGGAAATGGTGGTACGGACTGCTGCCTTTGGCGGCGTGCCTGTTTCTTCTCCCCTGCTTTGCTTTGTGGAAATGCGGGGTCAGACATTATACTTCCTGCGGGTCGTAGCGGGTTATATTTTCAATTTTTCTGACAGAGTCCCGTATTACAAGTTCCGCAGGAAATATCCGGCTCCGGTACTGCCTTTTCTCCGGTTCCTCAATCATGGCGCATAAGTATTCCACTGCTGCCTGCCCCCTCTTTTCCGCATCCTGCCGAACCGTAGTCAGAGCCGGACGGACAATCTGGGACATATAGTTATCGTCAAACCCGGTAATCGAAACATCCTCCGGCACTTTCCTCCCCCTGTCCTGAAGTTCGTTTAAAATCAATGCCGCATAGTAATCGGAAACACAGGCTAAAGCTGTGAACTCAAAAGAACGCTTGTAAATTTCCTCCAGATTAGCCACCTGATTCTTCTCCGCAGGAACAATGTGTATAAAGTCCTCCGGCTTCACAAAAATCCCGCTTTCCCTCATAGCCCTCTCATAACCCAGATATCTCTCATGGTCCAGATTGGTATCATTGTCTGACAGGAAACCGATTTTCTTATGGCCGCACGAAATAATATACTGCACGACACGGTACATGCCTTCTCCGTCTTCCAACCCGATATTGATGCAGTTTTCCATACGAAGGGTATTATATACATCTATGATTGCCATCGGACGCCTGCATACCTCCTGGATGGAATAAATTTCATCCCTGACAAACCCGACCATGACCATCCCGTCCATATTCCAGGACATAATCAGTTTTTTTAATTCCTGAATATCACAGGCAGTATACACCATGACATAGTAGCCTTTTTCCTTCGCGCTGCTTTCTATTCCGCCCAGCAGTTCGCTGACAAACGGATCCACAAAACGATTATTTTCCATATCCCGGTAACGCTTCATGATTACACCGATGATTCCCGATTTGTTGCTCGCCAGATTCCTTGCGCTGATATTGGGCGTATAATGGTATTTTTCCAATACCCTCTGAATCCTTTCTACCGTCGCAGGAGATACCTCTTTTGTTTTGCCATGTATCACATTTGACACGGTCGTAGTGCTGACTCCCGCGATTCCCGCGATTTCCTTGATTGTAATCATTGCATTCCCTCTTCTTTACAGCTTTTTTAAGCATTTTTTAAAGTATTTCCTACAGCATTTCGACCTCCAGCCGGACCGGCCTTCCCTCACATGCGCAGGCGCCGTCAGCAGATACTGTAATCTTCCTTATATTTTGGGGATTTTCATAATCCTTCCCCATTCCGTCATCCTCATACCACTCATACTCAGCCTTGTCTTCCACGAAAGCGAGGACTTTTAAATAATCCGTTTTTACCGCATCTGTATATTCTCCTCCTTCCGAGAGAATCAGCATTTTATTTTTTCTGACAAAAAGAAGCGTCTCTCCTAAATCCGCCTCTATGTAATGATGCCCCGAAGGATATCTTTTCGTATCATAATCCTGCAGGCTCCGGAATCTGATCATAGCCATTTCCTCCGGAAGATACACGTATCTCCCCCTGGCATTCTGCACAAATACCGGTGTTATCATAACACTGTCTCCCGCCAGAAGCTGGTCCTCCACCTGAGAAGCAAAACCATCATCCGTATATACAAAAGATAATGGCTTAAAGTACATTTCGTTTCTAAGGGCTGCTTTCATAAATTCACTGTATAAATACGGCAGTAATCCATAACGGATATTTAAAGTATCTCTCAAAATACCCTGTTTATCAAATCGGTAAACTTCCTGCTCCCTGGTTCCCTGCGCGCTGTGATTACGCATGAGGGGAGCGAAAAGCGCCATCTGGGTCCAGCGGATTACCAAATCCTCCGTGGCATCCGCCCCAAATCCGCCGATATCGCCTCCGGTATATAAAATTCCCACCATATTTAAAGAAGGCTGCATCTTGAAATTCAGAAGCATATGCTGCCACCATGACTTGTTATCTCCCATCCAGATTCCCCCATAGCGATGCATTCCCACATAAGAGGACCTGGAAAACATAAGGATTCTTTTATCCGGACACAGACGTTCAAAGGCTTCTCCCGCCGCCCTTGTCATATTATATCCAAAAAGGTTATGTACTTTATCATGACTTATTGTTCCGTTTTCTGTCTGATGGTAAAACTTCTTAAAGTCTTCCGTATTATTTGCAAGACCGCCCACCAGCCCCATAAACCGCTCAAATGTATCCAATCCCAGATTCTTTCCTTTGAACGCCGCAATTTCGTCTATCGTACGGTCCAGACGGTCCTGTGCAAAAAAGATAGAAGGTTCATTCATATCATTCCAGAATCCCTCCACGCCTTTTTCCAGCAGGAACTGATACTGGTTCCCGAACCATTCCCTCGCATCTTTATTCAGCACATCCGGAAAATGCACCTTCCCCGGCCAGACGCCCGCCACAAATTCTTTCCCGTCCTGTTCCTTACAGAAATACCCTTTTTCTATCCCTTCCTCATAAACGTGATAGCCCTGCTCTACCTTCACTCCTGCATCAATGATAGGCACCAGACGTATATGGTCTTCCTTCAGTTTCTTCACCATCTCCTCAAAGTGAGGCATTCTCTCCCTGTCAATCGTAAAATCCTTATACCGTTCCATATAATCAATGTCAAGATAAATACTGTCCAGCGGGAAATGATTGTCCCTGTGCATTTTAGCCACATGATAAATGTCTTCCTCCGTCTTATACCCCCAGCGGCTCTGTTGATAGCCAAAAGCCCACTTCGGCGGAATATAACTCCTGCCAATCAGGGTCCGGAATTCCTTTACAAGTTCAAGAATGCTGTCCCCTTCCAAAACATAAACCATGACATCCGGCTCCTCAAATACAATCCGCATTTCATCCAAATGGGTATAGCCGATATCAAAAGTCACGATTCCGGGTGCATCCAGAAATACGCCAAAGAGCTTCGTCCCTTTTACAACCAGAAAATTATGCGACGCATAAAGAGAATGCCTGTCTTCCAAATGGTTCGGTTCATCCATACAGCAGCTCTGATACAGCCAGCCCCGTTTATTGATGCCTCTCACATTCTCTCCTAATCCATATACCTCATCTTCCTGCTCCAAATGATAGGAAAAGCACAGTTTCTCTCCCTGCTCTACCCTCAGATAAGGCAGTTCCCCTTCCTGAAGCGCAACCTCCTCCACCACTGCCTCTGTTGGAAAAGGTTTTCCGAATTTATACTTTTGCACCATACGATTTTCCTCCTATTCCAGTTCCGCCGCCGTCCCTTCCAGTACCTTTATCCGCAGAGTGAATTCTGTCTGCTTCGCAGGCATAATTCACTCTGGGTACTGTACGGCGCGGCAGCTGTTTTTATTCCAGTTCCGCCCCCGTCCCTTCCAGCATCTTCATCTGCAGAACAATTTTGGCTGCTTTTTATTTTACAAAAATCATACCATAAATTATCTGCAAACTCAATAGCTTTTGCGCATAAGTTACTATTTCTTCTCTTGTTTTTATACACAAATCTGTTACAATAAAATCACAGTATCAGCAAAAGTAAAGGAGAACCGCCATGCAGCAGCCGCAGCCAAACACATTAAAAGAAATCCGTCCCCACGGCACAAAGTCTTTTCCCTGCGCCATCTACCGCACCCGCTCTGCCGGAAAAGGCACGCTCGTCAAATATCACTGGCACGACGAAGTGGAAATCCTGTACTTCTCCGGCGGGGATTTCCGGCTGGAAATCAATATGGAGCAGTTTCCGGTTCATTCTGAATGCCTGTATTTCATCAACCCCGGAGAACTGCATAGTATTATAATGGAAACTGCCGGCTGTTACGAAGATGCGGTTGTTTTCTCCCCTGGTATTTTAAGTTTTGACTCCTGTGACACTGCACAGATGCAGTTAATCCAGCCGATAAAGAAAGGGCAGATTATCTTCCCCCGCTGTATCTTTCCGGAGCATCCTGCATTTCCGGCCATCCGGGACGCTTTTACCGATATCATGCATTCCTTCGGACAGGTCTTTCCGGAGGAATCCCTTCAGGATGACGGCGCCGTGACCGATGACCTGACGAACCAGCTCCTCATCAAATCCTCTCTGCTGCGCATCCTTGCCGCACTTTCCGGCCACAAGCTGTTTACGCCTACGGAAAAGAATTACGACAAACGCGTGGAGGACATCAAAACCGTACTGACTTATATCCGGGAAAATTATAAGGAAAAGATTTATATTTCCGACCTGGCAGCATTAATTAATCTGAATGAGCAGTACTTCTGCCGCTTTTTCAGGAAAGCAATCGGACATTCCCCGATGGAGTACGTCAGCGAATACCGCATCAAACAATCCCTCCGCCTTTTGGAAGAAACAGACCTTCCCGTTATGGAAGTCTGTCTGGAATGCGGATACAATAACCTGGGAAATTTTCTCCGGGAATTCCGGAAGCATACCAATACCACGCCTTTACAGTACCGTAAGGAAAAGTCATAATTTCGTATTTTTTAATCAGATAAACGTAGGACATAATCCATATCCGTCATTATAATAAAGTGTAAATATCTCTGGCTATTTGACGAATGCCGCGAGGGTCACATACCAACACATCGAAGATGTGTTTTCGCTCTGCGGGGTTGTTGACTTGTGCCCGCGGCCCGGCCCCGCAGGTTCCGAATGACAGAATGATAAAATGATAAAATAGAAAGGGCATGGTGATTCATATGAAGAAAAAATGGTGGCATGATAAAGTAGCATACCAGATTTATCCGAAAAGTTTCTATGATTCCAACGGGGACGGCATCGGAGACATTCCCGGTATTATCAGCAAACTCGACTATCTGCAGGATTTAGGCGTCGATATTATCTGGCTCTCACCCTGCTATCCTTCCCCATTGGCAGATCAGGGATATGATATCTCAGATTATTACAATATCGACCCCCGTTTCGGCACAATGGAAGACATGGAGCAGCTTATCGCAGAAGCAAAAAAACGCAATATGTACATACTGATGGACCTCGTGGTAAATCACTGCTCCGACGAGCACGAGTGGTTCCGGAAAGCCTGCGAGGAGCCGGAAGGCAAATACGGAAACTTTTTCTATTTAAGAGACAAGGATGAAGAGAAACTGCCGACCAACTGGCGTTCCTACTTCGGCGGCCCCGTATGGGAAGACCTGCCCGGCACAAATAAACAGTATCTTCACGTATTCCACAAAAAACAGCCGGATTTGAACTGGGAAAATCCCGAACTGCGCGAAGAAGTATACAAAAATATCAACTGGTGGCTTGAGAAAGGTCTGGGCGGTTTCCGTATCGACGCCATCATCAATATCAAAAAAGCCCTTCCGCTGCGCGACTATGAACCGGACAGGGAAGACGGCCTGTGCAGCATCCATAAAATGCTGAAGGAAGCAAAAGGCATCGGTGAATTTTTAGGTGAAATGCGCGACCGCACCTTTAAGAAATACGACGCTTTTTCCGTGGGAGAGGTATTCAATGAAAAACCGGAGGAAATCCCTGATTTCATCGGTGATGACGGCTACTTTTCCAGCATGTTCGACTTCAATGAAACAATCTTCGGCCAAAGTGAAAAAGGATGGTACGATGCCAAACCAATTACGCCGGACGATTATAAAAACTGCTGCTTTGACGCCCAGGAAAAAGCCGGCAATATCGGTTTTCTGTCCAATATCATTGAAAACCATGACGAACCGCGCGGCGTCAGCCGCTACATCCCGGAGGGCGACTGCTGCATCGAAAGTAAGAAAATGCTGGCGGCGCTGAACTTTATGCTGCGGGGGCTTCCATTCATCTATCAGGGACAGGAGCTTGGTATGGAAAATGTTCCGTTCACATCCATCGAACAGGTAGATGATATTTCGACGCTGGATGAGTATCGGGTTGCGCTCGATGCCGGACTGTCACCGGAAGAAGCGTTAAAGGTTGCCGCCAGATACAGCCGCGACAATGCCCGTACGCCTATGCAGTGGTCCGATGCCCCACATGCCGGGTTTACCACAGGAACACCATGGCTTGACGTCAATCCCAATTACACGGAAATCAACGCCGCCGCGCAGCAGGAAGATTCCGGTTCTGTACGGAACTTTTATAAAAAACTGATTGCCCTGCGCAAAAACCCGGAATATAAAGATACCGTAGTCTACGGTTCTTTAGAACCCGTCTGGAGAGAACAGCACAACCTGATGGCATACTACAGAAAAGGCGACAGTACTCTGCTTGTAATCGGAAATTACCAGAAAGAAGAGCAGACGGTTACGCTCCCGGCGCCGTACCAAAAAATCCTGCTCAACAATTACCCTGATACTGCCGAAAAAAACAGCGAAATCACGCTGCACGGATATCAGGTACTGATACTGGAAATGTAAGCCGGACACACTATAAACAACTGCGGCAGTACATCAGACGCCCGCATTCTGTCTGCCGTACTGCCCATCCGCAAAAAAGGACAATAAAACAAAAAGTCAAAGACCCCGCCGCAAGCAGCGGGGCATCAAATTTGAAACGCCCCAAGGGGCGGGGTATTTGACCCTCGCGGCAGTCGCCAAATGTTGCAGACACTTGGCTCGTTGCTCGCGGGAATAAAATAAGAAAGGACAAAACGTTATGAACAGAACATGGTGGAAAGAAGCCGTTATTTATCAGATTTATCCCCGCAGCTTTATGGACAGCAACGGAGACGGTATCGGAGATTTAAAGGGAATCACAGGCAGGCTGGATTATCTGAAATACCTGGGCATTGATGTCATCTGGTTATCCCCTGTCTACCAGTCCCCCAACGACGACAATGGATATGATATCAGCGACTATCAGGCAATCATGGACGACTTCGGCACGATGGACGATTTCGACCAATTGCTGTCAGAGGCGCATAAAAGGGATATCCGTATCGTCATGGACCTCGTAGTCAACCATACCTCCGATGAGCATAAATGGTTTATGGAGAGCAGAAAATCAAAGGATAATGAATACCGCGACTATTACATCTGGCGTGAGGGAACGGATGCACAGACACCTCCCAATAACTGGGGTTCCTGTTTCGGCGGTTCCGCATGGCAGTATGACAAGGAGACCAGTATGTACTACCTGCACCTTTTTTCCAAAAAGCAGCCGGACCTGAACTGGGACAATCCGAAAGTCCGCGAAGAAGTCTTTGCCATGATGAAATGGTGGTGTGACAAAGGGATTGACGGATTCCGCATGGACGTCATCAGCATGATTTCAAAAACAAAAGAAATGCCGGACGGCAAAGTAAACGGTTTGTACGGCGATTACGGCCCCTACAGCGTAAACGGGCCCAATGTCCATAAATATCTTCAGGAAATGAATGAAAGAGTACTGTCCAAATACGATATCATGACGGTGGGCGAAACTCCGGGCGTAACTACAGAACTCGCAAAACAATATGCCGGGGAAAACACACACGAACTGAACATGGTATTTCAGTTTGAACATGTAGATACAGGCGGAAAATATGGAAAATGGACAGACGAAAAAATGCCGCTTACCACATTAAAGAAGATTATGTCCCGCTGGCAGACTGAATTGTACGGCACGGCATGGAACAGTCTTTTCTGGGATAATCATGACCAGCCGCGCGCCGTCTCCCGCTTCGGTGACGACCGTCCCGAATATCGGGAATCCTCCGCAAAGATGCTGGCAACCTGCCTTCATATGCTGCAGGGTACTCCGTATATCTATCAGGGCGAAGAACTGGGCATGACCAATTATCCGTTCCAAAGCCCGGACGATTTCCGTGATATCGAAAGCATCAACGCTTACAGGGAATGGTGTGCAGACGGTTCCGTCTCTCATGAAGTATTCTGGCCCTGCATCATTGCCAAAAGCCGCGACAATGCCCGTACTCCTATGCAGTGGGATTCTACGGAACACGCCGGATTCACCACAGGAACCCCGTGGATTTCCGTCAATCCGAATTACAGGGAAATCAATGCCGAAGCAGAGACGAAAAATCCCGATTCCGTGTTCCATTACTATAAAAAGTTAATCGCTCTCAGAAAGCAGAATCCGGTCATGGTATACGGAAAATACGAGCCTCTTTTGGAAAACAGCGAAGAACTGTTCGTCTATACCAGAACATTGGAAGAGCAGCCGGCGGGCAGTCCAAAATCAGTAAAAATGGAATCAGAAAAAACGGAATCGGTAAAAACGGAATCGAAAAAACTGCTCATAGTCTGCAGCTTTTCCGACCAGGAAGTCCCTTTCCTCATCCCTGATGAATTTATCGGAATGCCCTGCCTGATTTCCAATATGGAAAACACTTACGACCGGCAGGAGATGATGCTCCGCCCTTATGAAGCTTTTGTATTGCAAATCAAATAAAATATCCCGCTGCAAGCAGCGGAGTATCAAACTTGCAGCGCTGCAAGGCGCAGAAACATTTTCGATGTGCTGATATCTGACTCTTCGCGGCAGCCGCCAAATGTTGCAGACACCCGGCCGGCTGCCCGCCGCACGGGGTACGTGCTGCGAAGCAGCTACTTTCCCCACGCTCTAATACACCGAAAAAACAGCTCCCATCTGCAGCCTGAACGCCTGCATACGGATGGGAGCCGCTTTTGCATAAAAATTCTTTTAATGCGGTGGCGAAGGATTAAATTTTCTGCCGAACATATTCCCGTCCCTGCTTCCTTTACCTCCGGCGCCATCTCCTCCCTGCATACCCATGGTACTCAGGCTGATGCCGGACGCATCCACCAAAACCGTGTCCTGGTTCCTCTCCTCCGAAACAGAAGGAATCTCCCCGTTAAGCTGTTTTCCTACACTTTCCGCCCGCAGCAGGACGAACATCTCCAATGTGTCTATTGCTTCTGCAAATTCCTGATAGCTGTAAAATGCCGTGGCATCCGTTTCCACATATGATGCAATCACAGCTTCTACTTTAGACAACACTTCCGAAAACTGCCCGCTGCCCACATACCCGTCCGCAATTTCCCCCAGATAGGCATGATACTGTTCCCTGTATTCTTCCACTTCCATCAGTTTGGAAAATAAGGGCCGTTCCTCTTCCAGTCCGTCCATGGGCGTATCCACCGCACTGTTTACCGCATCCGTGGCATCCCTGCTCTGAAAACCTCCGAACGCCAGATTCAGGTCCCATGGAAGAATCGTCAACTGCCCGTTTCTCTCGTACAGATAATAATTATGCTTCAGATTACTGTAATAGCTGTCCATATTCACGATGAAAGTCTGTGCCGCAAAATAACGCAGACATGCATCCACATCCATATACTGCTCCAGTTCTTCCCCGGCATTTATTTTCTGCAGCGCCTTTATCACACGCTGTTCATCTTCCGCTGTTATGTCAAAGGAAGCGTTCTCAAAAATATCGCTGTAACTGTCCGGATTGTCATCCGTATAGACTAAATCCGAACCGGAACCCGATTCCCCGCCGAATCCGTTCCTTCCGCCTCCCGGTGGTTCCATCCTTCCCCCTCTGCCGTTATCCGCAGACGGTTCTGCTTTGTCCGGCAGAGCTCCTTCCTCCGGCGGTTCCATCCTATCCGGCACTTCCACAAATCCGGATGATTCTGCCTCCTGCCATGCTTCTCCGCGTCCCGATGCCTCCATTCTATCCATTGCGTCTCCATGCTCCGGCAGTTCCATCCCTTTCGATGCATCTCCATCCTCCGGCGGTTCCATCCCGTCCGGCAGGGCTCCCATCTCCGGCGGCTCCATCCCGTCCGGCAGGGCTCCCATTTCCGGCGGCTCCATCCCGTCCGGCAGGGCTCCCATCTCCGGCGGTTCCATCCCGTCTTCCCGTCCGAATCCCCCGGGACCACCGCCGCCTGCCATACTGCTCTCCGGCTTGTAAAGCTGCCCTTCTCCTCCGTAAACACGCTTTACAAAAGAATCCTCCATGGCTTCCAGTGCAAGATAACATCCGACGCCTTCCCCGTTCACCGTAATGTTGGCAAAGGCATAATAAGGCGTCTCGACTCCCATATAATGGAAAATGTCATAGGCAATATATTCTTTTACATAAGCGGCATCGCAAAACAGATTGTTCAAAACCAGCTTATCCAGCCCGTCCATAGATTTATTTTTATCATAATGGTCAAATTCAATTTTAAAGCTGTACCGGTCGGAATCACTGGATGCCACCTGCGTCAGACTGGTATTGCCCTTCGTACGGATTGCCGCATCTGCATAAAGCGTTCCGTTCACCGTCACATTGCACTGCTTATACTCCTCCGCCAGCGGGTTGGAAAGCATATCTGCCCAATCCTCATCCGAAAGCTCTATTTCAATTTCCATCACCTGAAACTGGTCGAACAGTTCCCCATAAGGAAAATCCAAAGCAGACGCCATGGTCTGCATCACGGATTCCTGATTTCCGAAATAAAGCAGCGCAGAAGTAAGTCCCAGCGCCAAAACAAGCACCACTGCCACTATCGCATCAAAAAATTTACTGGTACTCATGACATATAATCTCCGTTATAGCTGACAAGAACCGCATTTTCCACACCTTCCGTATCCGATACCGCATTGACGAAATCCGAATCATCCCCTTTCAGCCGCACCTCCAATGTCAGCTCAATGCCTGCTTTGGAAACAGTCTTTGACTTCAAAACCTGTTTCTTTACCGCTCCCTTTATCTGATTCAGCACCTGTTTTTCCACTTCCTTATTGCTGCAGTTTACAATCATGATATAAGGATGGTCACTTGTTTTCCGGTTTATGAATACCCATAAAACCACACCGATAAACAGAGAACCAAACACCGCAAGGGGAATCAAACCCGCACCCAGCACAATGCCCGCCGCAATCGCCCAGAATAAAAAAGCAATATCCATCGGCTCTTTAATGGCAGTCCGGAAACGGACTATGGAAAGGGCGCCCACCATGCCAAGCGAAAGTACTACATTGGAAGTAACCGCCAAAATCACAAGAGTGGTAATCATCGTCATTGCCATCAGGGATACCCCGAAACCTGCGGAATACATCACTCCGTTAAACGTCTTTTTATATACCCAGAATATAAACAATCCAAGCGCAAAAGCAAGCGCCATCGCTATTACAAAATCCATAACCGCAAAAGCGGATGCTTTTTCCAAAAATGATGATTTAAATATATCGTTAAATGACATGTCTGTTCTCCTTTATTTTCCTTTTTCTCCCGGCATATCCGCCGGAAAGCTGCGAAATCTGCCCATTCTCATGCGCCAAACTGCAACACCTATCCATACATCCTGCAGGCCGCATATTTGCTGAATGCCGATGCCTGCCTGCACGGCACCCTCACCGCCTTTTCCATAATTTCGGGTAAAAAAGCATCGTATTTCACTTCCATGATGATACAGTCTTCCGTAGGTACTCCTGTATACTCCCCTTCAAACAGCTTATTGTGGTATAATCCCGTCCTAATCTTACTGTCAAAAGTGACCCGCACATTCCCGGCCCCGTAAACATAAGGCTCCCTCTCATAATCCACAATCACCCTCGGCCTTAAGAGCTGGTACTTCATTTTTGCGTAAAGCTCCTGCAAAAGAGGTTTATCCGATGCCAGTAAAAAGGCACTGTCACCGTTGCAAATTTTTATGGCTTCCTCTTTTGTAATGGGAACTGACTCCTTCCCGCACAGACCGTAAACCTTGCTTTTCTTTTCCAGACAAATATAGTCCGTATCATCATTGTAATAACGGATTCTGAACTTTTCCCTCCGGTTTACACCGTCTAATTTTTCCCTGAGCGCCTTATCGGAAAGATTGTCAAAATAAAGACTATGTATCACATATTTTCCGTCACTGCCTGCATGGGAATCCTGCCTTGCCAGTATTTTCAGCCTGCTCCTGATTACCAGATAGTCCTCATAACTTATCCTGTGCTTGTATTCGTGCCGCATGGTTCATTCCTTTCTGTTCCTTTTAACTGCTTCTGATTCCTTCTGATTCCCTCTGATTCCTTTCTTTTCCAAATCCCTATTGGCAGTTTACTTTCAAAATGTGTTAATTTTATGTCCAAAATATGTTAATTCTTTGTCGGGATATTTTTTTAATTGTTAAGCTTCCCACCAATCAACACTTTTTTTCCACAGAAAGCAAACCCGCATTTCCGTATACGCTCCTCCACTAAATCCCGATTTTCCTATCTCTCTGCAAACCGGAAATTATTTAATCATAACTTGCCTCTATTTCTTCTTTTAATATCCGAATTGATTTATCCTCATATAAGATGAGAGTATTGGGATGGAGCGCACAATACTGTTTTATGGAACACCTCTTGCCTGAATTTTGAGTGATTTGTTTGCCGCAAAACGGGCAAATTTTAGCTCCAATATTATAAAATTTGTATTCATGGCCTGGGTAAATAGCATTTATTCTTTTGTCAAAACGCCCTAATTGTCCACAATAAAATTCTTCTGTCGTTAATGGAGCAATTACTAACTGCTTATCAACTGTCGAATAGACACTACCGCAGTAGCAGCTTAACATATCAGTATCAGCAGTTTCAACCGTATAATCAAAGGTGCTATTACAGTATTTACATTGGGCAGAATACACATATAAAAGTTCAGATACTAATTTTAACAGTTTTCTGCGTTCTTCATCCATCTAACGTCACCTCTCTATAATTTCCGATTGTACCTCTGACAGAATACCATAATCACACTCATATTTCTATCGCATTTTCATTAACTTTCTTCCTCCCTCTTCTTAGTTTTACGCTGTTGTTTATTATGCTGCCGGTTCTCGTTCTGAAGTTCCCTTTCAGGATTCTTCCTGTTATAGCTGATTATCCCTGCACAAGCTAACTCTGTAGCAGTCTTTGACTTCTCTTTGCCAAATTTTCACAAATCTTTTTAGCGGCTGGCTTTCTTTACAGGTGGCTTGGACTGTCGCATAGAGGGCATACATTTTTGACAGTCCCTTTATTCGGTTTAGTTTCTGCCCAACAGTAATGTACAAAAGCAAAATCGGGATGTAGAAACATTCATTGTCTTGTGGTATTATGGATTCAGCAAGTCAACAACCCCGCCGCAAGCAACGGAGCATCAAGCTTGCAACGCTGCAGAGTGCAAACACATCTTCGATGTGTTGGTATGTGACCCTCGCGGCATTCGTCAAATATCCAGAGATATTTATATCTCTTAAGCATGGCTATTTTCCTCATTGCTCGCGGGAATCAAGATTTTCGGAGGTAAATATGATACTCGAAACGGAAAGGTTATTTTTACGTGAGATGAAGCAGTCTGATTTTGATTCTTTGTGTAAAATCTTACAGGATGAAGACACAATGTATGCATACGAGGGTGCATTTAGTGACGATGAAGTTCAGGAATGGTTGGACAGACAAATATCCCGTTATCAAAAATGGAACTTTGGTCTATGGGCGGTCATTCTAAAAGAAACTGATGAAATGATAGGCCAGTGCGGGCTTACAATGCAGCCATGGAAAGATTCGGAAGTACTTGAGATAGGCTATCTTCTTGAACGAACATACTGGCATAACGGGTATGCCACCGAAGCCGCAAAGGCGTGTAAAAAATATGCGTTTGGGATATTGAAAGCGGATGAAGTCTGTTCTATCATCAGAGATACAAATACGGCCTCCCAAAATGTAGCCATGAGAAACGGTATGATAATGAAGGACACATGGACAAAACATTATAGAGGTATCGATATGCCGCATTACCGTTATGTAGCGTACCGCTAACAGATCAAGTCAGTCTGTGACCCTCGCGGCAGTCGCCAAATGTTGCAGACACTTGGCTCGTTGCCCGCGGGAATAAATCAGAATTCGAAATGGAGAAAATAATAAATGTGGATTATATTTGCCTTGTTATCAGCTATTTTTGCGGCGCTTACTTCTATACTTGCGAAAATCGGCATAGATGGCGTTAATTCTAACCTCGCAACAGCAATCAAAACCGTGGTGGTGGTTGCTATGGCATGGGGAATGGTATTCCTTACACATACGCAGAAGGGACTTTCAGACATAAGCCATAAAAGCTGGCTGTTTTTGATCCTGTCAGGCCTTGCGACAGGCGCATCATGGCTTTGCTATTATAAGGCTTTACAAATGGGAGATGCATCTAAAGTCGTGCCAATAGACAAGCTCAGTGTGGTAATTACATTGATTTTGGCTTTTGTGTTCTTGCACGAGAAATTCACAGTCAAATCTTTAATCGGATGTATTATGATTGGCGCTGGAACTTTGGTAATGGTTCTTTAAGTATTCCAGACTGTCCATCTGCGAGAAATCCCATGCGGCCACATTTGACTGCACGGGATTTACATCTTTTTCTGAAAGGCAGGATTTTATACCCTTCCCTATAAGGAGATTTGGAAGCTGTTTTGACAGGATGTTTTTCAGAAAAACTTTTCCAATTTTTCCTTCCCGATTCAACCGGCCCATGCACACGCCTGTCCTCTGCAATGACGGAAGGCATAATACACCGGTGATACGGCAGCAATACAGCAAGCCGTACATTACTTCAGACTGTTATATGTTCCATCGTCTACCGCTTCCAGCCACTCATTGGAACCGTTCTCACCGGGAACTTCAACCGCCAGATGCGAAAACCAGCTATCTTTTGCCGCGCCGTGCCAGTGCTTTACACCGACCGGAATATTGACAACATCTCCGGGGCGGAGTTCCTGCGCCTCTTTTCCTTCTTCCTGATAATACCCACGCCCTGCGACACAGACCAGAATCTGCCCGCCGCCTTTATCCGCTTGATGAATATGCCAGTTATTGCGGCATCCCGGTTCGAAAGTCACATTGAAAATTCCGACCTGTGATGTTGAAAGCGGAGCCAGATAACTTTGGCCGATAAAATACTGTGCAAATCCGTCATTCGGCTTACCGATAGGGAATACCATCTCTGCCCCGTGAGCGGCTTTTGCATCCTCGCCCGCAGTCTCATCTTTCCACACATCCTTCGCCAGACGGAACACCGCCCAGCCTTTCGGCCATCCTGCATAAAAAGCGGCATGGGTGATGATTGCTGCAGCTTCTGCTTTTGTTACGCCATGTGCCTTTGCATTTTCCAAATGGTAAATCAGCGAAGAATCCGTAATACCGGAAGACATCAGCGCCACCATCGTCACAATGCAGCGTGTTTTCAGGTCAATATCCTGATTGTTCCAGTTTTCCCCAAACAGCACATCATCATTATAATGCGCAAATTCCGGCGCAAAGTCACCAAGCTGCAGCTTTCCTGCTGTCTGTACAATTTTTTCCATTTCCTCATCCTCCTCAACCTTTTTATTTTTGTTGTTTCATTTTGCAGATGATATAATCAATCTCATCAAGGGACTGCTGCTTTCCATGTATTTCATCCAGTAATTGATACCGGCATTTCCGCAGCATCCGTATCTGTATCTCCTTATCATCGCACCTTGTTATTTCCTCAATCCGCTCTTTACTGAATCCGGCTTTGGAAAGAGCATAGATATCTGGTTCCATGAAAAAGCATCCCTCCTGATACAATAGAAAATCCGCTTCGCAAATTTTTTATTGTCATGAACAAAAATGTAAGTGCAATTCCGAAGCTTCCTGCCTCATCCCTGCACTTACATTATAATTATATGCCCAACTTATATCCAATACTTAGTTTTTATGACTGACCAATGCTTGGAAAGCATGGTTTCTAAACATTGGTTAAAAAACATTTTGCGTATTCTATAAATTTTGTCGCCGCCAGACTAAATGGCTGTTCCCGTTTCCATGCCAAAACACACGTTGCCATAAGCTCCGGATACAACGGCCGGCAGACAATCTTTGACGAATCCCAAAAAGGAACCGCACCCTCAATGACCAAAGAATATGCCAGCCTCCTGCTTACCATGACCGCACCGTTGGTACTCAGATTACTGGTAAACATGATATTCAGATTTTTATAATAGTCCCCAAACCAGCTTGCCAGTTCACTCTGCACCTGCATCCTCCGCGGAAGAATCAACGGCAGTTCTGCCAGTTCATCTGCCGTGACATACTTTTTCCCTGCAAGCGGATCATCCGGCGGTATCAAAACTACCCATCTTTCTTTCATGCCCAGGCGGATAAACTCATATCTCCCCATCGGGGTCGGCTCCAGGAGCAATCCTAAATCAAGCAGTCCCTTATCCATCTGCTCTTTTACCAAATCGGCAGTCGCTGTAAATAGATCAAAAGTAACAAGAGGATATTTCTGGTGGAAATTCCGAATCAAATCCGGAAGCATCTGCACAGAAGCAACTTCCCCGCACCCAATAGAAATCTTTCCCTCTACCTGTTCCTCCTGCTCTACCAATTCTTTTTCTGTTTTATCAACCAACTGTAAAATTTCCTCTGCCCGGCGGCGGAGCAGGAGACCTTCATTCGTCAGCCGAATCTTCCGTGTCCCCCTGTCAAACAACCTGACACCAATCTCTTCCTCCATCTGTGCAAGCTGGCGTGAAAGCGTCGGCTGTGTAATATGTAAAACTTCTGCGGCCTTTGTAATACTTTCTTCCCTGACTACTGTAAGAAAATAGCGAAGAACCCTGATTTCCATATGCAAACTCCTTTCAGCTTTATCCATGCTTCACAGATTGTATTATAATATTTTTATGCCTTTTAAGCAATACAGCCATACCTTTAGCTTTTCCGTTTCTCAATCCGATATTTCCCGGAAAACATCCTTCCTGAACACTCCCGTCCCCTCCTCAAAATACACAACCGCTGTCTCTACCCACCTTTCCCGTTCTTCATCCGGTTCCTCCCATGCAATTTCGTGGATGAACTCTCCTTCTCTATCTCTCAGCAGGCTTTTGTAAGACAGCCGCACCGCCTCCCCGTCAGCCCATCCAATGTAAAACACCTCCGGCACGGATACTCCTGTCAGAGCATCATAGCTTCCTTTGATTTCCTCCGACGTATACGCCGCAACGGGCAATGCCGCGGCATCTTCCAAAAATTCCTCTGCCGCTTTCTCCATTAACGGAGCGGTCTTTTCCCTGGTATTGCACAGGGTCTCAAGCGCGATATATCCGTAAGGTTCTCCCCTTGTCTCAATATCCGGTAAACAGTCATAGAACTCTACGGACGGCAGCGTAATTCCTTTTTCCTTCTCTATCTCTTCAAGGACTTCTCCGCATTCCCCCATGAAAGATTTCACCTTCTCAGGGTCTGCCGACTCAGCCACCAGCAGCTTTTTCATGCGTTCTTCCACGCCTCCGGTAATCACATAATCTTTCCACTCTCCGGTTTCGCAGTCCCTCACACTCCAGTCATAGCCATCCGTGTAAACGAAATGCTCCAGCTCTGCCTCCATCTTCTCTTTCATCAGACCGCCTTCGTACGCATACACATTCCGGAATCCCCAGCGCCAGTTGCTTCCCCCGTACGTCTCCACCACCAGTTTCCCGCAGGAAATACTGATTCCCTGATAAGGGTCGCCGTAAATGCCGCCCATCCATGAAGACAGGGTTTCCACAGGAGGAACCCGGGAAAAAGTATCCTGCCCCGTCCGGAGGAATACATATACATTCCGGTAAGTATCCCCGAAGTCCATGGTTTCCTTTTCTTCTTCATCCGCTTCCGACACTCCGGTTATTGCTATATCCTCTATTCCGTCCCCGTCCAAATCCCCAAAGGCTGCATCCTCCGCCACGATTCCGTCTCCCGGATACTCTCCGTCCAGCAATTCCTGCGCCTTTTCCAATTCCTTTTTCTTTTCAAATGTACAGTTTTCGGTTTCCGCCGTCCCAAGATATAATTCCGGCACACAAAAAGCCAGTTCTCCTACATCACGGCCGGGATTATCAAAAACACTTAAGAAAAACAGTTTTTCCATCCCCATAATCGGCGTAAAATCCTGAATCCGGTTATTGCTTAACCCCAGCCAGCTCATCTCCTCCATATGCTCCAGGGCGCTGATATCCTCTATCTCATTATAATCCAACGCCAGATTATACAGACGGGTCAGCTTTTTCAGCGGGGAAATATCCGCAATCTGATTGTCTCCCGCCCCCAGCGCTTCCAGCCGGATACTGTCCTCCAACGGAGATAAATCCGAAATCCGGTTGGAAGTAACATTGATTTCCTTCAGATTCCGCAGTCCCCGCAGCGGTTCGATGCTGCTGATTTCATTTCCGTGGATTCCCAGCTCTTCTAATTTCTCCAGCTTATTTATGGCACGGATGTCCATGATTTTATTATATGCCAGGGAAATTTCCACCAGCTCCTTACAGGATTCCATTGGCGAAAGGTCCGTTATCTCATTTCCGTAAAAAGACAGGCGGGTAAGCTGCGGAAGCCCTTCCAAAAAAGATATATCCCGAAGCCCGCACCCGGTCAGATACAGGTTCGTCAGCTTCGGAAATTCCGAAAGTCTCCCAAGAAGCTCATTTCCATCCAAATCACAACCCCTTATTTCCAGTTCTTCCAGCTCCGGCGCCATGGCTTTGTCCAAATCAATGGTAACTTTTTCACTGCCGCCATAGGAAAGGGACAATGCTTTCAGTTCCGGCAGATATGCCAAATCTTTAAATGTTTCCACCTCCTGCGCATCCGCAATCTGAAGCCATTCCAACGCTTCGATTTCCTCCCGCATTTCCGTTTCCGCCGGCATCTCCCCATCCCTGTATCCCAGAGCGGAATATACGGCTTCTTTCACTCTTTCATCTTTCCAGTCCATTTCCTCCCCGGATATTTTCCCATCCTTTGAACCGGCGGTATTCCCTCCGGCCAGTTCTGCCTCTCCGTTCCTCTCCCCATCCATTTCCCTGCTGTCAGCTTCCGTGCGCATCCTGCTGCCTGTACTCTCCCCTCCAGTCTGTCCCGCATTCCCTCCGGCCGGATTCTCTGCCGGATTACTGCCGCATGAGGAGCCTAAACAACCTGCCAGCATAATCATAATTCCCATGACTGCAAGACGCCGCCCTGCAAATACCTTTTTCTCCATATGTATTCCTTCCCTTTCTTTGGTAACCGCCCTTTTTCCGCTCATACAATCCCCTCTCTCTTGCGGAAATTCACCAGTTCCGCTTTCTCATAACGGTCATACAGCGCCACCAGATACCGGTTGTCCTCCACGGAACGCTCCGTTTTCCCGTCTGCGGCATAAAAATAAGCCACATTCCCGTTTTCGTCAAACGTCTCAGCGGCATACTCCTCCTGCACCAATTCCATATTTTCCCAATCCATGGAATAATATGCCGCAAAATGTCCGCCTGTCACATAAATCCCACCTTTATCATACCGGATAGGATATGCCGTGCCGCTGCCCGCTATGACCTGCATCTTCTGCCAGTTCCCTTCCTCATCCTGCCCGTATACCACACTGTTAAAACTTGCTTCTAACCCGTTATAGCCATAAGTCCCGTCTGTTACGAGCAAAACAGGGGAAACGCCATGCTTTAGTTCCACATATGCATAAGACTGCCCTTCCTTTAAAAATTCCGGCTCCTCCATTTCTTCTTTTTCACTTTTTTCACTTTTTCCGCTTTTTCCACTTTTCACGCTTTTTCCATTTTTTTCATCCTTTTCCTTATCCCGTTTCCCCTCTGCCTCCCGGACTTCTCCTGCCGCATTCCCCCTGCTGCCCTGCGCCATGCTTCCCGCACTCCCGCATATCACAATAACAGCCAGCAGTACCAAACCGGCAAGCCTGCATATCGTTTCTCTCTGATTCCTTTTCCACATAATCAACCTCCGTTTTACTGCCTGATTTTTCCTTTTTTTCATGCACAAACATACGGCTTCCGCAACTCATTTTTTTCACATATCAGCCTGTTTGCACACACCCTGCTCCCCGCAGATATGAAAAAAGCACTTCGACGCATTTCCCTATCCCCTGCTGTCACCAGTTTATACGGTAAATGCGTCAAAATGCCATCAAACTTGCATCATTTTAGCATCATATTTTATTTATCCACAGAATTATCACTAAAAAACCTCAGCGCTTACATGCCTTGCGGCTATTCACCCTTAATCTTCACCGCCGCCCCAAACAGCAAAATACCTATCAGAAACATAACCGCAATCATTCCCACTCCCAGATTCACGTTCCCCGTCAGCTGGGAAATCAGGCTGACCACCGCCGTCCCCATAAAAGATGCACCTTTCCCGCAGATATCCAGCAGCCCGAAATATTCCCCCGACTGGTTCGCAGGAATGATTTTAGCAAAATAAGAACGGGACAGCGCCTGAATACCGCCCTGGAACATTCCCACGAAAAAAGCCAGTATCCAGAAATGTACCTGCGTAGATAAAAACATGGCAAACACCGCAATGCCGAAATACGCCCCGATACAAACCAAAATAAGCTTATCCGTCGCATACTTCTGCGCCAGCTTCCCAAACAATATGGCAAACGGAAACGCAACAATCTGCGTCATCAGAAACGCCAGCAGCAGTCCTGTACTGTCCAGTCCCAAAGCGGAACCGTATGCCGTTGCCATGTCAATAATCGTGTAAACGCCGTCAATGTAAAAGAAAAAAGCCAGCAGAAACACAAAGATTTTCTTTTCCTTCCGCACGTTACAGAAGGTCCTGCCAAGTCTGGCAAAACTCTCCCGCACCGCATGTTTCCTGCGCTCCACATAATGTTTCTGATGATACCCCTTTACCAGCGGCAGGGACATCACCACCCACCATACCGCCACAATCGTAAATGCCAGCGCCATTGCCGTTTCCATGGTGATGCCGATTACATCCGCCCCCAGCACCACGCCAAGACATGCCACAAAGGGAACACAGCTCCCGATATATCCCCATGCATACCCCTGTGAGGATACATCATCCATCCGCTCCTCCGTCGTCACATCTGCCAGCATGGAATCGTAGAAAATCAGACTCCCTGAAAATCCGATTTTTCCAATCACATAGATTATCAGAAAAATGAGCCACTGCTTCGCCAGCCCCAGACTGATGCATCCGGCAGCTCCTAAAATAACCGTCACCAGAAAAATCGGCTTCTTGAAGCCTTTCGTATCCGCCAATGTCCCGAACACCGGCCCCGCTACCGCCACAATCAGCGTGGCGACCGAAGCCGCATATCCCCAATATGCAATATAATCCACCGAAGAAAGACCGCCCAAATCCGCCAGATAATTAAAATAAATCGGCATAATCGTAGCGACCAGCAGCGTAAATGCGGAATTGCCCACATCATACAGCACCCAGTCCCTTTCTTCTTTGGTCAGTTTCAACCGCATTTTCATTCCCTCACTTTTCCCCATGAAACCAGCCGGTTTCACGGCTTAATAAAAGTCTGTACGACATTCCTTAAAAACAGTATATGCATTTTTTGAAACGAACACAAGCAGTAAAATAGATTTTTCAGAACAATCGGCCGGTTACCGTTCCCAGCCGATTCTTGCTGCATCATGCTTAAACGCATCGACGAACCATAACCAGGGCCGGACACTTATTCAGAATCATTGACATCCTATCTCAGCTTTTAATATGCTGAGCATATGCATACAGGCATCGTTTACATTCGTAAAAATTTTGTAGTTGTTCCTATTTCCTTTTTCATCAAAGTAAAAAAATTCCCATTTTCCATAAACTTCATTTAAAATATAAGTATCAGATGATAAATCTCCATTGATAGAGTAATACCTTTTTGGAACCCCTATTTCGTCTAGTTTTTCTACTAAATTTAATATATCCATTTATATCCTCATTTCTGCGCTGCTTTTTGCGCATATTTGTGGATGCAGCGCAGACACAAACTTGCGGAGTGAAAGATTTGAAAACGGTACCGTTTAGTTCTCCCATTTTAAATAACTTGCACAAACATCATGCATTTGTATTCCTGCTTTTAATGACCTATTACTATTTATGTCAGTCAACAACCCCGCTGCAAGCAACGGGGCATCAAGCTTGCAACGCTGCAGAGCAGCGGGGTATGTGACCCTCGCGGCATTCGTCAAATATCCATGCAAGCATGGCTATTTTCCTCATTGCTCACGGGAATCAAATCAAGTTTTAACTTGTCACTTGTATAACCATCTAAAAGCTCACATATTGACACAATAACTTCATACGTAGCATTGAATAGCAAATCCTCTAAACTATCTCTTTTATCATATTCCCCTAATGCTTGAAACACAGCATTACTTTGAATGGCGCTTAATGTTTCAAAAAATTCTTTCTGCACTTTTTCCATATTGTCCATTATTATAATTACCTCTTAATGATATTTACTATTTTCCAAATATTCACACAATTGTTTTATATTTTTGCTTTTGGTTCAGTTCCTGCCCCGTCTCATATGCCATTATCATTTTTTCCCACACTGGAGCCAAATCATTACGTTAAATCAACAGCTTTACAAATACTTCTACATTCCGGCTTATTCATAAGGAACCACTTGTTTAAAGTTGGGTATCGTATTCTTTATTCTCTCTGACTCGCCAAATTTTATCATCTTAGCTCCTTGTGGAATTTCAACCCTGCTAATCTGTATTCCGTTATTACAACTCCTACACCAAGCAGGTAAATATCCAACACGCGTTGAAGGGTCGCCAACATAAATATATTCAATACTTTTCTGACCACATTCAGGACAAACAAAATCCTTTGTCGAATAATTATTCCTGGATAATTTGGTTAACATTTTTAACCAGTCATTAAACATTTGATTTCCTCCGTTAATACTTTTATAGAATTTCCATATCATCATCTGATTTAGGCATTGTCGTAAACATTACCCATGTGTTACATTTTTCACAAAAAAATCCATCCATAACGTAATTGGGCGGAACATCCACGTCCTCAGTCTTATGTATTGTATCACTGCCACAAACAGGGCAGATACTAATAAAAGGATTAACGAATCTTTCAAATGGAAATTGTGGAACAACCGTGTATTTGATGTCTGGAGTGAAACCATCCAATAATCCCATGCTAACATACGTACCACTGACGTTTCCTTCAAAAATCACACAATCCTTTGTTTTGTATTTTTTTATAGCTTCATCAAAACTAATATTCCCCAATTTCATCAACGTAGATAAAAATTCATTTTTCCTATCCCTATAATCTGATATCAAAGCACTATTCAATATGATTTTATATATGGTATTATCTATTTTCTGTTCACCATAACATGCCATTACCATCTTTTTCCCACACCGGGGACAAAAATTAACGCTGTCACAATCTTCTAAAGATTGTTTTCTTTCGCTTAACTGACTCATACAATGAGGACACATTTCATAAATAAAAGTCATTACAAATACCCTCTTTCTCCCACTTTTAATAATTAATTGTTATATTCTCAAATATTTGGGATTTTTGCATATAATATGTTCAGGCTGCCGCACCCGCCGTACGCAAAACTGTAAGCCGTCCCATCCTCTGTCATGGATACAGACTGGTTGAAGTCCCATTTTTAAAGACTTACCCTGTGGGCACAATACAATCATAATATTTCTATATTATCAAAATCAAGTTCCAAATCAGGACTAATTGTCCATGAATTTTTTCGCATTGTATCAATAAATTCTTCGTTCAGCTTTAAGTGATATTGCCTGACATAATATGCCAAATCTCCTGACCACGCCCATTTTCCATCTGTCTTCCATTCCGGGCATCCGGCATAACCATTTTTAGGATTTACAACGTCAATCATGACTGCGCCACAGGCAATAATAACAATTCCCTTTTCAAGATAATCTATCATTTTATCTTCATCCTCATTGGCTTTTGTCTGAATGGAATTAAATATTGATGGGTCATTATCACTGCCTTGCAGCATTTCTTTAAAAATACCCTGAGTCCTTAATTGCATATAAATTTTCTCCTTATGTTATACCTGGTTTAAACAGATACCATTTACCATATGAAATCGTGGCGGTGTTCAAGTGGCATACAAATCCGAAAGCTTCCACTACGTTCTGCTTAATACCGTACTTAGCATACCTGTCTGTTCTTACCTTGTTTCATAAGTGATTCCATTTCATCAACATCTGCCATCAAAGACAAAGGAAGTGTATCCCTTAACAATTCAATAATTCTTTGTTTTATTTCTTTCATACTTACCTTGTATATTTCTTCTATAAAATTTATTTTAAAAGACAACCATCATTTAATCCCTGTTAATATTGTATTTACATAATTATTTTTCAGCCTCCATATACCTGCTAGAAGAAATTCATTTCATATTTTGTTCCATCTGATTTATTCGGGTCAATGTCTGTAAGAATATTTACCACATCATTTGCAATATCCACTTCAACTGCAAAAAAGGCTACTTCCTCTGGTGCCGGTCCACAACAAAGAATACATGACACCGACTCTGTTTTCTTAAATCACCCACTTTTATATAGAACATTAAAACAATGCCGTAACCAAAACGCTTTCCATTAACTAATGCTCTTTTTCCAACAACTGTCTTAAATGTTCATCTATCAAACTTACTTTAGCATCTAAATAAACGGGATGTGAAGTAAGTTCAGAAACATCTATAAATTGATTATTTTGCCACCAATCCGGCAATTCTAAACTACTTGCATGTGTACATGACTTACAATTACTGCACCATGCCCATATTGTCCCCCTTGCATTTTCCCATCGGTGCATATGTATATGTGCGTTATCTGTACCACAAATTGGACATTTTAAAGGAACCTGTACTGCTTCATTTCTTTTTATCATAAGAACAATATTCCAAATCTCATCCCGGCTATCATTCCACTTTATATTTTCTTTCAACCTATCTGTCTCCATTTATAAAAGCCCCCAAAGCAGCCTCCGCCACCTTTGCTGTTTCCTCCGAATCCCCTTGTCAAGACCGGACAGGCAGCTCATTAAAGCTCAGCCTGTCTTCACAGCATTTAAATAATTCTTTTTTATATTTTTCAAAACTTTTCTTTGCCAGAATAATCGCTTGCTTTTGACTCATCAGGCTTACTTCTTTCGCCGATAATAAAAAATCATACTTTCCGATAATATCCATTTCTCCCTAATATATTAACCCCAAAAAATCAAATTCCCCGAAGAGAATAAACCTCTCCACAATTTTCACAAAAAACGCGGAATGACGAATAATTTCCAATATATTTTAGTTTTCCATTACATATAGGACATGCAATATCCGTCTTCCCACATTCCTGAAACTCATCAATTGCTTTATAAATCATCTCTTCTTCCTGTTTATTTAAATCTCTTTCAATACTCATATAAAATTCTCCTAACCGTATCTGTCATTTTATATTCACTCCTGCCGCTTTCATTAGAGTCAATTAATACAGTCAGAAATACTCTTTAAAATACTCACTGTCAGAAATGACTTG
>CAMXQE010000006.1 GCA_947246015.1 uncultured Lachnospiraceae bacterium | reverse complement strand
CAATAAATCTTATCTTTTTTCATTTTATCTATTGACATTTATTAGCTGGACTTCCTGTCCAGCGCATTATAATCTATCCTGCAGTTCGCCGCCCCTGCCACCGTCATAACCACGGTTTTGTCTACTTTATGCTCCCTTGCGTATTCTATGACCTTATCACGCGTCTTATCCGGGGAACTGCTTTTATCCAGTGCAATTTCCAGAAGATTAAATAAATCCACATTATTTGCATTATGCAGGGTCAGGTTGCTTTTTCTTGCTTCCACAAGCAGCATTCTGTAATCATTGACATATTCCGCAATCTCCTCCGGAATATCCAGCATTCCATGAAGGGTTGTTGCCCCGTCCCATGCCATGGTTTCTCCCCGTAATAAACCACTACCGTAACAACCGGAATGAATTTATCCGTCTTTTTCATCCTTGACAGATATTCGTTTTCATCCATACCTTTTGCTGTTTTATATTTTCCCGCATTGCTGTCATACTGCTTTTTGTATATGCCGTAATCATAACCCATGGTACGCATCGGCATCGCATAATGAATGTGCTCCTGCCCTTCTATTCCCAGCATGACAAACTCCGCACCGTAACCTGTGGATTTTTTCCTTATCTTTATATTATCCCTTGATGCGGAAATACTTTCTGCATATTCCCCATGTTCCAGTACCGAAGATTCCTCCGTATCCGCATCTTCCAGTTCTTCCGGCCTGATTAACTGCTTTCCTTTAAACAGCACCGCATTGAAAAAATCTGCAAACTGTTCATTGTTTACCTCATTTCTGCGCTGCTTTTTGCGCATATCAAGTTTGTGGATGCAACGCAGACACAAACTTGTGGAGTGAAAGATTTAAAAATCTTTCACTCTTTCTCCAGTAATTTTTCAGAACCGTATCCGGCTTTAAATCCTGTATTTTCTTTGCCATCCCGTATTCCTTTCCCGAAGCGTATCCCTGTCTGCTTCTTTATCAGTTATATCCAGTATACTATCAACCCTTAGTGATTTCAAGACCATCCAAAATATGCAGTTCCAAAACAGCAGGCTATCATGATGCTATCTTTCATATACAGAACCATCCTCATAAATCCGGAGGGTAACTGTATCGCTGCCTGCCCCGCCAACCACTTCTACAAAATCAGGGGCAGCATAATAATCCAAAACATAATCTATACGCTCCAATGCCCTTTCCTGTGCCATGTCTACTCTTTTTTTCCTGTCCATCTTTTCATTCCTCTCCTGCAAGGAATACCATAAAATAAAGAAGAATATTCTGCTCATTCACAAGAATATCCCTCTCCACTTTAATCATCATTCATTTCCATCCCATTCAGAATATAACGGATACTAACATTAATTCATCTTAAGCGCCAAACTACACTACCTCAACCTGCAGGTATTCTTCCATTTCTTCCTGTGATAAATGATACTTTTCCTGCAGTCTCTTTGAAATCTCATCGTCTGATAATCCCAAATCCCGACACATGGAAATTGCGCCATAAATTTTCCCCTTTTCCATACCCTTTTCCATACCCTTTTCCATATTCTCTTGGTCGCGCATTAACAATGTCATATACTCATGCCTCCATTCCCGATTTTTCTTTGCCCTTTTTACGGCTTCTTCCAACCGCTCAACAAAAGAATCTTCTGTTTTCTTTCCTGCCACATAATCCAAAAACGCCCTTAGTTTTTTACTGACATCATCCATTTCACTATCTGAATTTAAGAATATTTTTACTGCTCCATCACCCAGGAAAATGCTTTTGTCCTCTTTACAAATATTTTCAAACGTATAAATGTGTCTCCCTTTCTTAAATACATCAAAAGGACATATAAAAATAACGTAGCTGAAATTCAACTGCTTATACGATTGTCCCTTATCTATCATCTGCAGGTCAATCATACTCTGATAATATCTGCTCCTTTTTGGCAGCTCTTTCGTATCTATGACCTGCATCTCCACATCATAGACCGTCCCTTTTCCATCCCTTATATATACGTCAAGCCTGACACTTTTTGCATCTATATCAGCCCGTATCCCTTTTTGCAGTTCCGGATATTCCACATGGTCTATTTCCAACTCCGGAAGAATCCTCTGAAGCAGCTCCTTGCACAATTCTGAATCCTGCATGACTTTTCCAAACAGGAAATCATTGGATATTCCCAATTCATCCCAAACATCATAAATATCTTTCTTACTTTCAAATTCTTTCACACTTATTATTTCCTCCATATGTTCTCCATTATCCTCTTAATTCTCCTGCCATATAATTACATACCGGATAACTTAGGCACTATGAAAAAAACTGTACAGATGGCGCAGAATAAATTCGCGCAGGCAAGGCAAATATTGCTCATCTACATCAAAAGCTCTACAACAGCCGTACCCCACACCTTTTTAACCGTACCCCATTTGTACCCCATTTTACCATAAAAATATGGCAGAAAAAGCAGCATTTCATAAAAAACCACTCTCATCAGAAAACCACCCGAAACCCGCCATTTCCCCCGGTTCTGCGCCGCCTCCGGCACCCTCACCCAAGCACATAATCCGTCGTCTGGTACACGTAATAATTCAGCCAGTTCGTATACAGGTTATTACTATGGGAACGCCACTGCAGTCTGGGCCGCAGCGTCGGGTCGTCATCCGGATAATAATTTTTCGGCACTTCGATGGGCAGTCCCTTTTCTTTATCCCTCATATATTCATTATGTAACGTCATCCTGTCATATTCGGGATGCCCCATAATGAAAATCTGGGCCCCCTCTCCCGCCATACACAGCAGCACACCCGCTTCTTCGGATTCCGCCAGCACCGTCAATTCCCTGCACCCGTGAATCGCCTCCGCAGGCACCTCCGTGTGACGGCTGTGGGGAATGAGGAAATAATCGTCAAATCCTCTTACCAAAGGTATCTTCCTGTTCATCACCCTGTGTTCATACACACCAAACACCTTTTTGGGCAGAAGCGCCTTATCCAGCCCGAAATGATAATATAATCCGGCCTGTGCCCCCCAGCAGATATGGAACGTCGAAGTGACATTCCGCTTCGACCATTCCATGATTTCGCACAATTCCTCCCAATAATCCACTTCTTCAAAAGCAATCTGTTCCACCGGGGCTCCGGTTATAATGAATCCGTCATACCGCTTTCCCTTTAGCTCGTCAAACGTATTATAAAACTTGTTCAGATGATTCATGGATGTATTCAGGGAACGATGGCTGTTCATCTTCATAAATGTCACATCCACCTGAATAGGCGTATTGGACAGTGCCCGCAGCAGCTGCAGTTCCGTATCCTGCTTCACCGGCATCAGATTCAGGATGCATATCTGAAGGGCACGGATATCCTGATGCACCGCCCGGTTTTCATCCATTACAAATATGTTTTCATTTTCCAGTATGCTTTTTGCTGGCAAATCATTCTGTGCTTTAATCGGCATTGCTCTCTCCTCCTAAATATTGCTCCATGAATTGCTCTTCCGTCAGAATCGGAACCTGAAGTTCCTTTGCCTTCTTATTCTTCGAAGATGCCGAGGCGCTGTCATTATTAATCAGACATACGGTCTTAGATGTGACGCTTCCCGTCACCTTTCCGCCCTTCTTCTCAATCACATCTTTCAGTTCATTCCTGCTGGCATAGTGATTCAGACTCCCCGTCACCACGAACGACATTCCTGACAGAGTTCCATTCTCCTCTTCGGTTTCTTCCTGTTCAATCCGGACTTCCGCCAGGAGATTCTGCAGCCGCTCCCTGTTCCCGGCGTCAGCGAAATACTCGCAGAAACCTGTGGCTATCACTTCTCCCACACCGTCTATTTCGCTTAAATCTTCCACATCCGCTTCCAGCATCGCCTGTAAATCATTCTTATAATGCCGGCAGATCATTTTCGCATTCGCAAGACCGATATTAGCTATTCCCAGACTGTATATCAAACGGGGCAGCGTGGTATTCCGGGCCGTCCCGATGCTGTTTATCAGATTCTGATACGATTTCTCCCCGAATCCCTCCATCTCTACGATTTCATCTTTATAACGGTCCAGATGAAACAAATCCGCATACTCATGGATATACCCTTTTGCGATGAACTTCTCCAGCGTAGCCTCCGACAGTCCATCCATATTCATGGCATCCCTGCTGACAAAAAGCGTAAAGGACTTAATTTTCTTCGCCTCACAGGCCGGATTCGTACAATACAGCGACTGCACCTCATTTACCTGCCTTATCTCCGTCCTGCCGCCGCATACCGGACAGTTCTCCGGTATTGCCGCATTATCGCTGCCCGTCAGGTTCTCCGCAATCTGCGGAATAATCATATTCGCCTTATAAACTGTAATACGGTCCCCGATTCCCAGCTTTAATCCCCTCAGAATACTGATATTGTGCACCGAAGCACGGCTGACCGTCGTTCCCTCCAGTTCCACCGGTTCAAAAACCGCCACCGGATTAATCAGTCCCGTACGGCTGGGACTCCACTCGATTTCCTGCAGGACAGTCTCCTGCACCTCGTCTTCCCACTTAAAGGCAATGGAATCCCTCGGAAACTTCGCCGTCGTCCCCAATGACTGACCATAAGCAATATCTTCTAAAAGAAGCACCAGCCCGTCGGAAGGGACATCATATGTCTCCACCTTACGCCCGAACTCCTCCACCGCCCCTATAATCGTATCCTTATCCACTTTCCGGTATTCCACTATATCAAATCCCTGTTCCCGCATGAACAGAAACTGCTCTTCCCTGGAATTATGGAACTCCGCCCCCTCCGCTTTCACCAGCGAATACGCATAGAACTTTACATTCCTCTTTGCCGTAATCTCATTATTAAGCTGCCTGACCGAGCCGCTGCACAGATTCCTTGGATTTTTATAACGGGCTTCCTCTTCCCTGATTCCGGCATTGATTTTCTCAAAGTCCGAGTAAGAAATCACCGCCTCCCCGCGAAGAATCATCTCCCCCTTAAACGGAACGGACAGTGGGATATTCCGAAACGTCCTGGCATTATTCGTTACCACTTCCCCGACCTCGCCGTTCCCCCGTGTCACCGCTTTTGCAAGTTTTCCTCCGGAATAGGTCAAAACTATCGTCAACCCATCCAGTTTCCAGCTCAAAAGCGCCGTCTGTTCCTGCAGCCATTCTTTCAGTTCTTCCCGGCTCTTAGTCTTTCCCAAAGACAGCATTGCCCTTTCATGCCGCGCTTTTGGAAGTTCCTCCACCGCTTCATAACCCACCGTTACGGTCGGGCTGTCTGACAGCACTGTCCCGGTTTCTTTTTCCAGCCTCTCTAATTCATCATATAATTTATCATATTCGAAATTGCTTATAATTTCCCTGTCTTCCGCATAATACGCTCTGGAAGCACGGTTCAGCAACTCTGTTAATTCCTTAATCCGTTCTATTCTGCCATCCGTCTTTTCCATTTCCTATTTCCTTTTCCCATTCTCTTATTTCTATACGGAACTTCACCGCAGTCCCGCCTGCTGATATAACTGCTTCAATTCCTCCCCCTGCAATACACGATACTCCCCCGGCCTCAGATTTGCAAGATTTACATTCATAACTCTCACTCTTTTTAACGCCCTGACACGATATCCGAAATGCTCCACCATCCTGCGTATCTGCCTGTTAACTCCCTGAGTCAATACGATAACAAATGTGAACTTACCGCTCTTCCTTACCTCACACTCTCTGGTAGTGACATCCAATTCCTCCAAATATACCCCTTTAGCCATTCCTTTCAGAAACTCATCGGTCACTTCCTTATCCACTCTTACTACATACTCTTTCTCATGCCTGTTATTACCCCGCATCATGGCATCAATCAACGCCCCGTCATTCGTCATCATAAGCAGCCCCTCCGACTCCTTATCCAGCCGTCCCGCATAAGTCAGACGGACAGGGTACTTCAGTTCATCATTGATTTTCCGTTCCGCATGTCTGTCACGCTCCGTACAGATTACCCCCGCCGGTTTATAATAAGCAAGCACCGCCTTCTCCTCTTTTCCTGTCACTGCTTTCCCGTTGACCGCAATCCGCTCCCTGCCGCTTACCCTCATCCCCATCGCGGCTGTCGCTCCGTCTACCGTTACCCGCCCCTCCTCTATCAGTCTGTCCGCTTCCCGCCGGGAACATACTCCGCATTCCGCAAGATATTTATTCAAACGCTCCCCGTTTCCCTTTGCTTCCATCCCTGTTTCTGTCCTCCCTGTAAAAAAATACCATCCGCAGCCATCCGGTCCCCCTTCCGGCTGCAAATGGTACCTTCTTCTTTTTCAGTTTATCTTTACTCTCAATCCCTATCCTGATTAGTTAAGAGCATCTACCAGCTTCTGAACTGCTGCAAGCGCTTCATCCGGAAGTTTGTCATATCCTTCTTTCTTCTCTGCAAAGCCCTTAACTGCATCTACACGGTTCTGCATAGCGTTCTTCAAAGCGTCTTTGTAGGAAGCGTCGTTTAAGTCAGGTTTGAAATCTGCTGTCTTGCCATCCCAATCATACATGATTTCGATATCATCGAAGTTGCCCCACTTCTCAAAGTTAGCCTTTCCTTCTACGATTGTCTCAAGGATACCCAGCGTATCGGCAGGTTTTACCTTTGTACCCATGAAATCACCGGTATTTACAATGTAGCAGTCTACGTTCTTCTCTTCTACCAGTTTCTTGAACTTCTCATAGTCATTTACCAGAGGATAAGTCCTGAACGGGTTAGCATAAGGAACGATACGAAGTGCGTTCATGTCTGTTCCTGCTGCCACACGCTCTGCCGTAGAAGTCTTGGTAGCCAGCGTAGCGCCCATAACGGAAGCCAAAGCTGCACCTTTTAATTTTACTACCGGAGGAATGGTAGGGTCTTTCATAATCCAGAAGATTGCATTAACAGGAGCATCAATCTTGTCCACACGGTTCGGAGACCATAATTTGGACTTAATCGCACGTCCGTTACCGTTTCTGATATCTTCTGTTACTAACTGAATCTTGCCTTCGCTGTCCAGCGTGCAGGAGCAGTTCTGAGCAGATAACAGATACTCATTGTCTGCACATCCGGTCGGATAATCTGCCGTCTTATCGAAATAAGTAGGCTCCAGGGCGATGGATGCACAGGTATCCGTATTGATGATGAATGCATCGTCATGAAGGACTTTGATTTCATATTTTCCGCCGTGTTTTGCATGTGTCAGCGTAGACTTACCGGAACCTGACAATCCGTATACGGATGCAACGTATTTCTTTCCGTCGGGAAGTAAATATTCTTTCTGTCCGCCGTGGCAGGAAGCATAGCCGTTTCTGTTAGCCAGCGCCCAAGCCATGGTCAGCGTGCCTTTCTTGTGCTCACCGAAATATCTCATACCAAGAATTGCAGCGCAGTTCTGGTTGGTATCAAAATAGCACAGGGTCAGAGGATCGCTCAGGCAGCTGTAATCTACATCCGGTCTGTTTCCGGGTACCCACTGGGGATCGGAGAAGATGTAGATATCAGGCTCATTTCCGTCAGCAATCGGTTTGGAATTCTTGTACATCTTAACATATTCGTCAGACATATACTGGAAGTTCAGCATCCAGTTGTAAAGGATGTTCTCTTCTCCTTCGGGAATCAGAAGGTGTGCCTTTGCCATGAATTCCGGATCCAGACCAATGAAGCATTCTGCATGGTACATGGTCTTCCAGCGTGTCTCATAGATAGCGTCCATAACTACTTTATCAAGCTTTGTCTCATCTACGCCCGGCTCGCCTTTGATACGGCGTGCTGCTGCATAACGGCCTGTTACCGCACCGTCGTTGAACAGCAGAACTCTGGAATCCTTCTCAAGACCGAATGTCTCACCATCTTTAATCTTCATATCCGTTACAACTGTACCGGGTGAATTTTTAGCAAGCTCATAAGCTTCTTTCAAGGTATTTACCTTAACTACATTATTTCCGTAAAAAGCAGCTTCAATGATGGATCTTGTCTTGGAAAAACCAACTTTTCCGGCTCCGATTTCGTTAATCGGATAATACGCTTTTGTTGACATATTACGTCCTCCTTAAATTATATATTTTTACCGCGTTTTTACTTTATGTAATATCTGTAAAATTATGTAAAAAGCGGTTTTTTACAGTAAACGCACTTTATTTATGCATCTTATGTCATTATGTCAGAACCGCCTTTAAAAGTCAAGATTGTGCCCTGTTTTTTTGTATTTTTTTCATAAATCCGGTAAAAAATACCGCAGTATCCGTATTTTACAAAGGAGCCGTCACCTCTGCCAGCCATTTTCTTTCCTCTTCATTCAGATATTCTGACGTTTTTTCATATACGGCTGCATGATAACGGTTCAGCCGCCCGATATCTGCCGGCTGCATATATCTCGTATCGATGGCCTCCCTGTCGATTGGCACATAGGTTAGGGTGTCAAAATACAGGAACTGTCCGTCCCCGTTCTTCTCCCCGCTGCGCACCACTAAAATGTTTTCCGTCCGGATGCCGTGGCTGCCTTCCCTGTATACGCCCGGTTCATTGGAAACTACCATCCCCGCTTCCAGGACTGCCTCTTTCATTCCGGAAGTGAACCTCCACCGGATGTTCTGGGGTCCCTCATGCACATTGAGGATGTATCCCACGCCATGTCCCGTACCGCACTTATAATCAATCCCGATGTTCCACAGGGGCTGTCTCGCCAGGATGTCCAGATTCCTTCCGGTACATCCATACAGAAATTTTGCATCCGTAAGCTGCAGCATACCAACAGCCGTCAAAGTAAAATGCATCTTCATCTCATCGCTGATATCCCCCAGCACAATCGTCCTCGTCACATCCGTGGTCCCGCCCATATACTGGCCGCCTGAATCCACCAGATACAGCCCTTCCGGGGCAAGCGTCCTGCAATTGTTCTCCGACGCTTCGTAATGCATCATCGCCGCATTTTCCTTATATGCGCTGATGGTCGGGAAAGACAGCTCCAGAAAACCGTCGATTTTACGGCGCAGGCCGTCCAGATATTCCGCTGCGGACACCTCCGTAATCTCCTGTTTCCCTACGTTATGTTTCAGCCAGTAGATGAACCGGATTAATGCCGCACTGTCCTTACGGTACACTTCCTCCATCCGCGCCAGTTCCGTTTCGTTCTTTACCGCTTTCAGCCGCTCCGTAGGATTCTCTCCGGCCACATGCCCTGCCCGTCCGGTCAGGGTCTTATACAGGGCATAACTGATACTTCCTTCATCCAGCAGCGTTTTCCCCGTTTCTCCGCCGGAAGCATAATCAAACCGCTCCAGAAAATCCATAATCTCTTCATACGGCTTTAGAATAATCCCGTTCGCAGACGCATACGCTTCAAACTCCGCCGTCACCTCCGACTGCTGTATGAAAAAATACATTTCCTGCGGCGTAATAAATCCATAAGACAGCGCCACCGGATTGCACTCCACATCGTTCCCGCGGATATTCAGCAGCCACATTAAATCATCCAGCTTACTCAAAAGCAGATACTCCGCCCCTGCCTCCGCAATTTTTTCCCTGACTTCCTTCAGCTTATCCGCCGTACTCCTTCCGCTTACTTCCTCCGGCAGCATGATGACGGGATGTCCGGGCAGTCCCGGCCGCCCCTCCCATACACGTCCGGCCAGGTCCGCATCATACCGCACCGTGGGTTTGCAGTCTTTATTCCCGCATCCATTCTGCTTTTCCCCCAGCTTTTTTTCCAGTTTACAGCCTTCCATACAGCTCATCGTCCTGCCGTCAAAGCCTAATGTCTGTCCCTCTTCCATTGTTTCATGCAGGAAATCAGGAATCTCCGGCACCCCTTCCTCCTGCATCCGGAACAGTGTAATCCCGCTTCCTTCCAGTTCCTTTTCCGCCTGTATGAAGTACCGTCCGTCCGTCCACAGACCGGCCCATTCCTTTCCGACTACTAACGTACCGTTCGAACCTGTAAAACCGGAAAAATATTCCCTCGCCTTAAAATAACCGTCCACATATTCCGAATTGTGAAAATCCGAAGTGGGAATCATATAATAATCAATTCCTTCCTTCTCCATCTCCCGGCGAAGCGCCGCCAGCCTCTGCTGTATCATTCCGTCCATTCCCGTTTTCCTTTCTGATTATTTGTACATCGTTTCGCAAATAACTATACCAATCACCTGCCTGCTTTTCTGAGTGATTGGTATAGTTATTAGTCAATAAATTTTTTCCGGGCCTTTATGGTAAGTACCGCGAATACCGCCAGCATTGCGCAATACCCTCCTATTGCCGCCATAGAGACCCACGCCGGGCCCCGGAAATAGAAATTTGCCATATTAACCGCCCCTGCCGCCACTGTCAGGATTCCCATAAAAAGCGACTTCCCATACATATAACGGATAAAGCCGTCTTTATCCCGCATTCTTTCTATATCCACATTCCCGGACACAATGACGCCTCTGGTTATCTCGCCTTTCGTCTTCATGATTACCGTCACATAAATCAAGTACAATCCGCTGCCCGTAATCAGCAGGTCAAATATACTCACGTTATTCATCATGTCACCTATTTAATCCCAAGAAAAGCTTCCACCGTCTTCTTCATTTCCTCTTTTCCGCATACATGGTCATGCAGTACCGGAGCCGTACGGATTTCCTCAATCGCTGCCGGAACCTTTATATTCGCCAGGGAAGATAATTCATCCACCAGTTCGAAGTCCGTCATCCTGTCATACTTTCCGTCGATGGCATTCATTACGCTGCGGGTGAACTTAAAAGGACTGGCCGTGGATGCAATGACCGCAGGCGCCCCATCTTTCGTTTCTTCCGCATATTTACGGTACACGCAGGCTGCTACCGCCGTATGGGTATCGATGACATAACCTGTCTTCCCGTACAGACCTTTAATCGTCTCTGCCGCCTCTTCCTCCGTAGCAAAATTCCCGTAAAAATCTTCCAGCCGGGATTTCATCTCCTCCGTAATTTCATATTTTCCTTCTCCTGAGAGCGCTTTCATCAGCTCCTCATTCTTCTTTGCATCATTTCCCGCAATCCGGTAAATCAGCCGTTCTAAATTGCTAGAAATCAGAATATCCATAGAAGGAGAACTGGTCAGCACGAATTCTCTGTTTTTATCATATACACCCGTACGGAAAAAGTCATAAAGCACTTTATTGTCATTTGAAGCACAGATTAATTTCCCGATGGGCAGCCCCATATTCTTTGCATAGAATGCGGCAAGGATATTGCCAAAATTTCCGGTAGGCACTACTACATTGATTTTTTCGCCCTCCGCAATCTTTCCTTCCGCCAAAAGCCTCACATACGCATACACATAATAGACAATCTGGGGAACCAGACGCCCTATATTGATGGAATTGGCCGATGAGAACTGGAACCCCTGCCTGTCCAGCCGTTCTTCCAATTCCCTGTCCGCAAAGAGCTTCTTCACACCTGTCTGCGCATCGTCAAAATTACCGTGGATGCCGACCACATATGTATTGTCCCCCTTCTGCGTCACCATCTGCCGTTCCTGTATGGGACTGACGCCGTTTTTCGGGTAAAAGACAATAATCTTCGTCCCTTCCACTCCTGCAAAACCTGCCAGCGCAGCTTTTCCCGTATCGCCTGAGGTTGCAGTAAGTATTACGATTTCATTCTTTACCTTGTTTTTCTTTGCCGATGTAATCATCAGATGGGGCAGGATTGACAGTGCCATATCCTTAAACGCTATCGTAGCGCCATGGAACAGTTCCAGATAATATGCCCCATCCGCACTGACCAAAGGCGCGATTGCTTCTGTATCAAACTTGCCATCATACGCCTTTGCAATACAGTCTTTCAACTCTTCCTCCGTGAAATCCGTCAGATACAGCTTCATTACCTCATAAGCCACTTCCTGATAAGTCATACCGGACAATTCTTTTAATCCCTTGTCCAATGCCGGAATATGGTCCGGCACAAACAGACCCCCATCCTCGGAAAGTCCTTTTAAGACTGCCTCCGAAGCCTTTACCTGAATCCCGTTGTTCCTCGTACTGTTATATAAAACTTCCATTGCCTTACCTCTCATACTTATGCATCATTTTTCCCTGAAAACAGGGAACGCTTCAACCGCATAAAGTATAGCATAGTTTTCCCCCCTGTGCAATGCGAAGTTAAGAAAAGAATTCATGTCCACCATAAGAAAACAAAAGCGTCAGGCTGTTATCAAACCACTTCATCAGTTCCGGGTCCGCATATTTACGCGATGCAAAATACAGAGCCCCTTCCGTAATATCCTCTCCGTAAAGCACCCGTTCCACTGCTTCTTTCGTTTCCTCGCTTATCTTTGTCCGGCCCAGCCGTCCGTTGGCCACCGGTGAGAACTGTGCCACGCCATGTTCCCTCTGATATACCACTTCTTTCACACTGTCCGGAAACTGGCTGTTCTCCACCCGGTTCATAACCACTCCTGCCACCAGCATCTTTCCTTTTATATCTTCACAGCCGGCCTCCGCCTCTACAATCTGCAGCAGCACTTCATAATCTTCATCCGACAAAGAATACTTTGCTTTCCGCTCCAATACATTATAACCCACGACCCGCTGTCCCGAAGACGCCTCTGCCAGCATCCTGATGAAACTGGACTCGTCCAGATTTGCACAGTCTTCCATATACTGAATCCTGAATGCCGCCGTAGATGCAACACGGTTCATCCGCAGCTCCTTCAGATTAAACCATGACACCATAAAAATCACATTGCAAAGAAGTAATATCGTTATGTTTTTCTTATACCTATACATTTTTCCATCCTCTTCATACTTTACGATTTTGATAACCGCTTAACATCCGGTCACCAATTTTATACATTTATGTCACACAAATGTAATACTTCTTTAATATTTTATACAGGAAGTCCACGAATTATATCTAAAATATTTCTAAATTTGTATTCTTTTTGCTGAAATGGTATAATCATGGTAAAATTCCGACGAAAACCGACGAATTGCACTGAATTATGACCTTGCACATACGGTATAATATAAGTGCAAAGCAAATATGAAACAGAAAGGAGCCGCGCCATGGACAACCATCTGCCCGGTGTTTACCCCTCCAGAAAAAAAGATAATTCCGTTTATTACCGTTCTTCCATCACATTTCATGGAAAACATATCAGCCTCGGAAGTTTTGACGACGCCCTGACCGCCCATCACGCCTATCACAGCGCCCTATCCTTAACCCAGGACTGCTCCCTCTCTGTTGAAGACTACCTGCCCTCTTCCCCTTTGGCTTTTGAAAAATGGGTCAGCCTGATTAATTTCCGGGACAATGGCATTTATTTCCCTACCCCGATTTATCTGAAAAAAAAGTTTTTTCTATATTATATGGAACCTTCCCATATATTAAAATTTGATATCGACGACTTATTTTATTACTCCTCGAAAAAAATCATGCGCCGCGGCAGCCACCTCTTTGTGAACGACTATGGAATGCAGTTCGGTATTCTTAACCGTTACGGCATTAAAAATTATGCGGTTCTTGACAAAGATTACCGTTTTATCAACGGCGATACGACGGACTACCGTTATGAGAACATTGAAATCCTCAACCGGTTCCATGGTATCACCCGGATTCCCCATCCCTCCGGCAACGGCAGTTACCGCTATAAAGTCCGCATCCATATCCGCAGCAGTTATGTGGTAGGCATTTATGACACCGAAGAAGAAGCTGCCATCGCCTACAACAAAGCGGTGGATGTACTGAAAAAAAACGGCATAAACCGCAACTTCCCGCTCAATTACATTGAGGGGCTTTCTCCTGCGGCCTATGCCGATATCTACTCACACCTTAAGCTTTCTCCTAAAATATATACTATTTTTCCGAATAATCCACAAAACTGATGTTCAGATTCACATCCCCGTCCGCCCCGTTCAGCCTTCCTTCCTGCGAATACTGCCACATCTGGAACTGATACGGGTAATCCGGCACATCCTCCTGCTGGGACAGCCAGATATCATAATCCGTCAGCTTCGTCAGGTCCACCTGCTTAATCAGCCATTCTTTTGTTCCATAAACCATAGGTTTATAGCCTGCATTTTTCACCGTATCCAGAAAAGTCTTTGCCATTTTTGTTTTTTCTTCTCTGGTCAGGGCTTCTATCCTGGCTGTATCATTGGCAACATATTCCATATCGAAGGCTACCGGATAAGTAATCTGGTGTCCTGCCAGATTCTGTATCACGAAATTTGCCTCTTCCGCCGCTTCCTCTTCACTAATCGCCTGTGAATAGAAATACACGCCTACATTCAGCCCTGCTTCTTCCGCCTTTGTAATATAGTCCATAAACTTCTCATCCAGCTGAATCTGTCCGCTCCCGTATCCTCTCATGCCAAGCCGAAGCATTACATAAGACACGCCCGACTGCTTCAGCGTCACGAAATCCACTTCTCCGTTATATTTGGACAAATCTGCCCCCACATAGGAATACGTTTTTCCGTCCGCATAATAGGCCAGCTGCTCCTGCCGCATCGTCAGATTCGTGAAATCATAGGTATTCCGCTCTAAATTAGGATTGAGCAGCACCCACTCTTCCTCGCCGTTTGCACGGATAACCAGGGTATGCTTACCATCCTTAGAGGGGTCCTGTTCTTCCTTCTCAGCCTCTTTCTGCTGCTCCCGCTCCGCTTCTTCATCATACCGCGCATATTTGTCTTTCTGGCTCCCGCTTCCGCCGGTTCCCGTCCCTGTACCCATTCCGGAACTTCCCTGCCCGCGGTCATTCCCTTCCTGCGCAGACGCACCGCTCATATAAGCAGGTGTGGTCTTCGGATACATATCCCAAAAATCCAAATCCGATGCAACCAGTTTCCCCTCCGCATAAAGACGCTCTACCTCTTCTAAAGTCTTCGCCCCGTTAAATCCCATAATTGCCCCGGCTGCGGGAGCTGCCGCAGATGCATTTTCCGTTTTCGCGCTTCCGCTTTCTGCATGTGCTGCCGCCTTGGCATTATCCTGTCCGCCTGCGTTTTCCACACCGTCTGCTTCATGCTCCAAAACCATCACCGATGTTTCCTGTTCCTTATGTTTTTTTGCATCATTCTCCTTATTGGTCCATAATACGACTCCAAAAATCAGCATCAGGCAAAGACAGACGCCCATCGTCATATATTTCATTGACAGCCCAGAATTGCTGTACTCATATTCTCCCGGTAACCGCATATATACCTCCTGCCATGCTTCATCCGCATACGTTTTCCTGTCTGTATACAGATTTTCACTTGTTTTCTTACATTAAAATTAACATGAATCCGAAAAGTTCGCAATCATTTCACAAAAACTTCATAAATAATCCAATTATCCCCTGTTAAACCTCAAAAGAGTGTGTTATAATATCAATATACATCATAACTATGTTTGTATGAATACTAAAAAGAGGTAACGGAAATGAAAAAAAGAAAGGAAGGTAAGAATATGACCGAATTTACAAAGATTCTGGACCGTATCGATATAAGCCGCATAGCCGCTTATTTTCTATACGGTTCAGAGCCGACATCGGCAATCACGGATTCCTATGAAGAGAGGATAAACGCATCCTATCAGGAAGTTTATGCAAAACTGGCAGCATTATTCCCCGCTGCGGACAAAACCGATGATTCCTTACAGGATATAGTATCCGATTTTGCTCTCATACACAGCGATGTTTATCTGCAGATAGGTGTCCTGATTGGTTTCCAGCTCTACAAAGTTTTGGAAAACGGATATCACAGTCCGAAAGCAAACGGCATTGAGCAGGTTATAAAAAATTATGCCGCTTCTACAGCAGGAACACGGAGAAACCAGTCCGAAAACGGCAGCCTTTTGGAAAGCTTTTTTGAAGAACGCAGATTGCATTCTTTGGAAAACGCCCTCAACAAAAATGAAGACTACCGGAATGCAGTCAGGGAATGCGAAGCGGAAATCGGCAGACTGAAACAGTGCGGACTGAGCAAAGAACAGTTTGACACCGCCAACAGGGCCATTTCTGCCGCCAATGCCATTGGCTCCGAATATGGGACTGCTGCCTACCGGCAGGGCTTTCACGACGCCCGCAGGCTGACCATGGAACTCCTGCAAACAGACTGAGTCAGCCTGCTCCGCATATGTCCGGATACCGGAATAACCGGGCAGGGAAGCGCTTCTCCCTGCCCTCCGCGCGGGGTGCGTGCTTCGAAGCAGCTGGTTTCCTTACGCACCCCTGTGCACAAAGAAGGATGCCCTTTCGGACATCCTCCTTTATTAACCGTTTCCGGTTATTTCATCTGTTCTTCCTGCTTCTTGATCATTCTACGAACCATCTCGCCGCCGATAGAACCTGCTTCCTTAGATGTTAAATCACCGTTGTAACCTTCTTTCAGGTTAACACCTAATTCAGAAGCGACCTCAGTTTTAAAACGGTCCATAGCTGCCTTAGCTTCAGGAACTTCTACTCTATTAGATTTGCTGCTTGCCATCTTCTTTCACCTCCAATTTACAGTTTCGTGCTTTACGCTATCTATATTTGAGATAAGCAATTTCCGTTCTTTTATTGCTTACCCCAAACACGTTTCCGCATCTGATTTAAGCTTGAACTTTATCGCTTATCTTGATGTTAGTATTAGCGGAGATGAAATTATTATTAAGGTAATTTTTACCTCGTAATTTTTATCCTGTCATTTTTAATTTCAGAATATTCGTTGCTATTTTTCACCCGTCTGAGTATAATGAAACCAGAGCGTGTTTGAAAATTCATAAAAAACTCAGAAAGCTGAATACCATCATGACATTGACAACCCTTTGCTACATAGAAAAAGAAGACTCTTATCTGATGCTCCACCGGATAAAAAAAGAAAAAGATATTAATAAAGACAAATGGATTGGAATCGGCGGACATTTTGAAAGCGGTGAAAGCCCCGACGACTGCCTGTTAAGGGAAGCATACGAAGAAACCGGCCTGACGCTGACGTCCTTCCGCTTCCGCGGCATCATCACCTTTCTGTGCGACGACATCACAGACTATCATATGTGTCTGTACACCGCGGACGGCTTTACCGGAACCTTAAGGGAATGCAGTGAGGGAACGCTGGAATGGGTGGAAAAAAACAGAATTATGGATTTGGAACTTTGGGAAGGAGATTTGATTTTCTTTGAACTTCTGAAAGAAAATGCCCCTTTCTTCTGCCTGAAATTAAGATATATCAACAACATCCTCAAAGAAGCCGTATTAAACGGCGCCGCCATGGAACTTCTCGATATCGTGGACGAACAGGGAAACCCTGTCGGAAAAGTCAGGGAACGCTCTCTCATACACCGCTATGGAGACAGACACCGCACCGCCCATGTATGGATTACCCGTCCCAATGACAGCGGAAGTTTTGACGTCCTCCTGCAAAAACGTTCCGAATCAAAAGAAAGCTACCCCGGATGCTATGACATTTCCTCCGCCGGACACATCCCTGCGGGATGCGGCTACCTGGAATCCGCCCTCCGCGAGCTGGAAGAAGAACTGGGGATTACCGCTGTTCCCGAAGACCTGCGCCTGATTGGATACCGGCAGGTCAATGCATGTATGGAATTCCAGGGCAGACCATTCCATGACAATGAATACAGCGCGGTTTATCTTTATGAAAAGCCGGTCGAAATTTCCTCCCTCACCCTGCAGGAATCGGAAATCGAATCCGTCCTGTGGATGGATTACCATACCTGTCTGGAGAAAATCCTGAACGGCACTTTAAAAAACTGTATTTTCCCCGAAGAATTTGAACTGCTGGGGCGTGTCTGAAAATCGCTTCACGCCCTTATCTCCTACAGCAGCCGCATCTTCTTCGCTATTTTTACAAAAACACGCCCTTTCGGCATGGCCTTCAAATCTTCTTCTTTCACGGCCTTCAGTTTAATTACCAGCACAAAGTACAGACCTCCTCCGGCCATCACAGCCAGAACCAAAGAAATGAGGTTTATGAAATAAGCGGAAACCATAAACAGTCCCAGCAGATAAGACACGCCCGCATATACCCCATATGCCAAAGCCCCCATTAACATGGCGGAAAAAATCGGCCTTACAAATGTCTTATCGACTTCCTGTTTATACTTCAGGTATTTTCTCATGAAAATATTGTTCAGGATACACATCAGCAGCGAATACACGACCGTAGCAGCCGCCACCGCATAAATTCCAAATTCCGTAAAATAAAGCGCAGGCACCAATACCAACGTCTGCACCACCAGCGCAATAACCGCATTGATTACCGGCGTGTTCACTCTTCCGATGCCCTGCAATACCGCATTCGTCAAAGTAGACAATCCGTAAAAAATAACCGTTGCAGCCAATACCATCAGCAGTCCGGAACCAAGTTCCAAAGAGTCCTGCTGCGGAAACAGCGCCATCATGACCGGTCTGGCCAGTACGCCTATCCCGACTGCCGCCGGAATGGAAATCAGCATCGTCACCTTGATTGCCGAAGCCACCTTCTTTTTCGTCTGCTTTACTGCTCCCTGTGCATAGGAAGATGCAATCGCCGGCACAATGGCGGAAGACATTGCCGAAGCCAGCGCTATCGGTATATTGGCAATCGTCACCGCTTTTCCGGCCATAATTCCATAAGTAACCGTTACCGTTATCTCATCCATCTCCTTTAAATGTACCATCATCCTTGAGTAAATCGTCTGATTCAGGGAAGTAGTCAGATTATAAATACAGGTACTTAAGATAAACGGTGTCACGACCGACATCATCATCCGGAAAATATCCCCATATGATTCCTCTGTTTTCGTCCTGTCGTTTTCGATTCTTTTTTTTATCGTTTTTCTGTTCAGGATATAAATCGCCGCCATGAACAGTAACGCTATCAGCACCCCCGAACCGGTTCCCAGTGCACTTCCGATGGCGCCATACATTGCCTGTATGCTGGCGCTTTCCTCCTGAGCCGCTGCCAGCTTCATCAGGCCGTATGCTGCCCCTATGCTGACCGCCGCATTCAGAATCTGTTCCAAAATCTGCGAAAAAGAAGTCTGAAGCATCGTCCTGTGCGCCTGAAAATATCCCCGCAGGACTCCCAACAACCCGTAAAGGAAAATGGTAGGGGCAAAAAAACGGAGCACAGTAACGGAATTGCCCATAACAAAAACAGGTGCCCCTATAAATAAGATAAGACTTGCCACCCCTCCGATTACCATAACATAAATGAGCGCACATTTAAAAATACGCTGCGCATTACGGTATTCTTTCAGCGCAAGTCTCTGAGCAAGCACCTTTGCAATTGCCGATGGTATACTATAAGAAGATACTAAGAGGATGATGGTATATATGTTGTATGCCGTATTATAATAACCGTTCCCCTCATCCCCAATAATCCCTGTAAGCGGGCTTTTGTACAGCAGTCCGATAATCCTGCAGATAATCGAAGCCGCCGCCAAAATTCCCGCCTGCATAATAAACCCGTCTCTTTTACCGCTCTTCTGAGACATATGACTCTTGTCAGACATAAACTGTTCCGTCCTTTTAGCCAATCAGCCAATCATACATTTCCTGATATTTTTTCGCGGACACATGCCATGAAAAATCAGCTGCCATTCCCCTGTCGATGATTTTATTCCATTCCCGTTTTTTATCATAATAAATGCGTTCCGCGTAACGGATGGATGCCAGCATCTCATGCGCATTGTAATTTTTGAAACTAAAGCCGGTTCCCGTATTCTCATACTCATTGTAAGGCTGCACCGTATCCTTCAGTCCTCCGGTCTCCCTTACAATAGGCACCGTACCATAACGCAGCGCCATCAGCTGGCTGAGCCCGCAGGGTTCGAACAGTGAGGGCATCAGGAACACATCGCTGGCCGCATATATCTTATGGGAAAGAGCCTCCGAATAGAAAATATTGGCGGAAACTTTGTCATGGTATTTCCAGTCAAAATGACGGAACATATTCTCATAGCGTTCCTCACCCGTACCTAAAACCACCACCTGTACCGCATCCTGGCAGATTTCATCCATCATGTAATCAATCAGGTCAAAACCTTTCTGGTCTGTCAGTCTGGATACGATACCAATCAGCATCTTCTTATCATCCTGCTCCAGTCCCAGCTCCGCCTGTAGGGCACGTTTATTCTTAATCTTCTCTTTGCGGAAGTTCACCGCATTATACTTGTGCTCAATATACTTATCCGTCTCCGGATTGAAGTCATCGTAGTCAATACCATTCACAATGCCCCTAAGATCCCCGCTTCTTGCCTGCAGCAGACCGTTCAGGCCCTCGCCGTAGAACTCGGTTTTGATTTCCTCCGCATAAGTATCACTGACCGTCGTAATGGCATCTGCATATACCAGACCGCCTTTTAACAGGTTTGCATCCTTATAAGCTTCCAGCTTATCCGGCGTAAAGAAGTAATCCGGCAGTCCGGTAATGGATTTTACCGTCTTTACATCCCATTTCCCCTGGAATTTCAAATTGTGGATGGTCATGACTGTCTTTATACCGCGGAAAAAGTCATTACCCTGAAAACGTTCTTTCAGATATACCGGAACAAGCCCCGTCTGCCAGTCATGGCAGTGAATCACATCCGGACGGAAATCAATCAAAGGAAGCGCCGATAAAGCTGCCTTTGAGAAGAAAGAAAACTTCGTAATTTCATCCAGTACATTATCGCTGTAAGGGCGGAATCCGGAAAACATCATTTCATTGTCAATAAAATAATAGGTAACTCCGTCAAGCTGCGCTTCCATAATGCCCACATATTCGTTTTTCCAGTTAAAATCCATATAGAAGTGGGTTCTATAGGACATTTTGTCCTTCATCTCCTGTGTCATACAGGTATACTTCGGAATCATGACCCTCACGTCAAAATATTCCTTATCGATACATTTCGGCAGAGACCCCACTACATCCGCCAGCCCTCCTGTTTTAATAAACGGTACACCTTCCGATGCAACAAATAATATTTTTTTCATAGTTATTAACATGCTCCTTCCTCAGCCTTCACCACCGATATACTTATGATTATTATACATCATCTTGGATGGGTTTAAAAGAAGTAATTGTTAAATTTTACATCTTAATTTTCAATTTTTATACTGTAATCTTATCTTATCCGCAATTAAGGCAATGAACTCCGAGTTGGTCGGCTTTCCCTTTCCCGTATTGATGGTATATCCGAACATCGCATCCAGTGTCTCCATCTTCCCTCTGCTCCAGGCTACCTCTATGGCATGGCGGATTGCACGCTCTACCCTGCTTGGCGTAGTCTGGTACTTTTTCGCGATGGATGGGTAAAGTACTTTCGTGATGGAATTAAGCATTTCGTTGTCCTCTACGGACATCATGATTGCCTCCCTCAGATACTGGTATCCTTTGATATGCGCCGGAACTCCGATTTCATGGATGATATCCGTCACGTCTTTTTCCAGGTCCCTTGTTCCGTAACTATTCTTCGCCGCAGCATCCTGCCCTGACATGGAAGACTCCTTATGATTGGAGGGTACCGTAATCATTATCTGAAATTCCTTATCCATATTCATCAGATCGCCCAGTATCTTATAAACTCCCTCACTATCCTTTGTCGATGTTAGATTCAGCTGTTCCATCCTAAACCATGCTCCTTTCCTGTCATGAGGGACGAGTGCAATCTGCTGTCCCCCGACTTTTTTCTTTGCTGATATATGAAAATCCAAGGCAAATGATATGAATTTCCAAATACTGCTATTGTTTATTATAAAGGAACATTATTTGAGTATTCAAGCGTTAGGCATCGCACAAAAAAACAGCAATCATTTCTGACTGCTGTAATTTTTTTGCATTTTCCGCCGCCGCTTAAGTCCTGTTATCCTCTCCCGCCTATATGTCCCATTTTTCCTCCATAAGCTCAAAAAGTTCCAAATCCTTTAGGTGGTTATCCATATTCAAAATCAATAAAATCCTTCTGTCCTCTTCCGGATACAGAAACTCCCTCTGCCATTCGAAATAATGGGGGCCGTCGCCAAGCGTCCTGACAAATCCCATCATTCCTTCGAGCACCCATGCCGTCTGTTTCACATCCGTCAGGCACTCATTTTCATAAAACATATGCCATTTCCCATGTTCCCGGCTGCGCATGGCATGGTCCGCTGCCAGATATTCCTTCCGTGCCTTGCCTGCCATATAAAACGCCTTTTGGTAATCCTCCTCAAGAGCCGCCAGAATGCCCTCTGAGGCAAGCAGCGCCCCCTGATAACAGTGATACAGGAGCCTCACCTGCAAAAGAATGGAATCTTCAAACAGCCTCTTTCCATTTCCCGCTAATTCAGCACATGCTTTCTCACATTTTTCCTGATATTCCGCATAGCCTGTAACTGCCCGGCTGCACACTGTCTTATACCACAGAACCTGTTCTTTCAGCGTTTCACCCTGTGCCGCCCAGCGCATATCTTTACAAAAGGTATTCCTGTCCTTAATCAGCTGTGTGATAAACATGCGCGGGACATGGTTTGCAAACTGCTCTCCGGCATGTTCATCCTCCTGCTTTCCATATTTCACTGCATAATCAGGGTAAAGTTTCAGACAGTTTTCTACCATCTCTCTGTTTCCGGTTCCATAATACCGCTCTGTATATTCCCTGCGGTGGCCGTCCACATCGACCTGTCCATCCCGCCACATCCGCGCAATCAAATCCAGAAAATAGACATGCGGTTTAATATTGGAGCAGTTAATAATCCAAAAGTCCTTTCCATTCCTCGCCAGAACCTCCTCCAGTTCCCTTGCCACAAAACAGGGGGAGTTGGGAAGCATGGTGATATGGTTTGCCGCCTGCAAATCATAGAAAGAAACGTGATAATAAATTCCGTTATGCTCATGGTTTCCGGCTTCCGGCAATGCTGTCACTCTGGGATTGTGATTGTTCTGCCTCCTCGATACCATCTTCCCGTATCCATTATCCGCCCATATTTTTATAACATCCTCCGGAATATTCAGACAGCCCTTCTGATAAAGTTCCATCATTTCCCCATATAGATTGGTACAGCAGACGGCGTCTTTGTCCGATTCCTTCACCAGATTATACTGAATACGAATCAGACTGCTCAGCAGCTCCCCTCTTGCCTCATCTGTCTCATACCGGGAATCGTCCGCCCAAAAAGGACAGTCCCCCTGTCCGCGGAAGCCTAAGTTCCAAACCACATGCATACCTGCCTGTGCTTCAATAGCATCCTTCCATAATCCCTGAAATTTTTCAGGATACTCCGCATAAGACGGATTCAATTCCGGATAGGCACGGGCGAACATTTCGGCGCCTAACGGCTCCGCATGGTGATGCGTAATGAAAAGCCCCATCTCTGCAGCCAGCGGACGGTAACGTTCCGAATTCCTGTCAGTGCCCGGAATAATCATATTCCCCCCACAGCGCAGGAGCGTTTCAAATGCCATCTCCCATGGCATATCTTTTTTTCTCCCGACTTTCCATGTATGCAGCAGCACTTCATCGTTGATAAACCACCCTCTGTATTTCACGGCACAGGGCTTAGACTGGTACTGAAAATCATCCGCAACCCGTATTTCATCCCCCGGAATAAATTCCTGGTCATTCCAGAACCAGAAATCTGTTACGCCAAGCAAAGTACGGCTGATTTCATAGATTCCGTAAATAAATCCCAAATCATCCCCCGCATGGATTTCCAGTTTTCCGCCTGCTGCTTTTAGCTGAAACTGCTCCTGCTCCATCTGTTCCTGAACCAGACAGATGGATGCCCCTTCCGAGGCGCTTTCATGAAATACTTTTTCCATATCGCGCTGCAGGGCATCGGCGGCCTTGCGTACCGCAGCTGTCTCTGCCGCCCTGATATGGGTGTTTCTGTTTAAAATAATTGGCATATTCTCCTCCTGTACACTCTGCCAGACTGCTCTTTTGCATTGCATTCCCGCTTTCATTATAGTCAAAGACCCCGCCGCAAGCAGCGGGGCATCAAATTTGCAACGCCCCAAGGGGCGGGGTATTTGACCCTCGCGGCAGTCGCCAAATGCTGCAGTCACTTGGCTCGTTGCTCGCGGGAATAAGTCGGCACACCGCCCCGGCCTGATGCAGCCAAAGTGAACTTCCCATAAGAAATCCACTTTGATATCTTAACAATACTTTTGCAGCGTTCTGCGGACAGCACCCGTTCCCTCAGTCATTTCATTGAGATAGCCAATGACCGTTTCCGCCATATGGACATCGTATAAATTCACCCCGAAGATTTCCGCATCGGACAAAACCGGTCTCAGTGCTTCCCCATCCACCCTTTCCCCCAGTTTCATCCCGTTTATATATGGCCGGAGTGCAGCCATCATCGGGTCAGGACTAAGTGCAAATTCTTTTCCGTCATCCCCCACTCCCATAAGATAACGCAGCCATCCTGCAAACACCAGCGGTATTTTTTTCAAATCCCTCGTATCCATATCCGCGGATGCCTGGTACGCCTTGATTGTCTCCCCGAACCGGATTGCAAGTTTTTGCGAAGTGTCTGTCGCAATGCGCTGCGGCGTGTCCGGCATAAACGGGTTCGGAATCCGTACCTGAAGCACCGCATCAATAAACTCTTTCGGGTTTATGATGCCCGGATTGACTACAACGGGAAGCCCTTCCTGATATCCGATTGTCTCTACCAGTTTTTTGAGTTCTGTATCTTTCATCTCTTCGGAAATCTTCTCATAACCCAGCAGACACCCAAATACTGCCAGGGCTGTATGCAATGGATTCAGGCAGGTACATACCTTCATCTTCTCCACCTGGTCTACCGTCTCCCGTGTCGTGAAAATCACCCCGCCCTTTTCCAGTGCCGGCCTGCCGTTCGGAAAAGCATCTTCAACCACCAGATATTCACACTCCTCCGCATTGACGAACGGAGCAGTATACGTATTTTTTGAAGTCACCACAGGCTCCAGGCCCTCCACACCGTCCCGTTTCAGGATATCCAGCACAGAGTTATCCGGTCTCGGTGTGATTTTATCAATCATGGTCCATGGGAATGATACCTGCTCCGGATTTTCTATGTATTCCAAAAATTCTTTCTCCGCAAGCCCGTTTTCAGACCATTTTTCTGCAAATGCACGGACTGCCTCATACAGCTTATCCCCGTTATGGGAGCAATTGTCCATACTCACCATCGCGACCGGCTTCCTGCCTGCAAGGTAACGGGCATAGAGCAGGGACGCAACTTTTCCAATATAACTTTCAGGCATCTGAGGTCCGTTTTTAAAGTCCTCTGCCACTGCCGCAGCCGGCTCCCCTTTTCCATCTGTCAGACTGTAACCTTTTTCCGTGATGGTAAACGTCGCCATCTGTAACGAATCTTTTTCAAAGACTGCTCTTAAACGGGCAAATTCTGCCTCGTTTCCGGAATCCGGCACATAGGACCCGGCTATGCTGCCAACCACTGTTTTTTCTATATTTCCCTCTGCCTTTAGTGTTACTAATATACTGTAATCATCGTGGGGACGGTTTATTTTCTCAATAATCTCATAGTCAAACCCCTCCGCGACAACAATCCCCCGGTCCAGAATCCCATGATTCAGCAGATTCTGTACAATATTTGCCTGAAATGCACGGAAAATGTTTCCCGCTCCAAAATGAATCCAGTATGGATTTTCCTCCGTTTCCTGTATCATCTTTTTCCTGTCATACTGCGGCAGGGCATATCCTGCCTGCTCCCACTCCGTACGGTTTTCCAATCCTTTTTCATCCAGTCTCATAACAATACCTCTTATGCCCTTTTCTGATTTTTCTCAATTGCTTCCCATAAACCGTTTAAATATGCTGCTCCCAAAGCCCTGTCATACAGCCCGTATCCCGGCATGGCTTTTTCACCCCAGATCATCCGTCCGTGATCCGGACGTATCGGACCATCGAAGCCGATATCGTACAGTGCTTTCATAATCTCATACATATCAAAACTGCCGTCCGCAGAAAGATGCGCCGCTTCCTCAAAGTTTGTCGGCGAATGGAATTTCAGGTTACGCACATGTGCAAAATGAATCCGTCCCTTTAAAGCACGTATCATATCCGGCAGGTCATTCTCAAGGTTTGTACCGTAAGAACCGGAACAGAACGTCACGCCGTTATGCGGGTCGTCCACCATCTGCATCATTCTCAGAATATTTGCCTTGTTGATGATAATGCGCGGAAGTCCGAACACGCTCCACGCCGGGTCATCCGGGTGGATTGCCATGTTGATATCATATTTGCCGCAGACCGGCATGATACGTTCCAAAAAATATTTTAAGTTCTCAAACAGTTTTTCATCGTCAATGTCCCTGTACATGGCAAACAGTTCCTTCACGTGCTCCATGCGCTCCGGCTCCCAGCCCGGCATGACGGAACCGTTCGTGTCACCGGCAATAGAGGCAAACATTTTCTCCGGCTCCAGTGCATCCACTGCTTCCTGCGTATAGGCAAGCACGGTTGAACCGTCCTCCCTCATGCGCGCAAGCTCTGTCCTCGTCCAGTCGAACACCGGCATAAAATTGTAGCACACCATATGGATATCCTCCTGTCCCAAATGCTCCAGGGTTTCGATATAATGGTCGATATACAAATCTTTATCCTGAGAACCGGTCTTAATAGAATCATGTACATTCACACTCTCTATTCCGGCAACATGCAGTCCTGCGTCCTCCACTTCCTCCTTCATGGCACGGATGCGCTCCCGCGTCCATACTTCACCCGGCTTAGTGTCATATAAAGTTGTTATGACACCTTTGACACCCGGAATCTGCCTGATTTGCTCCAGTGTAACCGTATCAGATTCCGAACCGTACCACCGCAATGTCATCTCCATAAAAATCCTCCTTCTTACTGCCTTCGGCAGCATAAGCATTATAAATTATCTTTGTTTTCTGTCCGTATTCTTCTGTTATGACTACTATAAGGCTTTTTGATAAAAAATGCCATTGACAGAATTGCGGCACTCATTGTAAAAGTTGCGGTTTTGTGATATATAAGATATAAGAGTCTGCATCCACAAACTTGATATGCGCAAAAAGCAGCGCAGAAAGAAGCAATATGAAGAAAAACTTACAGACCAAATTCAGTACAAGGCAGTATATGCAGATGCCGGATTTTGAACTTTATTATTACAATGACAGGCGATTTACCGGTGTGGAAAGCCATACCCACACTTATTATGAATTTTATCTCTTTCTGGAAGGGGACATTATAATGGAAATCGACGGACATCTGTATCCCCTGGAACCCGGGGATGTCATCCTGATTCCTCCCGGGATACCGCATCACGCGGTGTCTGACAGGAATGACGTGCCGTACCGCAGGTTTGTTTTCTGGGTTAGTACGGAATTTCTTGAAAAACTTGCCAAATCATCTTCCTCTTACAGCTACCTGAACCACCGCGCGGCAGACAGAAAGAAATATATATTCCATAATGATATGATTGCTTTCTATGCGATACAGTCAAAAGTGTTTGACCTGATTGAAGAAATGCATGAGCAGCGGTTTGGAAAGGAAGAAACCGTCTCCCTGTACGTCTGCAGTCTGATTTTACACTTAAACCGTACTGCCTATGAGCAGGAACATCCTAAGTGCCCAAAAGAAAAACAGAGTCTGTACCAGAACCTGCTGTCCTACATTGATAAGCATTTGGATGAAGAGCTGTCTTTAGAAAACCTGGCCGAACAATTTTATGTCAGTAAATATCATATCGCACATATTTTTAAGGAAAATACCGGATGTTCCATCCATCACTATATTACGAAAAAACGTTTGGAAGCCTGCCGGAATGCTCTGTCCTCCCGTGAAAAAATCAATTCCATCTATTCGCTGTATGGTTTTAAGGATTACTCCAGCTTTTACCGTGCCTTCCAAAAGGAATATGGAATGTCACCGAAAGAATATCAGAACACACGGTTTAATCCTGATTAATGCCCAACGGAAATGCCCTTGCGAAGCATTCCCATTGGGCATAACCCTTAATGCGTAAGCATATTCTCGATGAAAATCCCATACCCCTTTGTAGAATCCTGTACCAGCACATGGGTGACAGCTCCTACGATTTTCCCATTCTGCACAATCGGCGAACCGCTCATCCCCTGTACGATTCCGCCTGTAAGGGCTAACAGTTCCGGGTCGGTAATCCGCAGTACAATTCCTCTGTTTACATTGTCGTTATCCAAATGTGTCTCCAATATCTCAATATCATAATAATCCGGTTCCCCGTCTATGCTGCATATAATCTGCGCTTTTCCTCTGGTGATTTCCTGCTTCAGACCAATCGGAAGAGGTTCGAAGGGTATGGCTGAATAAATCTGCTCACTACAGTTCCCGAAAATTCCCTCCGCCGTATTCTCCCTGATATCTCCTATGATATTGGACTCGTCATATTCAATATAACCGGTCAGTTCCCCCGGAGAGCCGTTCCCGCCTCTTGTGATTCCGATGATTTCCGTATGATACAGTGTTCCTTTTTCCAATTCCATAAGCGTACTCGTATCCACATCATTGATTCCATGCCCCAATGCACCGAAATCCGAATGGTCGCCCAAATAAGTCATCGTTCCCACACCCTGCGCGTTATCCCTGACCCAGACACCGATTTTATAGTCGCCCGACTGACTGGTTTCCGGCTTTACCTTCAGCGTCAGATTCTCCTCTCCGCGCTTTACCAGAAGCACCATCTCCTGACCTTCGCTGTGCTTCACTTTTTCTACAAAATCCTTTTTTCCCGTAACCTCCTCATCGTTCACTTCTATAATATAATCGCCCGACTGGAGGATATACTGGGCCGGACAGAGGCTCTGCCCGTCTTCTCCCGTGAAATTTCCTACCCCGATAACCAGTACCCCCTGCGTCTTTACATAGATTCCAATCGGTATCCCCGCCGGAGTAAGGGTCTTGTCCTGAATTACCTGCACATCCACCGACTTTAAGGGGATGATGCCGAACAGCTTTAAATCCAGTACATATTTTTCAATTGCATTTGCTTTGATCGTGACCGGTTTCGCCAGATCGATATGGACGCTGTCCTTTGGAATATTGGAGCCTGTAAATCCGCTTACCTCTACCGCATCCTTATAGATTTCCCCCGATGCCGGCACCTGCAAATCCAAAGTCTGATCCACTCCCGCTCTGATTTTTATATTAGAAGGAATCTTTTTCCACAGGGCAAAATAACTGGCGCAGACCAAAGCTGCCACACTGCCTGCAAGAGCAAAATAAAGGCAGGTTCTATATTTATCAATCCTTGTTTTGTCTTTCCCGTTTTTTCTTCGCAAGTTCTCACATCCTTTCACCAATCTTCCTTAGTATGTGAAGAACTTGTCTTTTTTACTTTAGTATTGTTTTGTATTTCTTGCCAAATCTTTCATTTCCCGCGCATTTTCCAAGGCAGCCTCCGTAATTTCAGCTCCTCCCAGCATCCGCGCCAGTTCCCTCAGGTCTTCTTCCCCTTCGATTTTCCTAATGGTCGTAACGGTCCTTTCCTTTTTGCTTCCCTTCTCAATCAGAAAATGGACATCCGACATCGCCGCAATCTGCGGCAGATGGGTAATGCAGATTACCTGATGGCTCTTTCCTAAAATTCCCAGCTTTTCGGATACCTTCCATGCCGTCTTCCCGCTGATACCCGTATCGATTTCATCGAAAATAAGAGAAGATATCTCATCCTTGTCCGCCAATACCGTCTTAAACGCCAGCATAATCCGTGACAACTCGCCGCCGCTTGCTACCTGGCTCAGCGGTTTCAGTTGTTCTCCCTTATTCGTGGAAATCATAAATTCCACATCGTCATAACCTTCCGCTGTAAAATGTCCCGGCTGAGGCCGGACCTGGATTTCCAGCCGCACATCTTCAAAATTCAATTCCCGAAGCGCCTGTTTCAAACGCTTCTCCAGTTCTGAAGCCTGTTTGGTACGGAGTCCGGACAGCTTTTCACAGGCCGTTTCCAGTTCCTGCTTCAACCCGCTTAGTTTCTGGTCCAATTGCTGCCTGTAAATTTCATAATTCTCCAATACATTTAGTCTTTCTTCCCCGCGCTGTTTATATACCAGCACTTCCTCAATATTTTTTCCATATTTGGATTTTAAATGATTTAACAGATTCAGGCGGTTTTCCGTCTGCACGAATTCCGTTTCATCAAATTCCAGACTTTCCATATAATCCGCCATCTGCCGGTTAAAATCGTTCAGCAGATTATCAATGTCCCCCAGCATATTTTCCAAATCCGCCAACGCTTCATCGTAAGCGGAAACACTCCTGATTTCCCGGAGCGCACGCCCAACTGTTTCCCCGGCATTCTCTTCCGAATCCGCCCCGGTCATGCGGTATGCCGCATAGACCGCTTCTTTAATTTTACGGCTGTTCACCATCCTGCGGTAATCCTGCTCCAGTTCCTCGTCTTCCCCTGCCTTCAGCTCTGCTTTCTCTATCTCCTCTACTTCAAACCGAAGCAGGGCAGCCTCCCGCTCCCTTGCTTCCCCGTCGCTTCCGCCTTCCTCCAGTTCCTTAAGCAGCCTGATATATTCCTGATAACTGCCGCCTACCCTTTTCAGGCAGTCGGCCGCCTTTTTCCCCGCATACTCATCCAATATTTCACGATGCCTTCTCTTCTGAAGCAGAGTCTGATTTTCATGCTGTCCATGGATTGCAATGAGAACCTCTGCTATATCCTGCAGCTGTTTCGCCCCCACTGTTTCCCCGCATACCTTGCAGACACTTCTGGCAGGCATGATTTTACGCTGAATGATAAAAATTCCGTCCTCTTCAGGATAGAATTCCATCTCCTTTAACTTCTTTTCCTGCCTTTCATCCAACTGGAACACCAGCTCAATCAAAGCGTATTCCGCGCCGGTCCGTATCAGTTCCTTATCCGCTTTCGCACCGAGAGCCAGATTGACGGAACCGATAATGATTGACTTTCCGGCGCCGGTTTCCCCCGTCAGGATATTCAGCCCTTCCCCAAAATACACTTCCTCTTCGTCAATCAACGCCAGATTCTTCACATGTAAACTTACTAACATCTTTATCCCCATTCCTGAACCGCTTTACTACACGGCATAAGCAATCTTCATTTCCTTCACGTTTCTAACATTTTATGGATTTTATCCATGACGGTTTTCGTATCTTCCACAGTCCGCACTGCTATCATGATTGTATCGTCGCCGGCTATGGAACCTACGATTTCCTTAAGCTTCATGGTATCCACCGCAGCCGCCACTGCCATCGCCATTCCCGATACGGTCTTCATCACCAGAATATTCTGTGCCATATCCATTGATACAAAACCATCCTTCAGCACACGGATATATTTATCCCCCATATAGCGGTCGTCCTGTTTTAATACTACATATTTCTGATTTCCGTCACCGGTCGGGATTTTCGAAAGTTTCAGTTCCCTGATATCCCTCGATACCGTTGCCTGCGTCACCTGAAATCCCGCATCCCGCAAGCGCTCTGCCAACTCGTCCTGCGTTTCGATATCATAGCTCTCAATCAGCTCCACGATTTTGCTGTGCCTGCTCTTCTTCATACATAACCTCCAACTGGTTTTAACTTTTCAAAGCCTGTCCCTTTATGTTTCGTTCATTTTCTTATGCAGCACCCCAAGGAAGCTGACCCTGCTCAGCTTTACGATACCTGTGGTCATGACTGCTTTTTCTATTTCCACTTTATCTCCGGTATACAGCGTCAGCTTCCGGCTTCCGTCAAAATTAACTTCTACCTGCTGCACACTGCCTTCCCGCCCTTCCCCTATCTGCAATTCCACTCTGTCCATCGGTGAAAGGATGATGCTTCTCGTATTCAATGTATGGGGACAGATAGGCGTCATTAATATAAGCTCTGCTTTCGGTTCCACAATGGGACCGCCTGCCGACAGATTATAACCGGTAGAGCCGGTAGGCGTTGCCACGATTACACCGTCCGCGTGGTATTCGTTTAAAAACTGCCCGTTCACATAAATCTGAAAACGGATAATCTGCAAAGAACCGCTTCTTGTAACGGCGATATCATTCAACGCGTGGTATTCTTCCGTCCCGGTCTGCGGGATTCCTTTCTCTTCATGCAGCTTTTTATGATAACTGCCGCGTACCACCCGTCCGGTCAGCATCATTCTCTGTTCCACTTCGTACTGGTCCTCCATCAGCTGGTTTAACGCTGCATCCAATCCGGTTTCTTCCACCTCCGCCAGATAACCTAACGTTCCGAGATTGATGCCAAGCAGGGGAATATCCCTGTTGATGGTATCCCGCGCTGCCTCTAACAAAGTCCCGTCCCCTCCCAGCACGAGAATACAGTCCACATCCCACGGAATCCGCGAAGATTCCGTATAATGCCGTTCCCCTCCCGCTCTCTGTACCTGCACCGTGCATTTCCTGCCGCGCTGTTCCAGATATTCCTTAATATAATTAGTCTTCTCCAAATTACGGTCCTTATGCCCGTTGGTGATTACATAAAAATGCCTCATCCTTTACCCCATTCCTGCGCTGCTTTCCGTGTATCCCCAGTTCACGGATGTCCCGCAGACATAAACCGCCGCGCCTTTTACAAAACCCCGTGCGCTGCCTTTACTGTCCGGGCAATCAGCGCTGCCATCCCTGTCTCCCACGATGCCCCGCTTTGCTCCGTCAGAATTTCCTCTAACCGTTTTTCCGCCTCCGCCTCCGTAAGCGTTTCGATTTCTTCCGGTATCTCTTCTTCCTTTTTCTTTTTCAGATAAACCAGGTATTCGATATTTCCCTCCGGTCCCTTGATTGGGGAATATTCCAGTCCTGCTATGTAAAATCCGATAAACTCTGCGTAATCCACTACTTTCTTTATCACTTCTTCGTGGATTTCCGGTTCCCGCACCACGCCTTTTTTTCCTACTTTATCCTTTCCTGCCTCAAACTGTGGCTTAATCAGGCAGACCATCTGTCCGTGTGCCGCCAGCAGATTCCGCGCCGGTATCAGAATTTTCGTGAGGGAAATAAAAGAAACATCCACAGACGCGAAGTCAAGCCTTTCCTCAAGGTCCTGCGGCATCATATAACGGAAATTTGTCTTCTCCATGCAGATTACACGCTCATCCGTCCGAAGCTTCCAGTCCAGCTGTCCATGCCCGACATCTACGGAATACACTCTGGCCGCACCGTTTTGCAGCATACAGTCCGTAAAGCCTCCGGTAGAAGCTCCGATGTCCATACATACTTTATCCTGCAGACCGATACCGAAAGAAAGGATTGCTTTTTCCAGTTTTAAACCACCCCTGCTCACATATTTTAAAGTACTGCCTTTCACTTCGATATGGACTTTAGCCCCGTCAAAAACAGTTCCTGCCTTATCCTCTCTCTGCCCGTTGACAAATACATTGCCGGACATAATGATTGCTTTCGCCTTCTCCCTGGACGGAGCATAGCCCTGCTGTACCAAAAGTATGTCCAAACGTTCTTTCATGCTGCGTTCCTTCCGTATTTTACATTCTCTGTATTTTAAAATGCCCACCGGCTTTCACCGCCGCCAGCCTGTTCCCGTCATGCAGGACTTCCGGAACATTTATAATGCACAATATTCCGTAATCACCCTTTTGACCACACTGTCCGCATCCATGCCGATTTCCTGCTTCAAAAGCTCCACATTTCCGTGTTCCACATATTCGTCGGGAATGGTAATGGCAAGCATCTTTCCGCCTCCCGTACGGTCGAGAAACTCCCTTACCTTCTCGCCAAAACCGCCGCTTGCCACATTTTCCTCCATCGTCACCAGCAGTTTATGTACCGCCCGCGCTTCCATAATCATCTCTTCATCAATGGGCTTTACGAACCTGGCATTGATTAAGGAACAGGAATATCCCCTTTCCTTCAGTTCCCTGCGTACCTGCTCTGCTACCTTCACCATACTACCCACCGCAATCAGGCAGATATCCTTCTCCTCATAAATCCATTCGCCCTTTCCATATTCAATCGGAAGACGGAATTCCTTTAATCCGTCATAAGCCTCTCCCCGCGGATAACGCACCGCAATCGGGGAACCGAAATCCACAGCATATTTTATCATATCGGAAAGCTCCCATTTGTTTTTCGGAGCCATGATATGCATATTTGGAATGGAAGATAAATAGGACAAATCAAAAATTCCCTGATGCGTTTCCCCGTCGCTTCCCACCAGTCCCGCCCGGTCGATGGCAAATACCACCGGAAGGTTCTGGATACAGACATCATGTAAAATCTGGTCATACGCCCTTTGCAGGAAAGAAGAATACACCGCCACAATCGGTTTCATTCCTCCTGCTGCCAGTCCCGCCGCAAAAGTTACGGCGTGTTCCTCCGCAATTCCCACATCAAAAAAGCGGTCAGGATACATATTGTGGAACCGCTTCAGTCCCGTACCGTCCGGCATGGCCGCTGTAATCGCCACTACCTTTTCATCCCGCTGCCCCAGCTTCGTCATTACGGTAGAAAAGATATCCGTATAATTTGCTTTCGTCCGCGGATGCGTAGGAAGCCCTGTTTCTATTTCAAACGGCTCCGCCCCATGAAACCTTGCCGGATGCCTCTCCGCAGGCGCGTACCCCTTGCCCTTCTGGGTCAGCACATGGACGATTACCGCTTTTTTTACTCTTTTCGCTTCCTGCAGCACACGGATAAGACGGGGAATGTCATGCCCGTCCACCGGGCCCAGATAAGTCACGCCCATATCCTCAAACATCATTCCCGGAATGACCAGCTGCTTAAAGCTGTTTTTCGCACGGCGTATGAATTTTACCATCTGGTCCCCGTATTTTGGCATGTCCTTCAGCGTATTATATACCCCGTCCCGCAGTCCCAGATAACTATCCGCCGTCCGGACATTATTCAGATACCTGGACACGCCGCCCACGTTTTCCGAAATGGACATATTATTGTCATTCAGCACAATAATAAAATTGGTATCCAGCCTTGCCGCATTGTTCAGGGCTTCGTATGCCATTCCCCCGGTGAGGGAGCCGTCCCCGATGACCGACACCACCGTATGTTTTTCACCCCTTAAATCCCGCGCTTTTACTAATCCCAGCCCCGCCGATATGGAGGTGGAACTGTGTCCGGTGTCAAAAGCGTCGCAGTTGCTCTCCTTGCGTTTCGGAAAACCGCTCATGCCGCCGTACTTGCGCAGTGTCTCAAAACCGTCCCGCCTTCCGGTCAGTAACTTATGGGTATAAGACTGATGCCCCACATCCCATATAATTTTATCTTCCGGAAGATTCAATGCCAGATGCAGCGCCATGGTCAGTTCCACCGCACCCAGATTCGAACCGAGATGTCCGCCCGTCACGCTTATTTTTTCTATTAAAAACTGCCTGATTTCTTCTGCCAGCGCCTCATAATTTTCCTCGCTGATATTCTTAATGTCATTTACCTGCCGAATACTGTCCAGTAGCATATCCATACCCTCTTTACTCCATTCCGGTTCCGTAACCGCCCTGCCAGCTTTCCGCCGCCTCTTTTATTCCATACGGTCTGCCGGAACGATTGCCTCCTGTTTCCCGCTTCCCTACTTCTCCCTGCTTACCAACTGCCGGACCAGTTCCTCCAAAAATTCATTCCGGCCGGAACAAGAAGCAAGAATGGCAACCGCTTCTTCGGAAAGACTCTCCACATCTTTTTTCGCCTGCTCCATGCCCTTCAGGGTAACGTAAGTGGTTTTATGGTTTTTCTCATCGCTGCCCACTGCTTTCCCCAACACTTCCAGACTGCTGGTGACATCCAGAATATCATCCTGAATCTGGAATGCAATGCCGATATTGTAAGCGCATTTTTCTATTTGGCGGATTTCTTCCTCCTCCGCTCCTGCCAGTATGGCTCCGGTCATCATGGCACTTTGGATTAACGCTGCCGTCTTATGCTCATGGATAAAAAGAAGCAGTTCCTCCGTCACCGGATGTTCCAACCCTTTTGTCTCCCTGTCCTCCGCTTCAATATCCGCCGTCTGTCCCCCTATCATTCCATGGATACCTGCTTTCTTTGCAAACACGGAAAGGGCTTTTGCCACCCTGCGCAGCGTTTCCCCGTCTCCGGATATTTCAAAGGCTTTCGCCGCGGTTTCGAACGCATAATTTAACAGCCCGTCGCCTGCTAACACCGCCATCCCTTCCCCATATACCACATGGGTCGTCTTCCTGCCCCGGCGGTATTCGTCATCGTCCATACAGGGAAGGTCGTCATGCACTAACGAATAGGTATGCACCATTTCCAATGCCGCCATAAACGGCTCCACCACTTCACCCCCGCCGCCGAAAAGCCGGAACGTTTCCTGCATCAGAATCGGGCGCAGCCTTTTCCCGCCTGCCAGTATACTGTAATTCATGGCTTCCACTACCGTCTTCTGGTATCCTTCTTCTTTCGGAAGATATTTTTTGATGATATCCTCCGCCTGTGCCGTCCTTGCGCTTAATTCTTCCTTAAAATTCATCCGTCTGTCCATCCTCATTGATTCTCAATACTTTCTTTTCCACCATGTCAATCTTTTGATTGCAATGCTTCAATATCTCCATGCCCTTCTGATATACCTGAAACGACTCCTCCAGCGTAATCTCCTCTGATTCCAGCCTGGCAGCTATCTCCTCCAACGCTTCGAAGGATTCTTCCAGAGTTAGCTTTGCCGGCTTTACTGGCCCCTTTCCGTCTTCTATCTCTTTTTTTACCTCTTTTTCTATCGTTTTCTCTTTTTTTCTCTCTTTTTCTGTTCCTGTAGGATTTGTTTCCATTTCCTGTCCCGCCTCCCTCTTTCCGTATCGGCTTTCCTTCCCTGCTTACGGACTCTTTTCCGCTTTCTGTCTTACCCGCTGCTCCCATCCTCAGAAAATTCACAGATTACCTGTATTTCCCCGATAATATGTCTGTTAAATATTTCCAGTTCTTCTGCAGGAACCCACAGCTCCTGATGATAACTGTCACCCACCACATGCACTTCAAACTGCACAGCATAGGCATCGTCAATCTCGAACTTTGTCACATACCCTTTGTGGTCCTCATTGTATTTCACATTCCATCGGGATGCTATCTCCGCTGCGTATTTCTCGTTTAAGACAGGATAAAAAATAGGCTGTTCCGGCAGTCTTGGCGGATATTTCCGATATCCGCTTTCTTTTATCCGTTCTAATTCTTTCGTTCCAACAGGTCTGTACAATATCATGGTAATATTCTCTCCACACGTTCCTTTTCAACCGCCTGTGCCCGTATCCGTCCGTTCCTGACCTGAATATCCAGCATACTCCCGATTTCCACCTGTCCGATGTCATGCACTGTCCTTCCTGCCTCATCCGAGACATAAGAAAAACCCTGATTCAGCTTGTCCAACGGCGACAACCCTTTCAGCCGTTCAATACAGACCTCCATCCGGTGCCTTTTTTCCATAAGAACCGACCTCATGGCATTTTCCATCCGGTCTTCCAGTTTCATGGCATAGGTACGTTTTTCCCGAATCTGGCTTGCCGGACTTAAGTACCGCAGCTTCATCCCATAATGTTCCAGCCGGCTCCGGCAACCATTTATTTTATTCTTCATCATCCGTTCCAAAGTATACCGGTAATCTTCCAGTTCTTCCTGTAACTGTGCAAACTCATACACAGCCAGCTCCGCCGCTGCCGAAGGCGTCGGAGCGCGCAAATCCGCCACATAATCTGCGATGGTCGTATCCGTCTCATGTCCTACCGCGGAAATCACCGGAACCTGACAGTCAAAAATCGCCTGTGCTACCGCTTCTTCGTTAAATGCCCACAAATCTTCGATGGAACCGCCGCCCCGTCCCACAATCATCACGTCCACACCGTAGCGCTCCAACGTCCGTATTCCCTTTACAATGGAAGGTACTGCCATTTCCCCCTGCACAATGGCAGGATACAAGATAATCTGTACATAGGGGTTCCTGCGGGATGCAATGTTGATAATATCCCGCACCGCCGCTCCCGTGGCAGCAGTCACCACTCCCAAAGTACGAATAAATTTCGGAATCGGCTGTTTGTAATAAGCGTCAAACATCCCACGCTCCTCCAATTCCTTCTTCAACTGCTCATATCTCTCATACAGCAGTCCTGCCCCGTCCAGTACAATCTGCTTTGCATACAGCTGGTATTTCCCGTCCCGTTCATAGACGTCCACAGTCCCACCTACGACTACCTGCTGCCCCTCCTGCATCCGAAAAGCAAGACCGGAACGGTTTCCTGCAAACATTACACAGGAAATCGTTCCTTTCTCATCCTTTAACGTAAAATAAATATGTCCGGAAGAATGATATTTACAGTTGCTCACTTCCCCTTTTACAAAAAGCGACTGTAACATAAAATCCTGCGTAAACATATTTTTAATATATGCATTCACTTGTGCCACGGTATATACATTCTGCTTCATTCTTATAACCATGCTCCCTGACCGGTTTATGCAAATTTTGCAAGCACACCGTTAATAAAAGACGGAGAATTGTCCTGTCCGAATTTCTTCGCCAGCTCTACCGCTTCGTTGATTGCCACACCGGTAGGTATATCATCGTCATATTTCATTTCATAAACCGCAAGGCGGATTAATGTCAGATCCACCTTTCCCATACGTCCGGTTTCCCAGCCTTTCGCTTCCTTGTTAATCATCTCATCAATCACTTCCAGCCTGGAAACGATATCTTCATATTTTGCAAGAATATACTGTTCATCCTTCTCGCTTACCGCGTTTTCTTCTTCTTCAAAAAATAACTTTTCCTGCTCCGGCATATCTTCCAAAGGATTGAATTCCACGCGGAACAGCAGCTTGAAAATCTGCTCTCTCAGTTCTCGTCTTCCCATCTCGGTTTTCGTCCTATCTGTCTTTTAACATGTTGACTCCGGCAATGCGGATATTCACATCCGATACTTCCAGCCCGGTCATGTTCTCAATGGCATTCTTCACCTTCTCCTGTACTTTCTGGCTGGTTGCTGGAATATTATAGCCGTATTCCATAATCAGTGCCAGGTCTACCTTTACCACTTTATTTAACACTTCCACCTTCACGCCTTTTTTCAGGTTTTTCACGCCTACCTTGCTCATGAATTCATTCGGCACGTTACCTGCCATTGCCGCCACACCGTCTACTTCCGCCGCCGCAATCCCCGCAATCATCGCCACCACGTCATCCGCAATCTTCACAGAACCGATACCCGCATCTTCCTTCAATATCTGTGTACTTTTATCTAATTCTTTTTCTTTTTCCATTCCAAAACCTCCATTTTATTTACATGCCGTAAAACCTAACCTTATTTTTACCATGATACCAAAATTTCCTGCTTTTGCATAGACCCATTTTTCTGATTCCGTCTGCCACGGATGCTGTCCGCCCCGCGGCAGACGCAAGCCTTTACAGCCAGAAACTCAGGCTCATCTGCTCCTCGTTATCCGCATAAGCCACCACTCCGTCAGGGCTGTCCAGATAGCGGAAAATCTCCTGCTTCTCAATCAGAAATTCACCCACCTGACGGTAAACTGCCTCTTCGCTGCATTTTAACGTTACATAGGTGCTGCCTTTCGCATACTCCCGTTCAAAAAGCTCTTTCATTTTTTCTTCGTCCAGAGAGGTAAAATAGGCGCCCTCCCGCACATAATAGTTCGCCTTCATCGAGGTGCACACGGGAAGTTCCGTTACATTCTCTATAGTATGCGTCTTGCAAAGCTGTTCCGTGGTCACACACAGATAGTCATAGTTTATGGTCGGAAGATTTTCCCCGTCTCCGGCTTCCGGTACCGCACTGTCCCCCGATTCCTCCATCCGGTAAGATGCGTCTCCCCACGTGGTATCCACATAATAGTATTCCCCGTCTATACGGACCAGATTCCATGCATGTCCTTCCCCCTCCGAAACGCTTCCGATTACAAGAGTCGAGAAAATACCCATTTCTTCCAAAAGATACTGCATTGCTTTCGCATATCCCTGACAGACGGACTGCCCATGGAGAAATACCGAGCAGATATTCTGATTATCCACTGCTTCTGCATTATATTCCGTATGGTCGATAATATACTCGTAAACATACTTCACCTTTTCATATTCATCCGCATCCGCAGGAACGCCTGCCAGACATTCTTTCACATATGCCTCTATCTCTTTCCTGTTTGCCTCCACCTCTGCGCTGTCCATGTGGTATGTCCCTGTGAACGTAATCTTCTTCAGTTCCTCGCCCAGCGTATATTTGGTAAACGTATACCCGTCCACATAAAAAATTTCCGGATGGTCGTTGAGCACACATTGGAATACCTTCTCAATCTGCTCCGTATCCATGCAGGTTATCTTTACATCCCCGCCCCTTCCGTACAGAATCTGATATAGTTCCGCATACGTCAACTGCTCGTCCTCATTCAGCCTGTCAAAATTATACCGCCCTTCCTGCGCCGCCAGCAGAAGCGGGATTTTTTCCTCCGACAGTCCGACTGCCTCACGGGCGGCTTCGTCATAGGCGTCTTCCGAAACAGCTGCCCCGCCGGCCGTTTCACCCACAGGCAGCTCCGTCCGGTCTTCATACTGCTCCTGTCCGCCGCTTCTGTTTTCTTCCTGTCTGGATACTACAGCGGAAGACGGCTCCGGATTTTCATTTCCGGCTCCGCCGCCACACCCTGCCGCGAAGAGCAGGAGCACGGCAAACCACACACCGATTCTGTTTTTTCTCTTATATTTTCCCAACAATTAATCACGTCCAAACTCGGATAGTATTAATCCTTCATTCCTGTCCAGTGTCATGCCGATACTCCACTGATTCACGAACAAAAGCAAAGGATTGCCCTTCATATCTTTTACCTTTTTCATATCTGAAGTGCCTGTCAGCTTCATAAGGTCTATATCCTTATTCTCCACCCACCGGATATATTCATAAGGAAGCGGTTCCAGTTTAATTTCCACATTATATTCATTTTCCAAACGGTATTTCAGCACTTCAAACTGCAGAACACCTACCACGCCCACAATGATTTCTTCCATACCCGTATTGAATTCCTGAAAAATCTGTATGGCTCCTTCCTGTGCAATCTGCTCTACTCCCTTTACAAACTGCTTGCGCTTCATCGTGTCCATCTGGCGGACCCTTGCAAAATGTTCCGGTGCAAAAGTGGGTATGCCCTCATAAATAAACTGTTCTTTCGGCATACAGAGTGTATCCCCGATAGAGAAAATCCCCGGGTCAAAAACACCGATGATATCCCCCGCATAGGCTTCTTCCAAAATCTTCCTTTCGCTCGCCATAATCTGCTGGGGCTGGGACAGACGCATATTCCTGCCGCCCTGCACATGTTTTACTTCCATACTTGCCTCATACTTACCTGAACAGATGCGCATAAACGCAATCCTGTCACGATGGGCTTTATTCATATTCGCCTGAATCTTAAATACAAAGGCCGAAAACTCGTTTTCCACCGGGTCAATCAGACCGGTGTCCGCCCTTCTTGGAAGCGGCGTAGTCGTCATCTTTAAAAAATGCTGAAGAAAAATCTCCACACCGAAATTGGTCAGTGCGGAACCAAAGAAAACAGGTGTCAGTTCTCCTGCACGGATGACATCCAAATCATATTCCGCACTGGCGCCGTCCAAAAGTTCGATATCTTCATACAGCTTGTCCCTCAGTTCTTCCCCGATATACCCGGCCAGACTCTCCTCTTCTTCTGCGGGAATCACTGTAGTCTCTCCCTCGCGCGTTCCCTTCTGGGTATCTGTATAAGTATAGACACGTTTCTCTTCCCTGTCATATACCCCCTTAAAACTCTTGCCGGACCCAATCGGCCAGTTAACCGGACAGGTAGCAATTCCCAATTCCCGCTCAATTTCATCCAAAAGTTCAAACATGTCTCCGGCGTCCCGGTCCATTTTGTTGATAAACGTAAAAATCGGTATCTTACGCATGACACAGACCTTAAACAGCTTCCTCGTCTGCGCTTCCACACCTTTCGAAGCATCGATGACCATTACCGCCGAATCCGCCGCCATCAGCGTACGGTAAGTATCTTCCGAAAAGTCCTGATGTCCCGGCGTATCCAGTATATTGATGCAGAAATTGTCATATTCAAACTGCAGCACGCTGCTGGTTACAGAAATACCCCTTTCTTTCTCTATTTCCATCCAGTCGGAAACCGCATGTCTTGCAGTCGCTTTTCCCTTTACGCTTCCCGCCAGATTGATGGCTCCTCCATAAAGCAGGAATTTCTCGGTAAGCGTTGTTTTACCCGCATCCGGATGCGATATAATCGCAAAAGTCCTTCTTCTGTTTATTTCTTCTGTATAATTGCCCATTCTCTTTTCCTCCATGTCTTTCTCTTTCTGCAAATACTGCGCACATTCCGCTGTATTCATATCCTGAATTCCGTTCCTGAACAGAGTCTGCTTACCAGAGCGTGTTTGAAAAATGCTTTCCACAAACTGTGACGCACAGCCGGCGGGAATGATTTTTCAAACACGCTCTCATCCTGCCCGTCACGTTGGACATGGAAAAAGGGAACCGGATGCGGCGGAAGCGGGGATATCCGTCCCTTTTTCCCCATACTCTTCCGCATCCCCTGCCGCTCCGATTCCCTTATTGTCAAGTACTATTAAAAATATACGTTTCATAAGTACACCTCTTGTCTTCTCATGGTACACCGCACATCCGAAAAACGATGCCCCGGCACTCACAAATCATATTACGGCTCAGCTGCAGCGCTGGTTAAAAAACCCGCGTTTTTCCGCATTCGCGGGCTTCACCGCTTGCTAACGCTCATTATAACACATTTACAGCTTCAAATAAACTCTTATTTCTTACTCCTCAGCTGTCGTACTGATAATGATGTTTTCAGGCGCTGCTCCCGTCTTTCTTATAATGATATCCTCAATCTGTGCTCTCTGGGCTTCCGACAGTTCTGCTGCACTGACTACTACATCCACACCCGTATCGCTGATGCTTACTACTACATCGGAAAACCCTTTGGATTCCAACAGGATTTCGGCGGACGTTTCTTTCTCTGCTATATCCGTAATGGCTATCATGTTATCTACAGCTTCCTGCTTCTGGCTTTCTGTAATATTGGCATTATTGATGATTTCCATTAAGGTTTCTTTGTTTTTAGCTCTCGTCTGTTCTTTTAATAGTTTTGCCCCGGATAAAGAATTCATACCGGAGGTGGAAGTAAAGACTGCTTCTCCCGGCACTTCACTGTCAGTAGGCGCCGTGTCCGCCACATTCTCTGCCATGCCTTCATCCAGATAGTCATCCGACAATATCGTGATATCCGTATCCATACTCTCGATGTCCCCGTATCCGGAAGACTGCATCACATCTTCATCGGAAATATCAAACAGGGCCGCCACATCCGTATCCGCTTCGTCACTTACCACCGTATCACTGTCCACTGTCATAATTTCTTCTTCCGTTACCTTCGTACCCGCAAAATTCAGGTAGCCCGCAACCGCAATCATAATCGCAAGCGCGGTAATCATGATTTGATTTTTTTTAAGCATATTCTTCATGCCTCTTTCTCCCCTTTTCCTTATTCGGCTTTCATTTTAACTACTTTAATTTTATTCGGCTCTATATCAAATAATGCCACTATTGCTTCCGTAATATTTTTCCTCACCTCCGGCCGGTCTCCTCCCTGCGTTACGACTACCACACCTTCGATTACCGGCTGCAGCGTCTTTATCACATAAGGGCTGGAACTTCCATCACTTTCCTTTCTATATACAGTTTCTTCTTCCATGTTCGATTCACTGACGGTCCTGCTGCCGCCCTCCGAATCGTTCTCTGCCGTATCGCTCCGCGTAACCGGTGTATCTTTTGCAACTATCAGTTCCCTGGAAGCATTTACTGTAATCATGACCTTTACTTTGCCGGCACCTTCCATGGCTGATATTGCCTGTTCTAATTTATTCTCCATATAGCGTTCATATTCCTCTATACTGTCAATTTTTTCAATTTCTTCATTTGTACCTGCACGTTCTGTTTTGCTGCTTTCTTCTATTTTAACAGTCTGGTTGTCCCATATACCGTACTCTGATGCTTTCTCCCCGTTTTTTTTTGAAGTCGGCATTGCGATGACTATCAGAAGGATTCCCGTAAGAATACAGATAACAAACTGGTCTTTTCCCGGCTTTTTCGCGTTTTTTATCCTTTCAAGCAGCCCTTTCTTCTTTTCTGTCTCCATACTGTTTCCCTTCCCTTTCCATATCCCCGGCCTGCCGTCTGAGTCTTTGACTTTTCAAACTGTCTCTCCGGCCCATTCCTTCCTACCGCTGCTTTATGACCTCCACATAATCCGCATCGACACCTAAAGCTTTGGAAAAAGCCCCGGCCATTTCCATTTCTTTTTCCATTTCCATTTCCTTTTCCATTTCTTTTTCCATTTCCTCTTCTTCCCCGCTTTCCGGCATGTCCTCTATATCCTGTCCTTTTTCCTGCCCGATGGTTATTTTCTCCACCTTTATCCTCTCTCCTGTCTTTTTCTCCGTTTCTCCTACCGTCACTATGATTTTCGGCGGTTCTTCCACTAATTCCACTTTTTCAACCGTCACCCCGTAAACCTGAGCCGTTTCTGCAATCCGCTTCCCTATTTCCTCTTCCAATGCCCGCTTTTCCCTGCTGCTTTCCGCCCCGTCCCCTATCGCTCCCGTCTCCTGCTCCATGGAAGCGGCTGCCTCTCTTCCGGCCTCCTCCATAACATCTTCCAATTCCTTTTGGAACTTCTCTATCTCTCCCCACATCTGTGCACTTTCCTTACCGAGAAATACAGCCCTTACCGGTACGATGAACTGTGCCAGAATCATCACACCTATCAGCAGCTTCACATATTTTTCATAAACCTTTCCCGCTGCAAAATGCATGAAACACTGCGCACACAAAATAAAAATGCCTGTGCTTTTCATAAATTCCAAAAATGTCCCGCCCATATTCCTGTCCCTCTACACCGTACCGGTCGTATAAGCTACAATGGCAATCACAATAAGGAATAACGCAACCGCCGTAAATGCCGTCCTGAACAACAGCAGGCTTCCGTCCCCCACCCGGTCCGTACATCCTGTAATCCGCTTATCGCTGACAATCCCCGCCAAAGCCGCGCTGCCTTTCATCAGACAGGCTATAAGGAACAACTTCATCAGCGGCACAAGGCAGATAGCGAGCAGCAGCAACAAAAGCAACAGACCGATACTGTTTTTAATCAGTACTGCCGAACCGATTACCATCTCCGTCACACCCTCCGCAAGATTTCCGATGCCCGGTATGGCTGAAATGGCTTTTTTGATCGCGGTTCCCTGAAGGGAATCCAGTACCGGCGCAATCATAGACTGGAACAGGCTGAGGGAAGTCACTGCTCCCAGGGCTGCTTTCAGCCCGATTCCAATGCCCTTCTTCAGACATTCCAGCAGCAGCGTCAGTCTTTCTTCCGCCCATACGCCGTTCATAAGCGCCAGCAGCACATAGCTGTAAATCAGCGGAAGCAGCACGGAAGCCAGCAGTTTTTCCACTCCATAGGCCAGTATCAGCATGAACTGGTAATAAACCATGGCGGACGCTGCGCCCGATGCTGCGCCTACTGCCATGAAATACGCAGGAATAAACATTTTAATGAACAACACAATGTTTTCCACCGCCTGGGAAGCAATTCCCGCCGCCATTAAAAAGGCTTTCATTAAAACCGCCATAAGCAGCAGGTACAAAAAATAAAAACTGATATCCGCTATCTGATGATTCTGGAAGATATCCGAAAAATTTGCAAAAAGGGCGGAAATAATTCCCAAAATAAGGATAGACGCAAAAATGTTCTTCATTCCGGTCAGCTCCGCCGCCAGCGTCCCTTTTACGCCGTCCCATGCCCGCCCGACAGCCGTCAGTATTTTTCCCTGCAGGATATCCGATAAAATCCCCTGCATATCCCACTCATACGCAGGAAGCATTTCTTCCAGGCTCCCGTTTATATCTCCCAGCCCGTATTCCCCCCATACGCTCTCCACATCCACTTCCCCCTCCGCTGCATACACCGGCTTGTACATCCAAAAAGCCATCAAAACAGTCACCAAAACAGAACGGAACAGAAGCGAAAGCGCAAACCTTATTTTTCTCATCCCGCAATCTCCTGAATACTTTCTATTATTGCCAGAAGAATCGGCATACCTGCCGCCAGTACGGACAGTTTGCCGAAGATTTCTATCTGGCCTGAAACGGATGCATACCCCGCATCCCTGCATATACCGGAACAAAACTCACAAATATAGGTAATCCCGATTACTTTCAGCAAAATGGAAAAATAGGCACGGTTGGAACCAATATATTCCTCCATAATCCCCATACTTCCAAACAAAGAGACCAGTCCCGATACAATCAGCGTAAAAATCATCAGACTTACGGCAAAACCTATATATAATCCATACTCCGGCTTGTACGATTTAAACTGAAGCGCCAGCATGACGCCTGCAACCCCCAGAATTCCTATCCTCAATACATCCATATATTTTCCTCTTCTTCCGGTTTTGACATTTTTGACATTATAATTCAAACAGGTTCTGAATCATGACAAACAAATCATAAATATACGGTACAATCCATGTCAGTACGAGAATCAGCCCTGCCAGACTAATCAGAAAGGCATGTTCCTCCCTCCCGCTGTGTTTCAGTACCTGACTTAATATCGTAATCAGTATTCCCACCGCTGCAATCTTAAATATCAGACCAACGTCCATATTGAAACCTCCATCCGGCCATGTCCTCCATGCCCTAAATCAACAGAATGGCAAGCATAAGGCCCCCCATCACACTCAGGCACATAATGACTCTGCTTTTATTGGCCATTTCCTTCTCCTGCCGCTCAATGGAAAGCCCCAGCCTCTGAATCTGCTGTTCCAGCATCTGCGCCTGCACCTGCCCGTCTATAAATCCCACGCAGCTTCCAAATCCTGACAGTCTCCGCTTTTCTTCAGCGGGCATCACCAGCCTGCCGGCACACTCTTCCATCTGCCGCTTCCATACTTCCTCGAATGTTGTCCCATGATTGGCCAGCATTTCCTTATGTATTTCCAAAAAGGCCCCCCTGTAAGGCTCAGGCGTCCGCCCTGCAATCCGCAGGCACGCTTCCGGCAGGGGTGCGCGGCTGTAAATAATCTCACTCTGAAACATCTTTAAAATCCGCCAGACTTCATACAGTTCTTCCAGTCCTTTTTTCAGCCGTTCCTTCCACGACCATCCGAGCCCCATACAGCCTGCCGACAGGAAAAAAATCCCTAAGAGCCGTAACATATCCGAAACCCTCTGTCATATATGGCTTTCACCCTGCACGTCCCATCCGGCCTCCCTAACATAATGTACCTGCCAAATACCTGCCGGCGGACAAGGTCTTTCAGAAAATCCTTCTCCATGATTTCCTGAAGGGACTCTCCATGCACGGTAGCAAGCATCCGGCTCCCGCATTGCATTACCTGGCTGACAGCCCGGATATCCTCCCCGCTTCCCAGCTCGTCTACTGCCACTACCTGGGGAGCCATGGAGCGCAGCAGCATCATCATGCCAACTACCTTCGGGCAGGCATCCAACACATCCGTCCGTACTCCCACATCGTTTTGGGGACAGCCCATATAGCATCCGGCAATCTCCGACCGCTCATCTACCACCGCCACATTCATTCCCTTTGAAAAACGGTTGCCGTCCGCTATCTGACGTATCATGTCTCTTAACAGGGTTGTCTTCCCGCATCCCGGCGGCGAAATCAAAAGCGTATCCAACAACTGCCCGTTCTCATACAGATAAGGCATGACCAAATCGGCAGCGCCTTTTATTTCATGGGAAATGCGGACATTCATATAACGGATATGCTTCATATTCCGGATTGTCCCGTTTTCCTCCAATATAACCTGTCCCGCCATCCCTACCCGGTGTCCTCCCGGAATGGTCATAAATCCCTGCCGTATCTCATCGCAGAAAGCATAAACCGAATAGTCACAGATATGGTTCAGTATCGCTTCCATATCCTGTTCCGTCATCCGGACAGCGCTCCGGATATCCGGCACAACCTGTCCTCCGCTGCTTATATACCGCTCGTCCCCATTCATCACCACGATAACCTCCCGCCCGCTTCTGAGCCGGATTTCCTGCAGTTCCCCGGCACGCCCGGAAACCTCCTGCCATAACTGCCTCATATAATCCGGAAAAATACGCAGAATTTCTTCCCCCGCTGCCATCTGTCCTGTCCATCCCTTTCTTCTTTCTTTATCCTAATATATGTAAGGGCTGGCAAGTTATTCCTGTTTCTTTTTATTCCTTTTTTAGAAACAGAAAGATTCCAATTTTTCCTTTTAATTTTCATTTGTATTGGAAAAAATACAGAATCATTTAAATTTTTTATAGACAATTCCGGTCTGAAATGATATGATTAAATCAATCAAAAACAATAATCATTACTATTATTAAGGAGGAAATAGAGATATGGCAATGACAAATACTGCACAAGTAGATAACTTAGTAAACCTGCTGGACGGATATGCTACGAAAGGCGGCCACCATCTGAATGTAAACGTACTTAACAGGGATACTCTTCTGGATGCCCAGAAGCATCCTGAAAATTATCCCCAGCTTACAATCCGTGTCAGCGGATACGCAGTAAACTTCATTAAACTGACGCCCGAACAGCAGGCGGATGTAATCAGCAGGACTTTTCATGAAGCAATTTAATGCAGCGGTTTCATACAGACATCCATCAGGACTGACAGCAGAAAGGACGCGCCAAAGTATCGGCGCGTCCTTTCTGCATTCTTTTATAATATTCTGTCTGTTGAAACGCAATTCCTGTTTTTCCGGACTTTACTGCTGTGCCACATCCTTCATGGAGAAGCTGATTCTGCCCATCTTATCCTTGCCGAGACAAACCACAGTCACCTTATCTCCCAGTGTCAGCACATCTTCCACATGATTGATTCTTTCCCTGGAAATCTTGGAAATATGAACCATGCCTTCCTTACCCGGCGCAAATTCAATAAATGCTCCGAACTCCTTGATGCTGACTACCGTTCCTTTGAATACCTGTCCTTCCTCAAAATCCGTAGTGATGACTTTTATCATCTCTACCGCCTTGTCCATCATAGCCGTATCGGTACCGCATACAGATACCTTGCCGTCATCCGTAATATCGATTTTTACACCGGTCCGTGCGATGATTTCATTGATTGTCTTGCCCCTCTGTCCGACTACGTCCCCGATTTTCTCAGGGTCAATCTGAAGGGAAACAATCTTCGGCGCATAAGGCCCTACTTCTTTTCTTGGCTCTGCAATAGCCGGTGTCATGATTTCATTTAAGATATATTCCCTTGCTTCCTTTGTCCTCTTAATTGCCTCTTCCACAATCGGCCTTGTCAGTCCGTGGATTTTGATATCCATCTGGATTGCGGTAATACCGTCATGCGTACCCGCTACTTTAAAGTCCATATCCCCGAAAAAGTCTTCCAATCCCTGAATATCCGTAAGCACGATATAGTCCTCGTCCGTCTCACCTGTTACCAGTCCGCAGGAGATACCTGCTACCTGCTTCTTAATCGGAACGCCTGCCGCCATCAGCGACATTGTGGACGCACAGATAGACGCCTGTGAAGTAGAACCGTTGGACTCAAATGTTTCGGATACGGTACGGATGGCATAAGGGAATTCCTCCTCTGAAGGAAGTACCGGAATCAGCGCTCTCTCTGCCAAAGCCCCGTGTCCGATTTCACGCCGTCCCGGCCCGCGGCTGGGTTTCGTCTCTCCCACCGAATAAGACGGGAAATTATAATGATGCATATATCTCTTATTCACTTCATTTTCATCCAGACCGTCGATTCTCTGCATCTCAGATAAAGGCGCCAATGTCGTTACGGTACAAATCTGTGTCTGTCCGCGCGTAAACATTGCAGAACCGTGTACCCTCGGAATCAAGTCCACTTCCGCTGCCAGGGGCCTGATTTGCGTAATCTCACGTCCGTCGGGACGCTTGTGGTCTTTCAGAATCATCTTGCGGACAGTCTTTTTCTGATACTGATATACCGCCTCGCCCAAAATAGCCAGCCATTCCTCGTTCTCGGCAAAAGCCTCTTCAAATTTCTCCGTAATTTTTTTAATATTTTCTTCACGTACCTGTTTTTCATCCGTGAAAACCGCTTCTTCCATCTCTTCCGGCGTTACGATTTCCTTCATCGCATCAAACATTTCAGCCGGTACGGCACAGCTTGTATATTCGTGTTTCGGTTTTCCTACTTCCGCCGTTATCTGATTAATGAAAGCGATAATGGTCTGATTGATTTCATGAGCCATATAAATTGCTTCCAGCATCTTCGCCTCCGGCACTTCATTTGCACCGGCTTCAATCATGATTACTTTTTCACTGGTAGACGCAACGGTCAGATTCAAATCGCCAATCTTCCACTGTTCCTGTGAAGGATTGATGATGAACTCCCCGTCCACCAGACCTACCTGTGTCATTGCACAAGGCCCGTCAAACGGAATATCCGAAATAGAGGTAGCAATGGCAGCGCCAATCATAGCTACCAGTTCGGGACGGCACGCAGGGTCCACGCTCATTACCATATTATTCAATGTTACATCATTTCTGTAATCCTTTGGAAATAAAGGACGCATCGGACGGTCGATTACACGGCTGGTGAGGATTGCATTCTCGGAAGCCTTCCCCTCTCTCTTATTAAAACCGCCGGGAATCTTTCCTACGGAATATAACTTTTCTTCGTATTCCACACTTAAAGGGAAGAAATCAATTCCGTCCCTCGGCTTGTCGGAAGCCGTCGCCGTACAAAGTACGGTTGTCTCCCCATACTGCATAAACGCACAGCCGTTCGCCTGCTTTCCAACCCTTCCGATATCTACGCGGAGGGTTCTTCCGGCAAGTTCCATTGTAAATGTCCTGTAATTTTTTTCCATTCTCTGAATTCTCCTTCCTGTTTGCTCTGTCCGCCCGTATAAGGGCTGTTCCCAAGGCAGGAGATGCCGAAACTACTGATAAGAATACGTTCATGGACATATGCTTATCAGTGGTCCCGGAATATCCCGTCTGCCTTGTCTGTTCTGTCAACTTCCATTCCCTCTTATCTTTCCGCAGCCATGCCGCTTTGGTCCGATACCATGAGGAAAAGGCGGACACTCCGACTTTTCAGTCTGTATCCGCCTAAACATTTGCTCCTTACTTTCTGATTCCAAGTCTTTCAATTAAAGAACGATATCTCTCAATGTCCACTTTCTTAAGATAATCAAGTAAACCACGTCTCTGACCAACCATTTTAAGAAGCCCTCTTCTTGAATGATGGTCCTTCGGATTCGCCTTTAAATGCTCTGTAAGTTCCTGAATCCTCGCTGTCAATACCGCAATCTGCACTTCCGGTGAACCTGTATCGCCTTCTGTCCTTGCGTACTCTTTGATAATCGCTGTTTTCTTTTCCTTAGAAATCATAGTCTCTTCCTCCTGCTTTCCTTTACGCCGGATACTAAGACCGGGTCGGAGTTGTCCCACACCTGAGTATCGGCTGTTTTTCACACTCCGCTATCATACCACAGATTTCTTTCCTTGTAAATACCAAGATTTGCTTTACTCATTCAGTTCGTTAATCGTCTGCGAAATTCTCTGCAGCTTCTCGTTGATTTCCGCACTGGCTACCGACATCCCTTCCGCCAGTTTCCTGACTTCTGTCGCCACTACCGCAAATCCCTTTCCGCTCTCTCCGGCCCTTGCCGCCTCGATGGACGCGTTCAGCGCCAGAATATTCTGCCGCTTGCTGAATCCCGTAATCTTGGAAGTGCTCTCGTTCGCGGCATCGATTTCCTCCGCCGCCTTGGAAATCCCGTTCTTTAACATCCCCAGCAGCCGGTCGTTCTTCTTCTCCTGATAACTTGAACGGACATACATGTTAATGACATCTCCCAAAAGATTGGCGGATGCTTCAATCTGTTCCCTCGTCTTTACATTTACCTTATGCAGCGCCGCTACATATGTATCTTCATTAATCCCTAATTCTCTTGCCGTCCGCCGGAACTTTTCATCGTCGGGGTTCTCCGGCAGAACCTGTCCGCCAATCACGCTCCCAAGCACCGTTCCGTCGGTCAGCGTAATCGGAATCCCGAAGTCCACCAGCCCTGCATGGCAAGAATATACTCCTTTTCCCTCACGGTCACATTTTTCGCAGCGTTTGCTCCCTTCCGCACTGCCTCTCGTCAACTTAATGCAAAAATCCGTAAAATTATAGCACTCGCTGATATATTCCCCGTCCGCACCTACTGCCACTGTTGCGAGTCCGGTACATTTTGCCCAGTTATCCATAATGTTTTCAAATTTTTCCATGTCACAAAAGTCTTGAATTTTCATCGTGCTCTCCTTCTCAGCCGAAAATATGCCGTTTTTAATGTCTGGAGTGCTGACACGTTTACTTTCAGCACTCTAGTATATTATATACTATTTATCAGCAAAAATATAGTATCTTTTGTGAAAAAAAACGGAAAAGCCGGAATCCGTTCTGATGGATTCCGGCTTTTTTGATTATCCCTGCTTTAATCTTTCGGCAAAACCCTCACTACTTTTGCCGGTGTACGGTAATTATAATTGGAAATCTTGATTCCTGTCTTCGGACTGCTGGCGTGTACCACCTGTCCGTTGCCGATATAGATGGCCACATGGTTAATCCTGCCGCCTTTCGCGTAAAAAATCAAATCTCCCGGCTTTGCTTCCGACATACTGATTTTTGTTCCTGCATTCGCCTGGGAACCGGAGGTTCTCGGAAGGGAAATGCCGAAATTCTTAAACACGCTGAGTACAAAACCGGAACAATCCGCGCCTTTGGTCAGGCTGGTGCCGCCCCATACATAGGGATTTCCCACATACTGTTTGGCAAACTGGCACAAATCCACCCGGATATTCGACACGCCCTGTCCGTACAGCAGCTCTGTCATCGTAATCGCACTTGCCAGCTTCTCTTCTATTATGACATACTCGGCAGATACATAGTTTTCCTCATCGTCAATCATGATTTTTACCCAGTCATCCATGATTTCCACTACATCGAGTTCTTCGCCCCTCGGAACCATGGTGATTACCTCGCACTCCGTATTGGGTTCTTCTCTCACTTTCAGGGTTGTCGTATCCACTACCGCTACGGTGGACACTTCTTCCAACGCACGTTTTTTTGCACTCCATCCGCTGAGCAGATATTCGCTCTTCACATATCCTTCTACTTTGCCGGAACGGATATAAGTCCACTCCCCCTCCTCGGAAACCAGCTCGCAGGCCGCATTCTTCGGAAGTTTTCCTACCATTTTTCCATCCTCGCCCGGTGTTTTCCGGATATTCAGGTTATCATTCACATTGGAGATTCCCAGATTCGTATATCCCCACAAAGCTCCCTCTGCTTCCTCTGCCGCTTCCTTATACTCTTCCTCCGTTTTCCTCGAATCCAGAAGTGCAGCCGCTCCTACCGGCATCGATACTACCTCTTTGATGGACTCTACCTGTATATCATCTGCCGTCCGGCTCTGTTCCGTCACCGCATCCGCCATGACCGCCGCGCTGTTTGAACCTGCCGCATACACCGGACCGGTATACAACACCATCCCTGCCACACATATACTTACAATTCCTGCTGCTTTTTTCTTCATAATAACTTCAAGCCCTTCCAATCAAATATCCGTTGTTGTCGTTTATACTATCCTAATCTGTTACTCTTTCTTAACTATTCTATCACAAATATTACAAATTTGTTACAGATTATTACATGGATATTATATCAACTCCCTCTATCCATGTCAAATACTTATACACGGAAATTTATGGATTTTTTAAAGTTATGTATTAATCCTCCTCCGGGTCATTATTCAAAACCGAAAATGCAATATTCGTGGCATGGTCCGCCACCCGCTCCAATCCTGATACGATATCCGAAAACAGCATTCCGGCCTCCGGACTGCATTCATTCTTTGTCAGCCTTTCCACATGCGCTCTCTGCAGTTCCCTCTCCTTTTCATCTACTGCATCCTCCAGATGCAGGATATCCTCCAGATGCTCGTCCGAACCGCTCGAATACATCTCTATGGAAAAACGGATTAACGTATTTACCATATTCAGCATATCCCCCAGCTCTCTCTGTGCCACGGCGCTGAATCCTACCCCTGTGCGGATACGCTGTCTTGCCGCATCCGCTACATTTTCCGCATGGTCGCCGATACGCTCTATATCGTTTACCACATGAAACAATGCGCCGATTCCTTTCAAATCTTCAATGGGCAGCGTCGTCTGGTTGATTTTTACAAGATAATTCGTAATCGCGTGGTTCAGGAAATTAATATTTTTTTCCACTTCATATACTTCTTCAATGTCAGACTCGTCCAGCGTAATCAGCGCATTCATGGCGCGGTTGAGATTCTCCGATGCGAGGGATGCCATACGCTCGATTTCATTCGTTACCTCTACCACCGCCGTTGCCGGATTGAATACCACTTTTTCACCGATATACTTCAGCTGGTAGCTGTCCCTGTAACCGACTTTCTTATCATCTCCCGGTATGAGCAGATAGGTAAGCTTCACTATCATATTGGAAAACGGGAACAGGATGATAACCTGGAATATTTTAATCATCGTATGGGCATTTGCAATGAAACGTCCTTCGTTTCCTCCCGAAATCCCCATAATCAGATTCACTACCCCGTTCATACCGACTTTCAGGATGATGAACAGCAGCACCGTGCCAATCACATTAAACAGCAGATGAATCATCGCCGCCCGCTTTGCATCCTTCTTACCGGTCAAAGATGCCAGAACCGCCGAAGCACAGGCTCCGATATTACACCCCAGTATGATATAAAGGCTGATAGGCAGACCCAGCAGACCCTGATTGGCCATCAGCAGTACAATGCTGACCGTCACAGAGGAACTTTGTATGACAGCCGTGATTACGGTTCCCATCAGGACGGCAAGCATGGGACTGTGCAGCGACTTTAACAGATTCATCACGCCCGGACTGTCCTTCATTCCCGACATGGCGCCGGACATACTGCTTAATCCGAGAAACAGAATGCCGAATCCAACAATGACTTCGCCTATCCTTTCCACCTTCTGCTTCCCTTTTCCCAGCATCATAATCAGTACGCCTGCCAACAGGATGACCGGAGCCGCCTCTGACAGATTAAAAGAGACCAGCTGGGAGGTAATCGTCGTACCGATATTCGCGCCGTAAATCACCCCGGCAGCCTGATAAAGCGACATAAGACCCGAATTGACGAAACTGACTACCATCACCGTACAGGCCGACGACGACTGGATGACGCCGGTAAAAATAATACCTACGATTAAGCCTGTGAACCGGTTCTTCGTAAAGATTTCCAAAATGGAACGAAGTTTCGCACCTGCCACTTTCTCAATGCTTTCACTCATAACTGTCATCCCGAACAAAAACAATCCGAGCCCGCCTGCCATTGATAGTAAAATATTCACACTCATAACGTACCTTATCCCTTCCTCTTGTCCGCTGCTTTACAAACCGTCTGCCCTTCCCTGTAAAAGCCTGTGATATTGCCTGCCTTCTTCAATATCCTTTACCATCTGTTCCTTTAATTCATCCGTTCCCCGGAATTTTTTCTCCGGACGCTTAAATCTTAAAAGCGAAACCTTTATCTCCGCCCCGTATATTTCCCTGTCAAAATCGTAGATATAGGTCTCTACACCCATCCGCCCCGCTTCGCTTACGGTCGGCTTATATCCGATGTTTGTAATCCCCGCCATACGCTTTCCTTCCAGCCGGACTTCGGAATAATAGACCCCGTTGGGCGGAAGCAGTTTCGTAACCGGCGGAATCAGATTCACGGTCGGCATCCCGATGGTCCTTCCGAACCGGTTGCCATGCGCTACCGTTCCCGATACATCATAAGGCGCTCCCAGCAGGCACGCCGCCTCTTCCATCCGCCCTGTCTCCACCGCCTGCCGTACCCCGGTGGAACTCACTGCCTTTCCATTGTAACATACTTTATCGATAATATGAACCTCATATCCGCACCGCTCTGCCATACTGCGGAGCAAAGCCGCGTTCCCGGCTCCCCTGCGCCCAAACGTCACATCCGTTCCCGCAGCCAGATATGCGGTATGCATCTTTTCCACCAGGATTTCCTGAATAAAATCCTCCGGCAGTATGGCTGCCGTTTCGTAACTAAGCGGAAATTCCACCAATACATCCACGCCCATTTTCCCAAAGGCCGTCCGTTTCTCTTCCCTGGTCATCAGTTCCTTATCCTGCGCCGTCCCGAACAGGACAGCCGGAGGCGGGTCAAACGTAAAGACCGCAGCTTTCCATCCCCGCTCTTTCTGCTCCAGTATATGGCGCAGCAGCTTCTGATGCCCTAAATGGATTCCGTCGAACTTTCCGATTGCCGCCGCACACTTTCCTTCTATCCCAAACTCCGTCGTTCCATGAATCACCTGCATCTAACATCCATTCTCCCTAAACATTTTTACCGGGAAAAACCTCTCTTCCTCCTGACGGAATTCAAAAATACCGTAAAACCTGCCCTCCCCGTCATAGACCCTGACTTTAAGTCCCGGCGCGGCATCCGCTTTTTCCCTTGTCATATTCCGGTAAAACGCATTTCCGTTTTCGATTAATTTCTGAAACTGTTTTTCCACCGTAACCTTCGGATATCCTTCAAACATGCGGTCCACAGGAATAATTTTCTCCGCCAGCTCCCCTGTGTCCCGCAGTTTCTCCACCTCCGATAGCCGCAATGCATCTCCGGTTCCGAACCGTCCAACCCGCGTCCGCACAAGTTCTTCCATGACGCCGCCGCATCCCAGCTTCCTGCCGATATCATGGCACAACGTACGTATGTAAGTCCCTTTGGAACATTCTACACGCAGCATAACCCTGGGCAGAACGATGCTTTCTATCTCAATCCGGTGAATCTGCACCCGCCTCGGTCTGCGCTCGACTTCTTTTCCTTCCCTTGCCAGCTGGTACAGCTTCTTACCGTTCACCTTAATGGCTGAATACATCGGCGGAATCTGGTCATATTCTCCGACAAAAGACAGCACCGCTTCTTCTGCCTGTCCTTCCGTCACCGCCGCTTCCCGCTGCACCAGAATATTTCCCGTCATATCCTGCGTATCCGTCTCACAGCCCAGCCGGAGGACGGCCCGGTACTCTTTGGTTTCCTCCGTAAGCATACCGCATAATTTCGTTCCGCTGCCCAGACAGACCGGAAGAACTCCGGCCGCCGCCGGATCCAGCGTTCCCGTATGCCCGATTTTCTTCTGTTTCAGGATACCCCGAAGCTTTGCCACCACATCGTGGGAAGTGTATCCGGCTTCTTTATATATATTTATAATTCCATTGTACATTCTCTCTACCCTGTTCTTCCCGTTCCGCGTGTCCGCGCCCTGCCATTCCCTTTCGGAACATCCAGACGCGTTACAGCAATCCAGCCTCTTTCATCTGTTTCTCAATATGTAAGGAAAGATTGTTGACCACATCATGAAACGTTCCGTTCATGGTACAGCCCGCAGCCCTTACATGACCGCCGCCGCCAAAGAACATCGCAATCTTTGCCACATCCACTTTCCCTTTGGAACGCAGACTGACCTTATACTCCTGTATGCCGGTCTGATACATAAAAATCGTACATTCCACCCCCGCCGTCTGATTCAGCTGGCTTACGATTCCCTCTAAGTCCTTGGAATCCGCATGATAAAACTCTAACGTCCGCTTTACCAGTCCGCTGACGATGCATTTTCCATCCATGAACTGTATGCTTTCCAGCAAAGCGCGCCCTAAAAGAAGATTCTGTACATAAGTCTTTTCATAAAATGTCTTTTCGATTAATTCCGAAAAATCGAATCCGAAAGAAATCAGCTTCGCCGCAATCTGCAACGTCTTAGGGGACGTATTGGAATAACGCATCACCCCGGTATCGTGTATGATACCGATATAAATCGCTTTGGCTATCTCCACGTCCAGTTCTTCTTCCGTCAGCACATCATAGACCAGTTCGCTTGTAGAACTGGAGCCGGCATCCACATAGTTCACGTCCCCGCAGCCGGAATTGCTGATATGGTGGTCGATATTTATCGTCTTTACGGCCTTATCGAACAGTTTTTCAGCCTCTCCCATGCGCTCCTTCACGGTATCCAGTGCGATGAATGCATCATATTTTTCCACATCCGTCTTAAAATCCGTACGTATCTGTTCTATACCGCAGATACAGGAAAAAACTTCCGACGGCTGTTCCAGAAACACATCCACCCGCTTTTCCGGGTACACTTTACACAGATATTGATACAATGCCATACATGCGCCCACACAATCCCCGTCCGGCCGGATATGGCCGCTGATTCCTATGGTATTTGCATTTACAACCTCGTCTTTAATCCTCATTTCCAGTCCCCCTGTTCACTTCATCAATCAGCTTTGACATACTGACGCCGTAGGCAATGGACTGGTCCATAATGAACGTAATCTCCGGCGTATTCCTCAGATTCACTTCCTTTGCCAATTGATTCTTTATATAACCGGCTGCACTTTTTAACCCTTCCAGCGTGCTCTTCTGCGCTTCCTCGTCTCCCAGCACACTCATCCAGGCCTTACAGGTCTTCAAATCGGGAGACACCTCTACGGAAACCACCGAAGTCAGCGGACTGATACGCGGGTCCTTAATCCCTCCGCGTATGATTTCCGCCAATGCGCGCTGCACTTCTCCATTAATTCTGGTATTCTTCAAACTATTCTTCTTCATTTCCTGCTCCCATCCGTGCTAATCTTTTATGTCCGGGGTACCTCAACCATAATATAAGCTTCTACGATATCCAGTTCCTGCATCTGGTCAAAATTCTCAAATACCAGACCGCACTCAAACCCGGCTTTTACTTCTTTCACATCATCCTTAAACCGCTTCAGCGAAGCAAGCGCACCTTCGTAAATCTGCTCGCCCTCTCTCGTGATGCGTACCTTGCAGTCTCTCTGGAACATACCGTCCAGCACATAGGACCCCGCGATATTTCCTACCGCAGATGCCTTGAAGAGCTGGCGTACCTCCGCATGGCCGATTATCTTCTCCTCGAATACCGGATCCAGCATTCCTTTCATTGCCGCTTCCACATCTTCGATTGCCTGATAAATAACCTTGTAAAGTCTGATATCCACGCCTTCCCTTTCCGCAATCGTCTTCGCCATGGCATCCGGCCTTACATTGAAGCCGATGATGATAGCGGAAGAAGCGGAAGCCAGCGATACATCGGATTCATTAATGGCTCCGACGCCTCCATGAATACATTTTACTACTACTTCTTCGTTGGACAGCTTTAACAGGCTCTGCTTTACAGCCTCCACGCTTCCCTGGACATCCGCTTTGATAATCAGGTTCAGTTCTTTCAGATTACCTGCCTGTATCTGGGTGAAGAGGTCATCCAGAGACATCTTAGCCTTAGTATCTTCCAACATTTTTTCTTTATTCTGTGCCAGATAAGTTTCTGCATAAGATTTTGCAGTCTTATCATTTTCATGGGCTATAAATACCTCGCCGGCGCTGGGAACATCGGAAAGCCCCAGAATCTCTACCGGTGTGGACGGAAGGGCCTCTTTTACCCTTCTGCCCTTATCATCTATCATCGCCCTTACTTTTCCGTGGCTGGCTCCTGCGGAAATGAAATCTCCCACATGCAGCGTACCTTTCTGTACAAGCACGGTTGCCACCGGACCCCGGCCCTTATCCAGCTCCGCTTCAATGACAAGTCCCCTTGCCCGTCTCTTCGCATTCGACTTAAGCTCCAGAATCTCTGCGGTCAGGAGAATGGTTTCTAACAGAGTATCAATCCCCTCGCCCGATTTCGCAGACACCGGCACAAATTCCGTGCTCCCGCCCCAATCTACGGGAATCAGCTCGTATTCCGTCATTTCCTGTTTTACCCGGTCAATATTGGCGTTGGGTTTATCAATCTTATTCACTGCTACGATAATCTCAATGCCTGCTGCTTTCGCATGGTTGATTGCCTCTACGGTCTGCGGCATCACGCCGTCGTCGGCTGCTACCACCAGAATCGCTATATCCGTTGCATTGGCGCCGCGCATACGCATTGCAGTAAACGCTTCGTGTCCCGGCGTATCTAAGAACGTAATCTTTTCAGAACCGGCCCGTACCGTATACGCACCGATATGCTGCGTAATTCCGCCGGCTTCCTTATCGGTCACATTCGTCTTACGGATGGCATCCAAAAGAGAGGTCTTTCCATGGTCTACATGGCCCATAACGCAGATGACCGGCGGTCTCTTCGTCATGTTCTCTTCCTTCTCCTCGTCCTCTTTCAGAAGTTCCTCGATGACATCCACCTTCACTTCCTTCTCACAGATTATATCGTATTCTATGGCGATATTCTCGGCTTCCTCATAAGAGAGTTCGGAATTCACCGTCACAATCTGCCCCTGCAGGAACAGTTTCTTAATAATGACAGACGGCTGCATCTTCATCTTATCCGCCAGTTCCTTAATGGTCAGCGACTCCGGAAGGATAATTACCTTAATCTGTTCTTCCTTTACCTCTTCCACTTTCTTCTCCGGCTTGATGAATTTTCCGGCTTTATTCCTGCCGGATACCTTTACGTCATCCTCTTCGTAAATCAAATCCTTTTTAGAGCGTTTATCCCTCTCCTGACCGATTCTGCGCTTTTCTTCATCCCTGTGCTTTTCCTGATCCTTAACCGGGCTCTCCGGTACGAAACCTTTAGAGGCCGCAGGCTTTCTGAATTTATTGTCCTGCCCTCCATTGCCTCTGTTAGAGCGGTCGTTATTTCCGAAAGAACGGCCGCCGCCCTGACCACCGCCAGAATTACGCCTATCCCCCTGATTATTTTCAAAAGGTCTGCGATTCTGTCCTTCATTTCTTCTGCCGTCGCCCCGATTTTCATTCCGGTTATCCTTCCTGTTATCTGTTCTTCTTTGCTGGTCGTTGTTTCTCGGCCTATCCTGTCTTGCCGGTCTGTCCTGCCTATCCTGCCGCCCATTTTCCTGTCTTGTACTTTCCTGTCTTGTACTTTCCTGTCTTGCATTTTCCTGTCTTGTACTTTCCTGCCTCGGATTTTCCTGTCTGCGGCTTTCAATCCCGGCATTTCCCTGTTCCGGCCGGTTCTGATTTGACGCTGCCGTATTTTCAGGCTGCGTAATCTTTACTTCTGCCGTTTCCGGTTTCTTAGGTTCCGCCTTTACCGGTTTCTGTTCCCTCTTTGGCGTATAATTGGAAGCCGGTATCATCGTTACCGGCGGCGTCGGTGACGGAGGTGTCAATGGCTTAATCGGACGGTGGGGCGCCGGCTTTTCCTGACGCGCTCCCTGTTTCGGATTATTACTTCCCTGAGTCTGCGGCTTCTTTGCATTGTTCTGCTGCGGACGCTGTCCTCCCATCTTACTGTTCTGCGGATTTCCCACAATGATAATCTTTTTCTTCTTCTTTGGCTGCTCCGCACCCGTTTCTCCCGATTTTGCCATAGGTTTTTCCTCTTTCACTTCCTCATTTTTTGTAAAATGCTTTTTTACAAGCGCGATTGCATCTTCCTCAACCGAACTGCTCACCGACTTTACCTCAATTCCTTTTTCCTGTAAAAAAGCCAGTACTTCTTTATTTTGTCTATCTAATTCTTTCGCAAGTTCATGCACTCTCATTTTCGCCATGCTCACTACCTCCGTCTTCTTATTCCAATGCTTCCAAATGCTTCATTATGGACTTTGCAAACCCCTCCTCCGTAACGGCCAACGAAGCACGCACTTCTTTTCCCATGGCATGCCCCAGTTCCTCTTTCGTTCCATACCGGAACATGGGCACCTCATAGAAACGGCACATATTGTCAAACAGCTTTACGGTATTATCCGACGCATCCCCGCTCACGATTACCAGCTTCGCGCTGCCCGATTTCACTGCTTTTTCCACTGCATACTCTCCGCTTGCCAGATTTCCGGACCTGACTGCCAGACCAAGCAGGGAATATATCTTATTCATTTTCATCAAATCCTTCTTCCAATTTTTTATATATTTCATCCGGAATATTTGTTTTCAGGGAGCGTTCCAGCCCTTTATTCTTTCTCGCCTTCTTCATGCAGTCTGCCGAATGACACAGATATGCCCCTCTCCCGTTCTTTTTACCGGTTACATCAAGAACAATGTCCTCCTCTGCTGTTTTTAAAACCCTTACCATTTCTTTCTTGCTTTTCATCTCACCGCAGCCGACACACTGTCTCAAAGGAATCTTCTTTGCCATATCTTATTCCTCTGCCGCCTCTTCCTCATCATCTGCGTAAGCCGGTTCCGCTTCTGACGGTTCTTCTGCTTCTATTTCTTCAATCTCTTCTATTTCCTCTGTTTCTGTTTCCACTGTTTCTGCTGCTTCTATCTCTTCCGCCTCTGTTTCCTCCGGCTCATTTATGCCAGCTTCATCCGTCTCCTCAAACGCTTCCTCTTCATATCCGCCGGCTTCATAGTCCTCACCGTACTCATCGTATTCATCCATGTAATCTTCATAACGGAAGCCCGGTGCATCCTTCGCCTGCGTTTCGCTCTTTATGTCAATCTTATATCCGGTCAGCCTAGCCGCCAGTCTTGCATTCTGCCCTTCCTTACCGATTGCGAGAGACAACTGGTAATCCGGCACAACGACTTTGGCCGTCTTTTCATCCGGGTCTGCAAAAACCGCCACGATTTTTGCCGGAGATAATGCATTCTGAATCAGATTGCCCGGATTCTCATCCCAGTTGATAATATCAATCTTCTCGCCCCTCAGTTCCTCCACAATGGCGTTTACCCTTGTGCCGTTGATACCTACGCAGGCACCCACCGCATCCACGTTCGGATTGTTGGACCAGACAGCCATCTTCGTCCTGCTGCCGGCTTCCCGCGCAATGCTTTTGATTTCCACGGTGCCGTCTTTAATCTCCGTAACTTCCGCTTCAAATAAACGCTTTACCAGTTCCGGATGGGTACGGCTCACTAAAATCCTCGGTCCTTTAGGAGTATTCTTCACTTCCAGTATATATACCTTAATTCTTTCCGTAGGTTTGAATATCTCGCCTTTCACCTGTTCGCTTTCATTTATGATTCCATCGGCTTTTCCTAAATTGATACTGATGTTCCTCCCCACATATCTCTGTACGATACCGGTTATCACATCTTTTTCTTTTTCATAATACTGGTTATAAATAACGCTCCGCTCTTCTTCCCTTATCTTCTGAAGGATTACATTCTTTGCATTCTGCGTGGCGATACGTCCGAATTCCTTGGACTTAATTTCCACATGAACGATATCCCCAAGCTGCGCCCTCTTGGAAATCTTCAATGCATCCTCCAACGATATCTGTGTACAGTCATCCTCTACCTCTTCCACTACTTCCTTCTCGGCATAGCACAAAAAGTCGCAGGTCTCCCTGTCTATCTCCACTTTGACATTATCCGCTTTTCCGAAATGGTTCTTGCAGGCCGTTATCAGGGAATTCTCGATTGCTTCAAACAGCGTCTCCTTGCTGATTTCCTTTTCCTTCTCCAGAATATCCAATGCCTCCATTAACTCTTTGTTCATTTTTCCTTTTTCCTTTCCGCGTTTCCACCGCTATCATTTATCTTAAAAATCGAGTGCCAGCCTGATTAATGCAACATCCGCCCTTGCAAAAACCAGTTCTTTCTTTCCTGTCTCCTCTTCCACTTCTATTGTCACGGAATCTTTGTCATAGCCCTTTAAGACTCCTTCAAATTCCCTGCATTTCTCAATCGGCTTATAGGTCTTTATTTCCACCGCCTCGCCAATGCTCTTTGCCAAATGTTTGTCTTTCTTCAGCGTCCGGCCAAGTCCCGGACTGCTCACCTCTAAAATATATGCATCCGCAATAAAATCCTTCTCATCCAATGCATCCGACAAAGCCCGGCTGACCCTTTCGCAATCATTGATATCCACACCGCCCGGCTTATCAATATATGCCCTCAGATAAAAATCACTGCCTTCCCTGACATATTCCACATCATAGATTTCGACACCCGCTTTTTCCGTAATAGGCAAAAGCAGTTCCTCTGTCATGCTTTCATACGTCTCCCTTCTGGACATTTACTCACCTCTCCCTTTTCCGTACTTGCAAATAACTGCTGTCTCTTATCCGCAAAAAGAGTGGACTCGCAAGTCCACTCTTGTTAACAGTTACGTATTAACTTCCTCTACTATAGCACCACACTTTAGAAAATGCAAGTGTTTTTAACACTTTACATGAAAATCGGGTAAGTTCAGCTTTCCGGCGCTCCTTCTATCTTCTCCCTTATCTGCTGCATCCTGCCGTCCAGCTGTGCTATCAGCTCCGCACAGTAATACAGTTCATTGGAGATGCTTTCCGCCTTTTCGATGTGCTTCTTATATTTCATCTTATGCTCCAGACTCGCCCAGAAATCCATCGCTATAGTGCGGAACTGCACTTCCACACGCATCGGTTTCTTTTCGTCCGTTAGAAAAATCGGGACTTCTACAATTAAATGAAGGCTCCGGTATCCGTTCGGTTTCGGCTTTTTGATATAGTCCTTTTTTGCAATCAGCGTAATGTCATCCTGTGCCAGCAGACAATCCGCCAGCATATAAATATCATCCGGAAATGAACAGATTACGCGGATTCCCGCAATGTCGTTCATATTCTTTTCCATATCTTCCACCGTCATCGGGATATGGTTCCTTTTCATTTTCTCAAAAATGCTCTCCGGCGATTTTATCCTGCATTTGATTGTTTCAAAAGGATTCCTGCTTTTCTGCAGCGACAACTCCGTATTCAGCACATCCAGTTTCGTCTTGATTTCCAGCATGGCGCATTCATACTGCATGATAATCCGTCTGAATTTATCAATGTTGTCCTTCCCCTTCAAAAACATTTCTATCTGTTCCCTGTTCCGCATTTCCTGTATATTTTCGACATTTTTCTCCATGTATTTCCTCATCTCTGCGCTGCTTTTTGCGCATATCAAGTTTGTGGATACAGCGCAGACACAAACTTGCGGAGTGAAAGATTTGAAAAATCTTTCACTCTTTCTTCCATCCTTGTATTTGTTTCCGTATTGTTCCTGACACACTCCTGCTTTATTATAGTAAAATAATGGATTTCCGCCATAAAGTCAATATTTTCCGGATTTTTCCTTTCCCGATATTGCATCTGAACAACAATGGTCTTAAAATAGGATTATTGTTCGTAGCAAAGGAGAATCGTCATGCGGCAAACTACACGTTTCACTTACAAACACACCATTTATGCCTGCTTTACCGGTTATATCGTCCAGGCCATCGTCAACAACTTCATTCCCCTGCTGTTCCTTACCTTCCAGTCCGCTTACGGGATTCCCCTGTCCCGGATTACCTTTCTCGTCACATTCAATTTCGGACTGCAGCTTGTGACAGACCTTCTGTCAGCAGGTTTTATAGATAAAATCGGATACCGGGCTTCCGTTATTCTGGCCCATATTTTCCCGGCCGCCGGCTTAATCAGCCTTACCATACTGCCCGATGTCATGCCGACGCCTTTTATGGGACTGATGGCTTCCGTTATCATCTATGCCATCGGCGGCGGTTTAATCGAAGTACTAATCAGTCCCATTGTGGAAGCCTGTCCGACGGATAACAAAGAATCCGCCATGAGTCTCCTCCATTCCTTTTACTGCTGGGGACATGTAGCGGTCGTACTGCTTTCCACCCTCTTTTTCTCCCTCTTTGGCATCGGACACTGGAAAATCCTGGCCCTCCTTTGGGCTGTCATTCCGGTTTGCAATACTTTATTCTTCCTAAAAGTTCCGATTGCCTCCCTCCTGGCAGAAGGGGAAAGCGGCATGAAGCTTATGGAATTATTCCGTCTGAGACTGTTCTGGCTCATTATGCTCCTCATGATATGTGCCGGAGCCTGTGAACAGGCGGTGAGCCAGTGGGCTTCCACTTTCGCGGAAAAAGGTCTTCAGGTAGGCAAAACCATAGGCGACCTCGCCGGCCCTATGTTCTTCGCCCTGCTGATGGGAGCATCCCGAGCTTTCTACGGGAAATTCGGAGAAAAGATAAAACTGGAACGCTTCATGTTTTTCAGCGGCCTGCTCTGCCTGTTCAGCTATCTTGCCATCTCCCTGTCTCCCATTCCCATCATCGGGCTGTTTGGCTGCGGATTGTGCGGGCTGTCAGTAGGCATCCTTTGGCCCGGCACCTTCAGCATTGCGTCTGCCCGCATCCGGAACGGCGGCACCGTCATGTTTGCGCTGCTGGCTTTAGGCGGCGATATTGGCTGTTCCCTGGGCCCTACCGTGACAGGCATGGTTTCTGCCGGGATGGGTGACAATCTTCAGGCCGGCATACTGGCAGCCATAGCATTTCCCATCCTTCTGCTCTGCGGCCTGCTTGTCCTTCGTAAGAACGCAGCATAGGCACTCCGGGTTACCGGAGCAGCTCCAGCAGTTCTTCTTTTGTGAAGCTGCCGCTGCCCATGCCGTCACCGCCAAGCACCTGCTCCGCCAGTTCTTTCTTCCGCTCCTGAAGCCTGACAATGTTATCCTCTATCGTACCTTTCAGAATCAGCTTATATACATTGACCACATTCTTCTGTCCGATTCTGTGGGCACGGTCGGTTGCCTGATTCTGTACCGCTAAATTCCACCACGGGTCATAATGAATGACCATATCCGCCGAAGTCAGGTTTAAGCCCGTTCCCCCCGCCTTTAAGGAAATGCAGAATACCGGCGTATCGTTCCGGTTGAACGCATCCACCATCTGCACCCTTTTCTCTTTCGGTGTGGCTCCCGTCAGCATATAACTGCGGATTTCCTCTTCATCCAGCGCACTCTTTATCCGGTCCAGCATGGAAGTGAACTGGGAAAACAATAACACTTTATGCCCGCCGTTTACCGCATTGCGCACCAAGTCCACACACATCTCCATCTTTGCCGAATTTTCTTTATAATTTTCAAAAACAAGCGACGGTTCACAGCATATCTGCCGGAGTTTCGTCAATTCCGCCAGAATCTGTATTTTGGAATTCCGGAATTCTTCCTCGCTGGTCTTATCCAGCATCATGCGCATCCGCTGTACATGGGCATCATATAGTTTCTGCTGCTCACCCTCCAGCTTCGCATAGATATTTTCTTCCAGTTTATCCGGCAAATCCGTCAGCACATCCTTCTTCAGTCTGCGGAGCACAAAAGGGCCTATCATCTTCTGCAGCTTCCGCATGGCCTCTTCGCTGTTGTTCTGCACAATGGGAAGTTCGATTTCCTCCCTGAAATGCTGATAAGAATACAAAAATCCCGGCATCAGATAATCAAAAATGCTCCACAGTTCGCTCAGTCTGTTCTCCACCGGCGTACCGGTCAATGCCAGCTTAAATCCTGCCTCGATTTCCTTTACCGCCCTTGCCGCCTGCGTATTGTGGTTCTTGATATACTGGGCTTCATCTATAACCTGACAGTAAAACCGTATGCCTGCATAACTGTCAATATCCCTCCTTAACAAATCATAGGAAGTCAGCAGGATATCCCGCTCCCCCGCCCCGTATATCACGTCTTTTCTCTCCGCTGCCGTTCCCGTTACGGTCTTCACATGCAGGGCTGGTGCAAACCGCTCTATTTCGCTGCTCCAGTTAAAAACCAAAGAAGCCGGAGCCACAATGAGACAGCGTTTGTTTTCCGACGGAGCGGCGTCGATATACTCGGACAGCAGAAACGCGATTACCTGAAGCGTCTTTCCCAATCCCATATCATCCGCCAGAATCCCTCCGAATCCATTGTTTTTCAACGTCTTAATCCACAGAAATCCCTTCTTCTGATACTCCTGCATGATTTCTTCCAGACTGGCAGGCACTTCAAAATCATTGTCCTCCACCGTTCTCATGTTCCGCACCAGTTCCTTGAAATTCCTGCTCTTCACTGTACTGAATACCGGATTCGCTTTCAACTCACCATCCAGATACAGCGCCCGGTATTTCGGCAGCGCAATCCTCTCCTGCTTCAACTGCCGGTCCGTAATGCCCAATTCTTCCTTTAACCGCACTAAAACTCCCAGTTCACTGTCTTCCACATCCACAAAACTGCCGTTCTTCAGCCGGTAATATTTCCGTTTCCTGTCATATTTGGACAAAATCTCAATCAGCTGCTCCATCGGCATGTCTCCCGCACTCATGGAAAGTTCCAGCATATCTCCCACAAGGGAAATCCCCATGGATACCTTCGGCGCGGATGTGGTATGGAACCGTTTCAGCGCATCCGAAACAAAAACTTCTCCCAGTTCCTGCATCCTCGCAATTCCATGTACCAGCAGCTCATACAGCTTATCCTCATCTCCCGAAAGCGCCATCATGCCGTTCTCTTCATCATAGGCATTAAAATATGCGGAAATCTCCTGCCCCACTTCCATTTCCCTGATGATATCCCTTATACCCGGCTCCTTTGACGGCTCTTCCTTATATAAATCATACTTCCCGTCCTCCCCATAAACAGCAAACAGTTTACAGGTGATAAAGTCCTTCTGCGGTGCATCCAGATATATTTCAAAAGATGCAGGGGTCTGGAGATATTCCGCCGCGTGGAAATTCTCCTGCGTACATTCATAAAACGGTTCTAATTTAGGCAGCAGCTGACTGCAGAATATCGGCACATCCTCTTTCCGGATAAACGCTTTCTGCTCCGGCACCTGTCCCATACAGAGCAAAAAATCTTCAATCGGCTTAATTTCTTTCCGGTCTTCCAGGTAAATCAAACCGTCCGCGAAATAACAGATATATTTTTCCCCCAAATACCCCAGAAAACCTTTTGTGCATACTTCTATTCCCTCTTTTTTCCCGGTGATGGTCATGCTCCGCTTTAATTTTTCTTCTGCGACTTTCCATTCCCTCTCGCCTTCCCCCATGCAGTTGGCATAGAACCTATGATGGTCCGTAGCTTCCAAAAATTCCTCCAGTTCCTGCATATTCAGTTCCAGCGTCCTTATCTTCTGGAAATTCTGTTCGTAAAAATAACCGTAATAAGATAAATACCGTCCCGCATTGCGTTCCGCCCAGGAAAGGACAAAATCCACCATTTTCCGGGACTCTTCCGCAAATGCCTCCCGCATATGAAGAAATTCCAGCTGTTTTCCGTAAGCATACTGTTTCGCTTCCCGCATATGATTCCAAAATTCAAATATGTCCTTCAGCACATACATCTTGGAAATCCCAATCCGGAATTCCACCGTCATCCTGTCGCTCCGAAATTCCAAATACGGCACCAGCTTCACTTTTCCGCACGTTTCTTTATATACCATAGGATAAGTCCGCTGCATAAACTTTTTTAACAAAAGCTCTTTCATCGCCGGTGTCGTCTCTTCCTGCCCCAATACTGCAGGATACCTTTTCTTCCCGCTTTCTCCCATGAAAAATAAAGGATGCTGCTCCTCGTAATCTGTAAATTCCAAAAGCACGGCAATGCTATGCTTGCACAGCCCGTCATAATTATAAAAAGCAGGACAGGAGCAGAAAAAGCCTTCTACCTCCTCCAGTCTGTCATCGTATTCTATCTCTACTTCATAAACGTTCCGTCCACTGCCCTTTACTCTTGCCAGGATAACCCATATCCCGTCTTTTCCATTCTTCACCCGGAAATCGCTTACTTTTCCGGACTGGTAAATATCTATGCCCCGCGCATAAACTGCACTGTCCGCCATCCTTCTTATTGCACTTTTGGTCAGCATCTTCCATTTCCTCGTTATCTTTGTATTTTCCGGCGCTGTATGAATACCTGTTTGCATCCTGTCACATTTTCATTTGCCGGCATTCCAGCACCTGCTGTTTTATTATATCCGATAACCGGCCTGCCTACAAGATACGAATGATTCCGCTGACCTTCTTTTCTTTTTCTTTTCTTTTTCTTTCCTTTATCCTCCTGCGTCATGATTCTCAGAGTGTATTTGAAAATTGCTTTCTGCACGCTCTGGTTACATACTTTCGAACAGCTTCTTTATATACCGGATAATCTCCTCTTCTTCCGCTCCCTGATGAAAACACCTCTCTTTTTCTTTTACAAAATAAAACAGCAGATGCATTAGCACCTTCATTTTATCTTCTTCCGATGCGCTTTTTATCTGCATCAGCAGATACTCCCAGTCATTACCCGTTCCAAATAACAAATAATCTATGGAGACATGAAAATGCTGCCTGATTTTTGCCATCACCTCTTTGGAAATGCCATAATCACCTCTCTCGTAGGCTCTGACAGCATTGGGATTCACACCTAAAACTTCCGCCATTTCTTCCTGTGTCAGCTTATTGGTTTTCCTTATCTGCCTCATCCGTTTGCCAACTGCCGTATTATCAATCAAACCACAATTACTGCCCATTTTCAGCCCTCCACATTTTTTCTTTCATTATATATGGATTAAAAATACGCCGACAGGAAGTAATGCTGTAGGAAAATATTAGCTGTGCTTGTCATTTTTTGTCTGATTTTCCATATTCTGTTTGCATTTTTGTAACCGCTTTGCAGCAAGTGCAAGGTCCTGGGCTGAACTATTACAGGTTTTAACACTTTTTGATGTAATTAATTTGAATTTCTCATTTTTATGTGGTATACTTATATACACTATGAATTAAGGAGGAGGCAATATGATTGATATTTCCGCCCGTATCAGGAAACTGAGAAAAGAACACAATTTAAAACAGCAGCAGATAGCCGATTACTTAGGTATATCCCAGCAGTCATACTCACACTATGAGCAGGATAAACGGGAACTTCCTGTCAGGCATATAGTAAAAATCGCGGCATTTTACAATGTAAGCTCCGATTACCTGCTTGGTACTTCCCCGTGCCGCACAGGTGAGTTTGACCTCACTACCAACTACATACAGGATATTCCTCTCAAGAATATCCTGTTGGTACTGAATAAGCTGAATCGGCATAACCGGCTGGAACTTGTCCGCTTTTTGACATTCCTTGAAAATTCAAACGAAACATAATTTTCTGCCTTATGACTGCCGCATGTTAAAAGGGACGCTGTCTGAAATTCTCTGCTGTATGCATAAGATAGCGTTCTTTTAATGCTTCTATATATTTGCACAGATGGGCAATCACCAGCATACTCCAATAGGATTTTACGTCCCACTTATCGTTCAGTTCCAGCAATGCCTTCACTTCTTCTTCCGTCAGTTCCAGTCCGCAGAACATCCTGGGACTGATGTGATATTGGGCCATCACGCCTGACAGCAGGTGGTCCATCTTTTTCGTTCCGTTCCGGAACACCAGTGCCTCCAGTGAGGAAACGGTTCCATATTTTTTCCTGAACTTTTTCAGGAATTTCAGATTTTCTTCTGCCCTTTCCGCTTTCCTTTCATCCGGCACGCTTCCGTTTCCCTCCCTCATTTCTGTTTCGCCGCGCTCCATAAAGTGCAGCAGAAGAAGCATCTCATAATCCATACAGACTTCTACGCCACTGTCCTGTGCCATGACCATGGCAAGCACAATTTCGCTGATACAGTACAACATGCTGTATTCCTCGGAATGCGCCGTGAATACCTGCGATTTGATATCGCTCCCTGTTACCATGTTTTTTTCCGCCAGCCACTGCCGCAGTTCTCCATATCCCGCATAGATAATTTTCATAAGCAGACGGTAAGCAGACCCATTTTCCTCTTCCTGCCGCACTTTCTCCAAAAGACCGACTAACAGTCTGGCATCCCATATTTCTTCCGCTTTCAGACACTCCTCCATCGCCCAGCTGCGGTATTGGGACTGCTCATAATATTTATAATAATCATCTCCGTCCGGAATCTCTGCCCAAAGCGTCTGCCGGCACCGCTGACTGCAGATAATGCCATATACCACAAAACAAGTGATATCTACCGTCTTTTCCACCCCGTCCATGAACATAGGCAGCGCATACATCCGATAGGCCGGGTCATCCGTCTCCTTTAACCTCTGCAAAATCTTTTCGGAAAAAAGTTCATCAAATAAATATTCCAGTCCCTCTTCCGTCAGTATATGTGCCATACAGTCTGCAGCATCCGTATATCCGACACTTCTTTCCCAATCCGCCTCTTCTTCTTTTCGCCGATAGCTTTCCAGTTTCCTGCGGAATTCCTCATCCTCTAACCGCTCCGCTATCTGTCCGTACACCTGCCCATGCTGCATACTCTGCCGCATAAAAACAGCCCTTCCGTTGATTACCTCACGAATGCCTTCATATACAATTTTCCCTGTTCCCATATATTCCTCCTTATCAATGTTGTAAACTCATTGGAAATATAGGCGATAACGCCCGGTTGAACTTTTCATGACATGCCGCAGTTCCTATGATTTTTTAACTGCAGACACAGAAGAATTTCCAATTACTTTTGAGATGTGTGTATTGTATCACGCCGGTTCCGATTATGCAACTTGTCCGGACATACTTCGGATTCCCTTCCTGCTTCCATCCGTCAAAATGCACAATACTATATCATGTCTTTTTTTCAGCCGTTTGGCTGTATTTTGTTGTTTTCTGTCCACTGACGGCATGTTTGCCGGTTTCTGCCTCCTGCATTTTCTCCACAATTACTATATGCAGTCCCATCAGATGTAACCGTTCATCCTCCAGCCGAACTGTTACCATCCGATACCCTGTCACTTCTTTCAATCATAATTTTAGCAGTTTCTTAGCATCCATCACTTTGTATTTTTTTCAAATCCATATATAATGAATGAATAAAGAAATCAGCAATCACCCATACCGTACCAAAAGAACTGCTGACAGCCAAACCGGAACAGGAGGGCCACTGTGAAAAAACAACAGATACCGCATACCGCAAATTTTCCTTTTCAGGCAAAATACCCATCAGCCGGCAGATTCTCCGATGCCTGCATCACCTTATTGTTACTGCTTCTTGCTACCGCACTTTCGTTTCTGTACTTCAGTGTTTCACAGAATTCGGCCAATGTAGCGCTTCTGTACATTCTTACTCTTGTATTGATTGCCCGCATGACCGACGGGTATTTCTGGGGAATCTTCGCTGCACTGATTGGCGTCATATGCGTGAACTTCCTCTTTACCTATCCTTACTGGGCACTGAACTTTACCCTCGCCGGATATCCGGTTACTTTTATCGTAATGCTGGCCATTTCCCTGCTTACCAGCGCCTCTACCACCCATATGAAACAGCAGATGCTGATTATCTCTGAACGGGAGCGGCTTTTGGTTGAAGCAGAAAAAGAAAAAATGCGCGCCAATCTGCTGCGTGCCATTTCCCATGATTTACGCACCCCGCTGACGAGCATCATCGGTTCCAGCTCTTCTTATTTGGAAAACAGTGATTTTTTGAACGAAGAACAGAAAAGAAAATTAGTCGCGCAGATACATGAAGACTCTAACTGGCTGTTAAATATGGTGGAAAACCTGCTGTCTGTTACCCGCATCCACGGCGGCGCTGCAAACGTAGCCAAAACATGCGAATCGGTCGAAGAAGTCCTGTCGGAAGCGGTTCTGCGGTTGAAAAAGAGACTGCCGGACGCCCGCATCACGGTTCAGGTTCCGGACGACCTCCTCATGATTCCCATGGATGCCATATTGATTGAGCAAGTACTCATTAACTTATTAGAAAATGCGGTACTCCATTCCAAAAGCGAAAATCCCATTTTCTGCTATGTAGAAGCCTCGTCTGACTCCGTCTTCTTCCACGTCAGGGATTACGGAATCGGCATCCCGCCTGATAAGAAAAAAACGATTTTCGACGGTGCCCCCTATACAAGTAATACATCTTCTGACAGTTCCAAAGGAATGGGAATCGGACTTTCCATATGCAAGACCATCATTTCCGCCCATAAAGGAACTATAGATATCATCCCATGCGAACAGGGAACCGATTTCTATTTTTCCCTTCCCAGGGAATAGACCAGATAAAACAGCTCTCATGCAACCGTTCACATGTACCGCACAAAAATACAGGAATCCTTAACATGAACACAAAAATCCATATTATTATCATTGAAGATGAAAAAAATATCTGTAACTTTATGGCAACCACTTTAAGCACACAGGGTTATAAAATATCCACTGCTTCCAACGGTAAAAACGGATTGTCCCTTGTTACTTCCGTCTGTCCGGACCTTATTCTGCTCGATTTGGGCTTACCCGATATAGACGGTATCCGTATCATTCGGGAAATCCGTACCTGGGCCAGCATTCCTATCATTGTAATTTCCGCCCGCACACAGGAACAGGAAAAGGTTCTTGCGCTGGACAGCGGAGCCGATGACTATATTACAAAACCATTCGGCCCCGCCGAACTGATGGCAAGAATCCGCACTGCCCTGCGCCATGGCAGCCGGCTGAATACAGGCTCCCTGCTGGCCCTGCGCGCCTATCAGGCTGACGGACTGGTTATCAACTTCGAGAAACACCTGATTACTTTAAACGGAGAAGATATCCATCTGACACAGGTAGAATATAAAATCGTATCCCTCCTGGCCCAAAATTCCGGCCGGGTCATGACCTATGATTCCATTATCTCTAATGTGTGGGGTCCTTACGCAGACGACAACAACCGTATCTTACGGGTTAACATGGCAAACATCCGGAGAAAACTGGAAAAGAATCCTGCAGAACCCCACTATATCTTCACCGAAATAGGCATCGGCTACCGAATGTTAGAAGACAATTTCGTCGACGGGAAAACGTCCGACCATCAGGACTAACGGATTTCCACAACTTCATACCCTGCCTCTGTAACGGCATTTTTCAGGACTTCATCCGCCGGTTCCCCGCTCAGCTCCATAACCGCACTCTTGTCTTCCAGACTCATGGTAACGGATGCGACTCCCTCTACCGCTTCCAACGCTTTCTGCACCCGTGCAGTACAGTGCCCACATGCCATTCCCTCGATAATCATTGTTTTTGTCATTGTTTTTTCCTCCTTCTTTTCTCTATCTTCTAAATGACTCTGACTCTCTGTATCCTTCTTCTCCTTGAAGCTGCGCAGCCTCAGCGCATTGCTTACCACACATACACTGCTTAAACTCATAGCCGCCGCCCCGAACATAGGATTCAGTTTCACTCCGAAAAACGGATACAATACTCCTGCCGCCAGCGGAATCCCGACGCTGTTGTAGAAAAATGCCCAAAACAGATTCTCCTTAATATTCCGGATTACTGCCCTGCTCAAGCGGATTGCCGTCACCGCATCCCGCAAATCATTCTTCATCAGAATAATATCCGCACTTTCCAATGCCACATCCGTCCCGGCTCCTATAGCAATTCCTACATCTGCGGATGCCAGCGCCGGGGCATCGTTGATGCCGTCCCCTATCATGGCGACTTTCTTCCCCTGCTCTTTCAGCATTCTTATCTTCTGCTCCTTCTCATCGGGAAGCACTTCGGCTATTACTTCCGGAATTCCCAGCTTTCTCCGTACTGCCTCTGCAGTCTTACGGTTGTCACCAGTCAGCATAATGACATGGATGTGCATCTTTTTAAGATATTCTATCGCTTTCAGCGAGGATTCCTTCACTGTATCCGCCACTGCAATAACTGCCGTCAGACTATCGGCCCCCAGCAAAAGCGGCGTCTTACCTTCCTCCGCCAGTTTCTCTATCGTCCTCTCCTGCATCTCTGTCAGACGGATTCCTTTTTCTTCCATAAACCTGCGGTTGCCTACATAATAGGTTCTGCCGCCCGCCATGCCTTCAATCCCCTTGCCAAAAACAGCCTGAAATCCGGACACCTCCGGCAGCTTCAGCCCCCGCTCCATGGCTTCTCCTACAATCGCATCCGCCAGGGGATGTTCACTTGGTTTTTCCAGTGCTGCCGTCAGCATCAGTATCTCTTCCCCGGTTTTCGACGCATCATAGCTTATGATATCGGTAACGCGGGGTCTGCCCTCCGTAATGGTACCGGTCTTATCCAATACTACAGTATCCAAATTCCGCGCCTCCTGCAGCGCCTCACCGGATTTAATCAGAATACCGAATTTCGCTCCTACTCCGGTACCTACCATAATTGCCACCGGCGTTGCCAGCCCTAATGCACAGGGGCAGGAAATCACCAGTACCGCAATTCCCGCCGACATAGCAAATTCAAATCCCGCTCCGGCCATCAGCCATATCAGAGCCGCTGCCAGCGCAATAACGATGACTGTTGGCACAAAAATCCCGGCAATCTTATCAGCCAGTCTCGCAATCGGTGCTTTTGATGCGCTGGCTTCTTCCACCAGCCGGATAATCTGGGCCAGTGTCGTATCCTCACCTACTTTTTCCGCCTGACACCGCAGGACTCCCGCCTTGTTCACCGTAGCAGACACCACCCGGTCGCCCGGTCTCTTTTCCACCGGAATACTTTCCCCTGTAATCGCCGACTCATCCACACTGGAATTACCAAGCAGCACCACACCGTCTACCGGCACCAGACTGCCCGGCTTTACCAGAAAAATATCACCAGCCTTCACTTCCTCGGTCGGAACCTGCTCTTCACATCCATCCGGCCGTACCAAAACCGCCGTTTTGGGTGAAAGATCCATTAATTTGGTGATTGCGGCGCTCGTCTTTCCCTTTGACTTTGTCTCCAAATATTTTCCGACGGTAATCAAAGTCAGAATAGTTCCCGCCGACTCGAAATAAATATCCATGGAATAACGCTCCACCAACGCCGTATCCCCGTGTCCCAATCCGTATCCGATACGAAAAATTGCAAAAACACCATAGAATACTGCCGCCGAAGCCCCTATTGCAATCAGACTGTCCATGTTCGGGTGCCCCCGGAACAACGTCTTAAATCCCACCCTGAAATATTTCTGATTCACATATAGTATCGGAAGCAGCAATAAAAACTGGGAAAAGGCAAAGGCAGCCGCGTTCTCATTTCCATGAAACGCTGCACGCACGAATCCCGGCACCGGCAGACCGAACCACTCATAAAACATATGATGCATGGAAATATACATCAGGGGAATCAGACAGCCTATAGATATCCCAAGCCGCCATCTCATTGCCCGCTCCGCTTCTTCCGCACTTTTTTCCAGCGAATCCGTTCCTGCGTATCTCTGGCCCGCACCGGCTGCACTGCCCGCCGCTTTCCCGCCGTTACCTCCATTTCCCGTACTTCCTGAACCGGCAGGACTTTTAGGACTGGCCCCATATCCTGCCTTTTCTACTGCATCCATAATATCCTGCGGCGATGCGTTCCCTTCTACTTTCATGGAATTTGTCAGCAGATTCACCGTACAGGAGTCCACTCCCGCCACTTTGGATACCGCCTTTTCCACCGCCGAACTGCAAGCCGCACAACTCATGCCTGTTACGTTATACTGTTCCATTTTTATTCTCTGACCTTCTTTCCGTGTCTACATTTTATATTTTATTCCAATTTTCTACGGATTACTTCATTAACTTGCGGAGTGTTTCCATCAATTCATCAATAGTGTCTTCTTTTCCGTCCCGAATATCCCTTACGACACAGGTTTTCATATGATTTTCCAACAATTTCTTATTAAAACTGTTCAGCGCCGCATTGACTGCCGCCACCTGTACCAAAATATCCGTACAATACCGGTCTTCTTCTACCATTCCTTTTATCCCCCGTATCTGCCCTTCGATACGGTTCAGCCGGTGGATTAAGTCCTTATATTCTTTTTCGGAGCGTTCTTTTATTTTATGGCCGCAGCATTCTTTCTCCTGCCCGTCTTCCTCTTTCTTTTCCATTTTCCTCACCTCTCATGCCATATTATATACCCCCTATGGGTATATTGCAAGACCTTTTTTCATTTACACAACCATTTTTTCAATACGCACTGCAAAAGTCCGATACTCCGTTCAAAACAACGAAGTACCGGACTCATCATGCAGAATCCTCTTTCACCTATCCATTTCCTATCTGTCTACATCGCCCGTACCTTCTCCCGTACCTTCAGCACCATAGGCGGCGCCACCGACAGCTCATCCACGCCCATATTGACAAATTCCTCCGTAAGCGCCGTGTCCGCTCCCAGCTCTCCGCAGATTCCCGCCCACTTTCCGCACTTGTGGGCATTCTCCACTACCATCTTTATCATGCGCAGAATCGCTTTGTGGTGCGGATTGTAAAAATCTTCCAGCCGCTGATTCTGTCTGTCAATCGCCAGCGTATACTGCGTCAGGTCGTTGGTTCCGATGCTGAAGAAATCTACCAGTTCCGCCAGTTCATCGCTGATCATCACCGCCGCAGGCGTTTCGATCATCACTCCCTGCTCCGGAACCCGGTACGGAATCTCATCCCTTTTCAATTCCTGCTCCACTTCCTCCACAATGGCATAAATCTGTTTTACTTCCTCCACGGAAATAATCATCGGATACATAATCGAAAGATTTCCGTAAGCGGCTGCCCGCAAAAGCGCCCGGAGCTGTGTCTTAAAAATCTCCGGCTGCTTTAAGCAGATACGGATTGCCCGGTAGCCCAATGCCGGATTATCCTCCTTACCAAGTTCAAAATAATCCGCCTGCTTATCCGCGCCGATATCCAGTGTCCGGATAATGACCTTTTTCTGTCCCATGGTCTGCACCACCTGTTTATATGCCTGAAACTGTTCCTCCTCCGTCGGGAAATCGTCGCGTCCCAGATACAGAAATTCGCTGCGGAACAATCCGATGCCGCCCGCATCATTTTCCAGCACATATCCCACGTCGCTGACGCTTCCGATATTGGCATAAATATGTATCGTCCTTCCGTCTTTCGTCTCGTTCTTTTTCCCCTTTAATCCCTGCAGCAGACGGAGTTTCTCCTGTTCCATCCTGATTTTTTCTTCCGCCTCGCTGCACTGGCTTTCCGTAGGTTCAAAGATGACCTCTCCGGCAGCTCCATCTACGATTGCAGTCATCCCTGTCTGAATTTCGTCCAAATTCAGCGGCACGCCAATCAGGGCGGGAATGTTCATCATGCGCGCAAGGATAGCGGTATGGGAATTGGTAGAACCGTGCACTGTTACAAACGCCAGTATCTTCTTTTTGTCCATCTGCACCGTCTCGCTGGGACTCAAATCATCCGCCACAATAATCGAAGGCTCCATAGCGGCAAAGTCTGCCCCACCCTGCCCGGACAGGATTCTTATAAGACGCGAGGAAATATCTTTCACATCCGCCGCACGCGCCTGCATATATTCGTCATCCATCGCAGCAAACATCCCTGCGAAATTGTCTCCCGTAACAGCGACCGCATATTCCGCATTCACCATTTCTGTCCGAATAACCTGAAAGATAGCATCCAAATAATCATCATCCTCTAACATCATCTGATGTACCTCAAAAATGGCGGCACTGGATTCCCCTACTTCTTTTACTGCTTTCTCATATAATTCTGCAAGCTGCTGCTTCGCATCTTCCAGCGCACCGTGCACACGGCCGATTTCCTGTTCCGCATCTTCCACTTTCGTTCTCCGGATTGGCTCCTGATGATTACGCAGAACCATCACTTTCCCCATTGTGCTTCCGCTATATACGGTTTTTCCCAAAAACTTTTTTCCTGAAACCTTTTTTTCTGAAACCTCCATTCCCAAAACCTCTTTTCCCGTCATACAAAATACCCCTGCCTTTCCACAACCTGCGAACAGAATCACCTTACAGGTTTTCCTTTAAGAATGTTTCCATTGCTGCAGCTGCTGCATCCTCGTCGTCGCCTTCTACCTGTACGGTAATCTCCATGCCCTGTTTTACGCCAAGTCCCATCAAACCGAACACTTTCTTCGCATCTGCTTTTTTGCCGTCCTTGAAAACGGATATACCGGATGTATACTCTTTTGCCAGTTTCACCAGTTCTCCTGCCGGTCTTGCATGGATTCCCTCTTTGTCTGTAATGGTATATGTAAATTCCTTCATATTTCTTCCTCTCCTTTTTCTTTTTTATTTTCTTAATTCTTATTTTCTTACTTTTATTCTATTCTTTTAATTTTCCAGACTTGCAAATACCTGTTCTACTTCTTTTCCCGTAGCCAGCATCTCGGAAAATGCACTTGCGCTTCCGGCTGAGATTCCCATGCGGAAAGCATATTCATAATCCTGTTTTTCCGTCCATCCTGCCAGGAAACCGGCCACCATGGAATCTCCTGCACCCACCGCATTGACCAGCTTCCCCTTAGGCGCCGCAAGCATGTGTACGCCTCCTGCTTCATCCAGCAGAACCGCGCCCTGCCCTGCCATCGATACCAGTACATTCCGGGCGCCCTTCTCCTGAAGTTTCTTTGCATAGGGAACCACTTCTTCCCTTGTCTGTAATGTCACTCCGAAGATTTCGCCCAGCTCATGATTGTTTGGCTTGACAAAAAACGGCCGGTACTGCAATACATTCATGAGCAAATCCTTCGTTGCATCAATAACAAACCGGATGCCCCTTCCCTGCAGGCGCTCCAAAATATCGCTGTAAATGGAATCCGGCAGGCACTTCGGAATGCTCCCCGCCAGCACAAGCACATCCCCGTCTCCAAGTCTTTCCAGCTTTTCAAACAGTTGACCCACGCTTGTGTCGTCAATCTCCGGGCCCATACCGTTAATTTCCGTGCCGTCATAGTCCTTCAGCTTGACATTAATACGGGAGATGCCATTCCCGACCCGGATAAAATCCGCAAGCAGTCCCATGTTCCGGACTTCTTTCTCAATCTGTTCTCCGGTAAAACCTGCCGTGAACCCCAGCGCCGTATTCCGGATTCCCAGATTGCTCAGGACAATGGACACATTGATTCCTTTCCCGCCGGGGAAAATCTGTTCCCCGGTGGTACGGTTGGTCATGCCCATCTTAAAACCGTTCATGGACACAATATAATCCAAAGACGGGTTAAACGTAACTGTATAAATCATGCCTTTGCTCCTCCAAAATGTTCAAACAGCATATCTTCTGCCTCTTTCGACCAAAGCCCCTTATTCCGTTTACAGCACTCATCCAGTTTCTTGAAAAACGGATCTTTCTCTCCCAGCTTTCCAAAATCTTCGATTGCAGTCATCGGCATGTCAAACTGAATGTAGGCAAGTTTCTTGCCGCCCGGAATATTCGGCAGATTGTTCGTTGTCTCCACAATAGAGTCTATACCGCCCACATGTGTCACCATAACAGCGGAATTAATCTCCCCTGCCGCCGACTTTGCAATGGCCTCTTTCATGTCGTCCGTATTTCCTCCGGTGGAACCCATGATTTTCGTTCTTGCATAATGGCAGTTGTAAAGATTCATATTTGCCGAAAACTGTGTATCGGTAGGACCGGCAAAGAAATTCAGGCATCCGTCCACCGCAAGAAGCCGGTCTCCCATTTCCGCAATACTCTTTACCGGAGCGTAGACAAATACGTCGCTGTATCCTGCCCCTTCCGTAATGGCACGAAGTTCCGCCACCGGATCTTCCATGCCTGCTGTATTGATATAATGCAGCTCTACGCCCTTCTCCTTTGCTTCCGCTTCTGAAATCACTTCCCTTGCCCTGGCAATTTTGGCATCATTGATATCCGTTACAACAATCCGTTTCGGTTTATTCTCAAATGCCAGCCCGTAGCTGACAGCTCCCAATCCCATCGGCCCGCACCCGCCAAGAATCAGGATATTGCCTCCTGCCAGCGTTCCCATCTTATGTTCATAGGAAAGATGTTCCGTATGGTAGTTGCTGTGATATCCGCCGATACAGCAGCTCATCGGCTCGCCAAGGGATGCCTCAAAATAACTGTCGCCGTCATACTCCCAGATACATCCTTTCTCAATAACATCATTGGGAAAGATACAATATGTGGCAGCGCCGCCGAAAAATTCATAGGAATATCCCGGTGATTCCATCTGCCCCGGAATCGCGGGCTGCTGTGCAAATTTCTTTCCTTCATGGAACTGCCCTTTCCACTTATCTCCTACTTTCACAATATCACCAGTAAACTCATGGCCGATAATCACCGGATGCTCCGCCACATTTTCCGGTACACGCTTGTGATCTTTTCCCGCCTGCACCATTTTCCATGTCGACATGCAAATGCTGTCGCTGACTACCTTTACCAAAATTTCATCCTCTTTGATTTCCGGAAGTTCAAATTCCTCCAGTCTGATATCGTGCGCTCCGTGAAGTCTGACACCTCTTACTTTCATTTTGTTACCTCCATTCTTACTATACCTTTTACGCCTGCTAACTTCTGTGTCTGCACCCGGACTTCTCTGTTTCACTCAGGTTTAATCCCGATTCTGTTCCAATCCGATGCACCGGGCAGACCTGTTTGTTTCCTGCTAATTTAACTGCTCCAAAATCCAATCGGTATCCTTCGTTGTCTTTAATGTTTCCAAAACTTCTTCATCTTCCAGCATCTCGCAGATGTTACTCAGCAGATCCAGATGTTCATCCCCAATACCTGCAATTCCGAAAACCAACTGCGCTTTCTCATCTCCGAAATCCACACCCTCCGGATACTGCATCAATACGATTCCCGTCTTCTTCACCGTATCCTTTGCCTGCGAAGTTCCGTGGGGAATCGCTACGCCCATACCCATATAGGTAGTTACCAGCTTTTCCCTCTCCTGCATGACATCGATATAAGATTGTTCCACATATCCCAGTCTGGTTAAAAGCTCCCCTGCCGCCTGGATTGCCTCCTCCTTGGAAACCGGAGGCAGATTCAGCCTGACGCCTTCCCTGACTAATATTTTCTTCTCCTCTGCAGCAGATTCCGTATCCGGTTTTACATCCGTTACTGTTTCCTGCGCAGTTCCTTCCTGCTTTTCTGTCTGTCCTGCCTTCTGCACTGCTTCCTGTTTCGTCTTCTGCGTTTCCGTCTGTTCCGCTTTCTGCCCATGTTTTTCCGTCAGTTGTCCATACAGGGCATCCAGCGCCGGATCGGCAAGGAAATTGTGAAGCGTAACAATCTGCGCCTGAGGCGCGGACTTTTCCGCACGCTCCGCCAAAGTTATCTGAACTACTGCAATGTCACAGTCCGCCGGAATATTATCTACCGATGTATTGATGACGGTCAAATCCGGCCTGGATGCCTTGATACGGTTGCGGAACTTCGTTGCTCCCATGGCGGAGGAACCCATTCCTGCATCGCAGGCAAATACTATCTTTTTCACGCCTTCTGCTTTTATTGCCGCTGTTGTTTCCGCTTCTGTCTGCAATCCTTTTGCTTCCGCTTTCCGGTTTGCCATTTCCTCCTGTGCTTCTTCCAGACTCTTGCCCTTCGACATACGGATGATGACGGATGAAATCCCAAAGGAAACCGCGGCGGCAATCAGTACGCCTGCAAACACCGTAACCATGCTGTCCCTTGACGCCATCATCATATAAGCAATGATGGAACCGGGCGATGCGGGTCCAACCAGACCGGAATCCGTCAGATTATACCAGAAAATCGCTGCTATATTTCCGGCAATCGGCCCGATGATAACAAGCGGGTTCATCAGGATATACGGGAAGTAAATCTCGTGAATACCGCCCAGCAGATGAATGATTACCGCACCCGGTGCAGACTGTTTCGTCTTTTTGTCCTCACAGAAAAACATGTATGCCAGCAGTACGCCAAGTCCCGGTCCCGGATTTGCTTCCAACATATACATAATGGATTTTCCTGCTTCTGCTGCCTGCGCCGTGGCAATGGGTGTAAAAATACCATGATTGATTGCATTGTTTAAGAATAAAACCTTCGCCGGTTCGATAAAAACTGCAATCAGCGGCAACATGCTATGTTTTACCAGTACATTGACCCCTGCCGTCAGAACTGCCAGAATCAGGTTCATAAACGGACCGATAATCAGGTAACTCAGCATTGCCAGCAGCATACCCATAATGCCGACGGAAAAATTGTTAATCAGCATTTCAAACCCTGCGGGCATGTGGCTTTCCATCGCCTTGTCAAATTTTTTAATGCAGAAACCGGATAACGGCCCGATGATCATTGCCGCCATCAGCATCGTTGTGTCCGGTACGCTCACAATCGCACCGACTACTGCAATCGCGGCTACGATACCGCCCCGCTCCCCGCCTATCAGTTTTCCGCCTGTCAATGCAATCAGAATCGGAATTAAATAAACTAAAATCGCTGAAAAAATCGTTGCAAACCCTTCGTGCGGAATCCATCCGCTTCCGTTAAAGAAAGCTGCAAGGAAACCAAATGCAATCAACGCACCTATATTTGGCATAATCATTGCCGAAAGAAATTTGCCAAAACGCTGAACCCCACTTTTCATATACCTTCTCCTTACCTTTTCGGACTGCTCCTGATGCTGCTTTTGAGTTAAATAATCTGTATCCCGTGTCTTTTGCAGTCTTCCCGGAACTCCTCCGGAAGATTGTCATCGGAAATGATGATATCCACGTCGCTCAATCTGCAAAAAGAATATGTATTTTTAACGCCTATTTTGGAAGAATCCATCAGAATAATCCTCTGCTCCGCCTGCTGCATGACCGTTTTCTTCAAGACTGCTTCCTCGTCCACACCGCAGTTGAATCCGGTCTGTTCGCAATAGCTGGTAACTCCCATAAACGCCTGGTCAAAATTGATTCTCTGCACCTCCTGTACAGTGTGAATGCCGCACACGCTCATACTATACCGGTTCATTCTTCCTCCCAGCACATGCACGGAAGGATTTGCCAGTTTTCCGAGCTCTGCCGCACAGGTCAGAGAATTTGTATAAATCAGGTTGGACTGATCCGGCATACAGGCTGCAAGCATGGTTGCCGTACTGCCGGAATCCAGAAAAATCGTCGTATCCTTCCGGATAAACTGCAATGCTTTCTGCGTAATCAACTGCTTTGCCTCGATATTCCGCACGGACCTGCGGCTTAACATATCGTCCGTTCCAATGACAACGTCTACGGACTTTGCACCTCCGTGGACCCTGACAATCCGCTTTGCCTCATCAAGAGCTTTTAAATCTGTGCGCAGTGTCATATCGGATATTTGGGGAATTTTCTTCTTTAACTGCGCAAAACTGATATTTCCGCTCTGATTCACCAAATCTACAATTGTGTTCCTGCGCTGTTCCATCGTATCCATTGAACTACCTCCCTGTAAACTATGTCTTCTTATTTCTGAGTTTCATGCATATCCTCTCCTTTCATTTTATCATGTTTTTCCGTTTCTTCAACCATTTTCTTTCGTTTCAAAAGTTTTTAATCCTTTTGATTGTTAATTTGAAAGTTTATATTTTTATATTAACAGTATATTTCCCGATTGTCAACTTTTATTTCAACATTTTTATCATTTCTTCTTTCATTTTAAAAATTTATTGTTTACTTTTTATATACTGTGTAGCAGCTAATTTCCTTACGCACCCCTGCGCACCAAAATACCCCTCAAAATCCATTCGATTTTGAGGGGTATTTTCTGCCCGCACCAGCACTTCCGCATCTTCTATTTTTAACAGCAACGCTTTATTTTGCGGCCTCTCACCGCATGGCTCTCATAGCATTGAGTATTGCAATCACCGCCACGCCTACATCCGCGAACACCGCTGCCCACATAGATGCCATTCCCACGGCGGCAAGCAGCAATACAAGCACTTTCACGCCGATGGCAAAGACGATATTCTGTCTTACAATGCCAAGGGTCTTCTTTGAAATCTGAATAGCCCGCACAATTTTTGACGGCTCATCGGTCATAATTACCACATCCGCTGCTTCGATTGCCGCATCGGAACCAAGCCCGCCCATAGCTACACCGATATCGGCCCGTGCCAGTACCGGCGCATCATTGATACCGTCTCCTACAAAAATCAGCCTGCCCTTTTCCGACTTGGATGCCATCAGTTTTTCTACCCGGTCCACCTTATCGCCCGGAAGCAGTTCCGAATACGCTTCCGGCACTCCCAGCTGTTTTGCTATGCTGTCTGCCGTCTGCTTCCTGTCTCCGGTCAGCATGACGATTTTCTTCATACCTGCCGCCCTGAAACCATCAACTGCTGCTTTTGCATCAGCCTTTATTTCATCTGCAATCACAATATAACCAAGATACGTTCCATCCTCCGCCACATGTACGACCGTTCCGATTTCCTTTGCTTCCATGGGTTGCAGACCCTGACGCCGCATCAGTTTATCGTTTCCCGCATAAATATGTTTTCCGTCCAGCACAGCGCAGACACCGTGGCCTGCAATCTCTTCCACATCGCCTATCCGCGCAGAATCAATTTCTTTTCCGCTTTCCCGGTATGATTTTAATAAGGAAACCGAAATCGGATGATTGGAATAACTCTCCGCATATGCTGCCTTTTCCAATAACTCCTGCCCGCCAGTCCCCTCTGCCGGAACCAGCTTATGCACCGCAAAGATTCCTTTGGTAAGAGTTCCCGTCTTATCCATGACCACCATTTCCGCATCGGCAAGAGCCTCCAGATAGTTGCTGCCTTTAATCAGGATTCCCTCCTTGCTGGCGCCGCCCAGACCGCCGAAGAAACTGAGCGGGATACTGATTACCAAAGCACAGGGGCAGGAAATAACGAGAAAGCTCAATGCCCTGTATATCCACTGCGACCAGTTTCCTCCTGCCGCTAATGGAGGAATCACCGCCAAAACTACCGCACATCCAACCACAATCGGTGTATAATACCGCGCGAATTTTGTAATGAAATGTTCTGCCTCCGATTTCTTACTGCTGGCATTTTCCACCAGATTCAAAATCTTTGCCACAGTGGACTCACCAAATTTCTTATTCACTTCCACTTCCAGCACACCGGACAGATTTACACATCCACTGATTACGCTCTCTCCTTCCGCCACATCCCGCGGAATACTTTCCCCCGTCAGCGCCATCGTATCCAGCGAAGAGCTTCCCTTGCAGATTACGCCGTCCAAAGGAATCCGCTCGCCCGGTTTAATCAGAATCATCTCTCCGATTTCCACCTCTTCCGGACTGACCTCTATCGTCTCTCCATTCCTTATCACATTCGCGCTGTCCGGCCTGATATCCATCAGCGCCGTAATGGACTTCCTCGATTTATTCACTGCATAAGACTGGAAACATTCTCCTACCTGATAGAAAAGCATGACCGCTACTGCTTCCGGGTAATCTCCTACGAAGAAAGCCCCTACCGTTGCTATCATCATTAGAAAATTTTCATCAAATATCTGCCCATGGCCGATATTCTTCACCGCCTTCTTAACCACATCCCCGCCGATTACCAGGTAAGCCGCCAAAAACAGAGCCAGTTCCATATACCCATTCATGCCGGGAATAAAGCCGGAAAGCAGGATTGCCGCCGCATAAACCGCTGCTCCGATGCCTACCCGCCTGATTCTCTTTTTCAATTTCCTGCTCATTGTACCACCTGCTGCTTTCCGTCCGTTACTTTTCCACAACTTCCACATCCGGCTCGAACTTCTTCACTACCTTCCTGATTTCTTTCGTAATCTTATCCGCCTTTGCGTCTTCTACTTCCACCACCAGCTTCTGTGTAAGGAAAGTCACCGTGCTGCTTGTCACACCCTCCAGTTTCCCTACTGCCGCTTCAATTTCCCCTGCGCAGTGCGCACAATCCAAATCTTCCAAAATATACGTTTTCTTCATTTCTCCATCCTCCTGAACATTCCGTTTTCTATCGGCTGCATACACTTACTGCCGCCGTCTGCCTTTCTCACTTCCTGCCCGAACAGCTTCCCTCATTCATCCTCCTCGATATGGTCCAGCCCCTGACTCAAAATGGTTTTGATATGTCCGTCCGCCAGCGAATAGAACACCGTCTTTCCCTCGCGCCGGTTCCTTACCAGGTCCATCTGTTTCAAGGTGCGCAGCTGATGGGATATGGCCGACTGGGTCATATTCAGGATACCTGCCAAATCGCATACGCACATCTCGGAACACATCAGCACATACAGAATCTTAATCCTCGTGGAATCTGCAAATACTTTAAAAAAATCCGCCAGGTCATACAGTTTATCCTCTTCCGGCATCCGTGCATTCACTTTCGCCACGATATCCTCATGCACATGGATATACTCGCACCGTTCCACCGGCTCTTCTTCACGCTTCCTCACCTGCCGCACCTCCCTTCCCATACTTAAGATTGCTTTTCATATGAATAACTGTTCATATGTTCATTATATCATTCCTTATCCACATGTCAATACACAATCTCTACCTTTTTCAAAATGATAGTTCAGCCATCCTTCTTACTTCAATGCCCGGTGTGATGCGTCCGCCTTTCCCCTCAATGCAACGTGATGTAGTCGGTGGGTGCGGCCAGCTGCCGGCCGTCTGCCAGACGATTTGCGATGATTTGCTTATATGCAGTCTCTGTAATGGTGTATTCGGTGACACCGGCGGTTTCCAATGCGTCCTGAAGCATCAGGGTCATTTCGCCAATCACAGCGACGGTATAGACTGCCTCCCGGTCCAGCTCCTGACCTTCGATGGTCAACCCCTCCAGGGCATATCCGGAGTCCGTCCGCCGGACATCCATCTCAAAGCCACTGGACACATACAGGGTAGAGTCATTGCTCACCGAGCCCCGTTTGCCCCGTGCGGTGAGGACGTAATCCACATACTGGTACAGCTGCGTTCCCGTCATCTCACACAGAACCACCGCCGGGGACTCACCCATGGTCAGAAAACCAAGCTCGGCCCGGGTGTAGTCACCGGCAGAGACATTTCCGGCCACAGCAGCGGCGGGGCCGATGAGCAGCCGGGTACCTACCTCTTCCCGGACGGAGTTTAACACTGCAGAAGCGGCCTGACTGCCGTGCCGGACGTCGAAAGCGTAGGAATAGCCGGTGTCAATATGGGCCGCAGACTCCGAACTGTTCCCCGATGAATCCATCATGGCATTGAAAGCATCGAAAGCAGAACGGGCATCAGAATAGGTGCCGTCAATCATCCCCTGAACCACGGTTTTCGACACAGAAAACATGTCCGACGAGGCCAGGCGGATATACAGCCTGTTGTTGTCGATGTAGGGCTGGAAACCGGCCATGGAAGGCGACAGGTCGATAGTCACTCCTCTATTGTAGGGCGCCATGTTCTGGTTGGCCGCGATACTCCGCTGGCCCTCTTCGCTGAGCATGGCTGTGATAACGTCCAGAATCAGCTTCTTTCGCTCAGGGTCCTCTGTCTCCCTGGCGGCAATCTGAAAAGCGGGGTAAGTGAGGTACCAGTTGTCCTCCTCCGTCTCGCCGTAGTAAGGCATCAGCACCGATTCCCGGCTCCCGTCACTGTACCGGGCTGCCTCGTCTCCGGTGCCCCGGACCATGGCCGCCCGCCCGGCGGTGTACTCGGTGAACACATCAATACTGCCGTCCATATCGGCGGGCGTAATGCCGACGTAATCGATGAGTTCCTCCATCCGCTCAAACACCGGAAGCCAGACCTCCTCGCTGAGCTGGTCCGTCTGACCGGACTCATACTGCTGCCGCCATTCCCTGCCTTCCTGAGAAGTAAGCTGCTCCACTGACAGACCCTGGAGAACCTCCATACAGGTGTAGTCCGCATCAAAGTTGGAGATAAAAGGGCGGATGCCTTTCTCCCGCAGCGTACCGCATAAAGCAACAAACTCCCCATAGTTGGTGGGAACGGCCAGATTATTGGCCTCCAACAGAGTCTTGTTCACAATGATGCTGTCAATCTCCGCGCAGGCAGGCAGCCAGTTTATAGTGCCGTTGCTGTAGGTATAACTGCGCAGATAAGACTGGGGAAAGGTGTTAGCCAGCTCACTGTCGCTCAAATCCATCAGCTGATTCCGCCAATCTTCTACGTCCCGCAGGGCAAAGCGGCGGACTGTGAGAATGTCGGGCAAATCCCCCTGTTCCATCTTAAAACGGTAGAAATCAGTAGAATTGGTAGCTACATAAAAGGTGAAGTCCACCTCTGGGAACTGCTCCTGTAAGTAAGCAGCGTATTGCTCCGTCAACTGATCGCTCCACAGAGCCACAGTGACCTGCTCCCGCTCAGAATCCGCCGCCCCATTTCCGCCGCAGGCAGATAGTGCCATCATCAGTGCCATAGCCAGGAGCAAAGAAAGTATTTTTTTCATTCCGGTCCTCCTTATTTATTCCCAGGGGTTCCCATCGGGGGAAACCGTCTTCTGCCTGGTCAGCCAATCCCGCAGGAAGGTTCGGACAGACCCCTTCTCTACGCGGGCATTATAGTTCTGACCCATCTCCCCGGTGTAACTCTGCATCAGAAAAGCCACCTGATAGGTCTTATCATCCTCCGGCTCACCGCCGCCCCTGACCACCAGAGCGTAGGGGGAGGGATTGCCGTCTCCGGCCGGGTCGAACCCGGCAGCCGCCAACTCCCTGGCCTGGGCTCCGGTCATGGTCAGGATGGCATACTCTCCGTCCAGCCCCGGAGCGATGGTGTTGCTCACCTCCACGTTAATCCTGCCCTGATAGAGTTTGCCGGTTACACCGGCAGAAAGCCCCGCTTTCGCATTATAGTCCCCTGAATAATAGGGAATCATGGCCGCGTCCGCGTCCACGGCGCTGCCCAGAGCCTTGCCAACCAGACAGGCAGTCTGCTCCAGTGTGAAGTCCGCGGTGCTCTCACAGAAATATGTCATCTCCTGAGTGTTCAGGTAGTTGCTTTGCAGTTCATCCATCCGGGCAATACACCCTGAACCGTCCATATCATTTTCTCCCCGGAACCAATCCTTATACGCCTGCCCCATGTCGGACAGAACATTCTCCCAATGGGCATAGGTCATGGGAAAGGCACGGCCATCCTGCATGGCCTGCCGGGCGTCGTAAATCAGCGAGTCCTCCGGCACTGCAGCGCTGTCCAGCACGCTGAGTATACAGGGCGTATTTTCGGTGATAAAAACTGCCTGCCCCTCCGGGGTATAGAGCAGGGACAGCAGCTGAAGGGCCTTCTCCAGTTTTTCCTCATTGCCCGGCCGGGTCAGCCGTTTGCTGATTCCAATATTGGAGGAGGTGCTGTACATATAAATGTTCTTACTTCCGTCCTCTCCTATATAGGGCATCATCCCCAGCTGGTCGCCGTTGGACAGGGTGGAACTGTTCACCAGGGCGGCCATGGTGAAAAAAACAGCTTTCCGCCCGGCCAGGTAATCCTCAATCAGCTCATTGTTGGACCGGTCCTCCGGGTCTGTGGTGAACATACCAATATCGATGTACTTTTGGACATAGTCCATAGTGCCTTCCCACATTCCGGCAGCCGTGGTATTCCCGGCCAGGAAATCCCGCTCCCAGTTCACTCCCGCCGGAGTGGTGAGCCAGTTTGTCTTTGCCAGGTTAAACACGGCAGAGAAGGTGTTTCCCGTCAGCTGGGTTCCAACCACGCCCGGAATAAGTCCGGCCTCCTTAATCTCGGCACAGAGCTTCTCCAGTTCGGCAAAGTTGGCGGGCACCTGCCACCCGTGTTCTTCCATCAGGGTCTTGTTGTAGTAGATACCATATATGGCATTGTTGACAGGCAGGAGATAAACACCCCCGTCAATAGCTATCTGGTCCAACAGCGCAGTGGATAAATGGTCCACGAAATCATAGCCGGACAAATCCACCAGCTGCTCCTTTGCCAAATCCTCATCCAGAATTTGGGAAGTAATAAAGATGTCAGGGATGTCGTCTCCCCGCATCTGGGCCCAGCTGTAACCGGTATGGTTGGCACCCGCATAATAGGCCCGTTCCAGTTCAATATCCGGATAGGTTTCCGCTGCCAGTTCCAAAAAACTGTCGTACCCACCCCAGAAACTCCAAACAAGAGCATCGCTCTCCGGCTTAGATGTTTTTGAGGCGGAAGTACAGGCAGACAACAGCAGAACAAATACAACAGAAAAAATCAAAAGACGCTGCGACAGTTTAATACGCATGATATATCGGCTCCTCCTTTGTCTCAAGGGTAAAATTTTCCTTTATATAGTTTAACAGTTTATGCAGAAAAGTCAAGAAAGGTTAGTTTTTCGGATTTTATTTTTCTTGTTGGAATCTGTTGGAATCTGTCGGAATCAGGCTTGGAAAATTTCTCTCCCTGCTCCTGCGCCGTACACCCGTCAGCCTTGCTGACAAATTTCCTATGGGTGCCCGTATGCATTAAAAATACGGTATGACATCTGAATGCCATACCGTACCTGTCAATTTCAAATATTCTGCTTCCATCCATTCCATTACATATCTGAAAACGTAAACTGCGCCAGCATCTCCTGGAGATTCACTGCATGGGCTGCCAGCTCTTGACTGGTAGCAGAAGTTTCTTCCGCCGCCGCCGAGTTGCTTTCGATTACGCCGGATATCACTTCTACGCTGTTATTGATTTCGCGTACTGCCTCCGCCTGATTTTCACAATCTTCTTTTACAGTCTCGTTCAATTCCACAACCTTCAGGATTCCGCCGTTCACTGCCGCAAATGCCTCCGCCGTGGACTTGGCGATTTCGTTTCCGCTCTCTACCTGCGCGATGGACTTCTGAATCAAATCCCTCGTATTGGTTGCAGCATCCGCCGACTGTGTCGCCAGCTTGCCGATTTCACCGGCAACTACGGCAAATCCCCTTCCTGCTTCACCGGCCCTTGCCGCTTCTATGGACGCATTGAGCGCCAGCAGGTTCGTCTGCTCTGCAATTTCTTCAATGCTGCCGATAATCGTCTCGATTTCATTCGATGTATTCGAAATAATCTGCATTTCATGCATCATACGGTCCATCTGGGCATTCCCGCTTTCCGCCTGACGCTTTACATCGCCTGCATAGCTGCTTGCCTCTCCGGCACGCTTTGCGCCGTTTACCGCTTTCTGCTCCATATCCTTTACCATGGAAAGGATTTCCGCAACGCTCTGTGTCTGGGAAGAAGAGCCTTCCGCCAATGCCTGGGCTGACACCGCCATCTGCTCCGAAGCGCAATTCACCTGCACGGAAGACATCTGTATATTAGAAAGCGCCGCTCCCAGCTTGTGCTTGATATCCGACATGGATTCCAGAATCAGCTGGAAATCCCCCTGATACTTATCCTTTATATCAGAAGTTACATCAAAATCCCCTCGCCCCATCTTTGCAAGTATTGCATTCTCATCCTTGATGATTTCCTCCAGATTGTTCATAAACTCCCTGATATCATCCGAAAGTCCGCCAAACTCATCCTTTGACTGGTATCTCAGTTCTGCATCCAGATTACCGCCCTGGAGCTCTTTCAACGCCGTTCTGATACTGCTTAAGGGCTTGAGAATCAGAATACGGATTCCTGTAGAAATCATTCCCCCCACAATAACTGCGGCTACCGCAAATGCAATTATAAAAATGATAGAAAATATGTAAGTGCTGTTTATCCTGGCTGCACTCTTCTGGCTTTCCTGCACATTATACTGCACCAGCGCATCCATCTTATCCCCAAGTTCCTCGAAAGCCGTCTGTCCCTGACCTTCCAGCAGGGCCTGGGCATCTGCATCCTTTCCGCTTCTGCTCATCTCCACTACATTGCCGGTAACGGATAAATAGGAACTCCATGCTTCTTTTGCAGCCGTCAGATATGCCCTGGCAGCATCTTCGTGAATATAGTTTTCATAAAGAACAATGTCAGACTCCATCTCCGAAATCTGGGCCTCCATTTTCTTTTCATACTTATTCCATTCTTCTTCCGTCAGGGCAACCACATGGGCATACTGGACTCTCTGGTAATCCGAAGCCAGTTTATCCATATCCTGCGCCAGCATTACCGCCGGCATCCAGTCCTTCGATACTATGAATGCCTGCCGGCTGATCATCCACATTCCCACTGCGCCAAGCATGGCGATGATAACCATGCCGAAAATAAAAGTTCTGGACAGGATAGTCAGCTTTCTTCTCACCGGAAGGTCTTTCAGCCTTTTGACTGCCTCACTGTCCGACTCTTCCACTTTTTCCATTGCTGCTTCCCTTACTTTCCCATCTATCTCCTTCGCGGTTTCCCTTACCTTTCCGTCCACTTCTTTCGCTTTCATCTCAGACTTCCCTTCTTTTGATTCTATCTGTTTCTATCTATACTTCCCAGAGCGTATTTGAAAAATCATTCCCACCCTCTGGTCCAAATTTACTATAACACCATTGCCCGGCATAGTCAATAAATAACATGCCCTTATGCTCTCATGAACCCTGCAGCAAATGCAAAGTCTCCGGCCGGGCCATCACCTCTCATCCGTGGAAAAAGTCCTGCGGATACAGTCCCTCATCCTTCATCTGCCGGACCGCATCCATTACATTCTTCTTATCTTCCTTGTAAGTCACTCCATACCAGCGGTCAAAAGACTTTAGAACCGTTACTTCTGCTTTTCCCTCCTTTATCAGCCCGTCAACCACGCTCGGAAGAAAATATTCGCAATTTAACGGATTTTCTTTCAGTCCATTTTTCAGGAACGGCTCAAATCCCGCCTCCAGTTCCTTCATGAAACTTCCGGTAAATCCCCACATATTCATGGATACGGTACTGCCCTTCTCAATTACATGCCAGCTTGCGCCGCCATCTTCCGTATATGCCGTATCCCCGTCTCTTTTTTCAATATGGGTCCGCTCCGTAATGCCGAGCAGGTGCCCTCCGGCATCCGTCCTGCATACTCCCCTTGCCACATGCCCGTTCTCCGTCAGGGTATTCTCGATGATATACCCTACCATGGCATAGGCATACTTCTCTCCGTCTTCATGTGTCATCAGGTAATTGTATAGCTGCTCAAAGGCGCTGTGTCCGTAATAATCATCCGCATTAATCACCACAAAAGGGCCATCCAGCAATTCCCTGCAGCTCCGTACCGCATGACCGGTCCCCCACGGTTTTACCCTTTCCCCGGGCACCTCATACCCCTGCGGAATATCCGTAATATCCTGAAAAGCATATTCTACCTGCAAAAATCCGGCAACCCTGTCCCCTATCGCTTCCCTGAAATCTTTTTCATTCTCTTTTTTTATAACAAAAACTACTTTTTCAAATCCGGCTTTCATGGCATCATACAGGGAAAAATCCATAATGATATGCCCCTCCGGGTCAACCGGGTCTATCTGTTTCAACCCACCGTACCGGCTGCCCATCCCGGCTGCCATAATAACCAAAACTGGTTTTTTCATTGCTGTTCCCTCCTGCTTTATATACTTTCTATAAAATGCTCTTTTTATAATAAGGTGTTAGTCAACATCTGGGTTGGTGGATATTTTTTCGCTTTGTTATCCTGCATAAATACTGGTCCTTCTATGGGCAAAATATCGTTACCGACCCATTTGCTGACTAACACCTATAATAATTATGCTTTCCTGATAGTATTCTTTCTTTTACAATATGCTTTTTATAATATCCTTTTTATAATATGCTTTCTTATATCATTGTTAATTATGCTTTTCTTTCCCGCACATATCATATATACTTTTAACGTAAAATGAAAATACGCAAAACAGCGGAGAAATGAGGAACAATATGGTTTACGAAAATATATCCCCCGCTAACCGGCCAGGCATCAGTCAAATCCTTTTCGTCCAGACCTTCGGTTATGGGGAAGAATACGCACCCCTTCAATCTAATCCATCTAATCCAACTAATCCAAACAATAGCTTTGGGGAATTATTTTATGTGGAGGAAGGACTTGCTGCTGTCAGCACGCCCTCTTATACGCATACCCTGACAAAAACGGAGCTCTGTTTCCGCCATCCGGCAGAAACTTTCGAAATCCATATACAGGCTCCCTTTCCGGCGAAACTCGTCTCAATTGGCTTTACCTGCACAGCCGCACCTGTTTCCGCTTCCGTCATGGATTTTTTCCGGCAGAAAGTCCTGACCGCCGGCGCACCGGAACGCAGACTCCTTCATCAAATTGTGGCGGAAGCGTCTTCCTTCCAAAGCCCTGCCCCTTTTGCCTCCGGAGAAGCTGCACTGCACTGTTTACAGCTTCTGCTCATCCTCCTTATCCGGAATGCCGATACCGATATCACGTCTGTCCCTGCTCTCCGCTCACAGCAGCTGAAAGAAGAAAAGGACTTATTCCTCGATATCCTGGATTACATGGAAGAACATCTTTCCGACCATTTGACCATCGGACAGATATGCCGTGATAAACTGGTCAGCCGCGCATTTCTGCAGAAACTGTTCGCCGAACATACCGGCTGCGGTATCATTGACTACTTTTCCCTGATGAAAATCAATGCCGCCAAGCAGCTCATCCGAAAAGGAGATTTGAATTTTTCCCAAATAGCCGAGTATCTTGGTTACAATTCCATCCATTATTTTTCCAGACAGTTCAAAATCATTACAGGCATTACTCCTTCCGAATATGCGGAAAACCTGTCGAACCGTCGGCCGCTGTAATATATTTTATCGTTTTTCCCCTGTGAAGTCAACCGGCTCCGGCAATATATTCCTCTCTTGCCGGAGCCGGTTGGGCTAAACAATTGTATTTTTAAATCTTAAACGCATTCACTGCTTCCGTCAGTTCCTTTGACCTGTCCTCCAGCTCAATCGTAGACTTATGCAGGTTATCAATCATTGTAATCTGGTTCTTCAGGGAATCGTTTACCATGGAAATAGCCGCCGCCGTTTCCTCCGATACGGAAGAAATACTCTGGATTGCCGACATCGTGTCATTCCTGTGACGTTCCATACTTTCAATAGTTCCTTCTAAAGAGGTAATCTCTCCAATCAGGTTTTCCAGATATTCATTCATATCACCGAATACATGGATGGTATCGTTTACCGTCTCTGACTGCTTGGACACGATTTCCTCCGCCTGTCCTGCCACTTTCACGGTTTCATCGGCATAGTTCTTAATCTGGTCCATAACGCCCTGAATCTGTTTTGCCGCCTCAATCGTACCGTCGGACAGGGAACTTACCGACTGGGCAACGACTGCAAATCCCCTTCCGGCTTCTCCTGCCCTGGCCGCCTCAATGGATGCGTTCAGCGCCAGCAGGTTCGTCTCTTCGGCAATGCCGTTAATCATAACCACAAACTGCTCTACTTCCGAAAGACTCTCCTCCAGATTCTTAATATTGGAAGTCACCTTTCTCGTAATATCCGTAGTATCCGCTGTCTTATCCGTCAATTCATCCATCGTTGAGATACCGTTCGCTATGAAATCTTTGGTATCGTAAGTGATGCTGTCCATCTTCCGCACCGTGTTGACCGCCCTGTTGATTCTTTCCGAGAGCTCGTCCATCTGCGTCAGACAGTCCTGTGAATCCGCCGCCTGCTGGTTCAGGCCCTTATCCATCTCATCTACCGCAACCGCTATCTGGTCGCTCACGTTCGTCAATACTTCCGATGCTTCCGACAGTTTGGAAGTAGAAGCAGACACGTTCTCCGTCGTATTTAAAACCTGCACAATCAGGTTTCTGGAATTTCGTATCATATCCGCAATGCTCTTTACCAGAATCTTAAATTCATCTCTCCGTCTCGTATTCACGCTCACCGTTAAATCCCCGCCGGACACCACCTGCAGTTTCCTGCTTATCTGGCGGATTGTAGAAGCAATGCCCACGATAATCAGTATTCCGACTACAAGCGCAATGAGCCATGAGAGGATTACAATGAAAATTGTTACCTGCTTAATGGAATCCGCTCCGGCATTCACATAACTTACCGGCACCATACCGCAGATAGCCGAGCCGTTTTTATAACTCTTGCTTACCATGAACAGATATTCCTGATGGTTGTATGTAACATAATCGATGATGGTTGCCGCCGTATCCGCCATGGCCTCCGTATAATAAGGCTGGTTCACGAAAGAAAAATCCCCGCCTTTCACGACTTCCTCTCCCTGCAGGAGCAGTTCCCTTCCATCCGCAGTTACAAATGCCGACATACTGCCTTCTCCCAGCCCAAGGTCACGCAGAATATCCGCAATCGTCTCACTGCTGTAATCCACCACAATACATGCACGTTTCGTCGTCATGGGACGGATATAGGAGCAGGCGTAACTGTCCGCCGAATACCCGCTGTAATGCTTCGCCAGCATCTCATCAATATAACTGTGGGAGCCGACCCAGTTGCCGCGCAGCGTGCCTAAACATGCCGCTTCCCCCTTATCTGCCAGTTCCTTATAGAAACCGGGAATAACTGCCGTATCGTCATACGTGGACACCAGATTCAGACTGTCCCCCGGTATGATATACATATTGGCTACAAATCCGTTTCCCTCCTGCTTTACATTCAGGTCCACGGATACGCTTTCTTCGATTTCCTTCCTCGTATATTCGTTATAGATGGAGCCGGATGCCCACCGCACCAGGTCCGTATTATAGTATAGCTGTTCCGATTCCGAAACCGCCGATTCAAACCCGAAGTCCAGATATTCCACCGCCATGGACATTGCCTTTGACATGGAATCCTCATAATTCGCGGTCATTCCTTCCTCCGCCAGCGAATAGGAAGCCATACCAATTATAATCGTACAGATTAACGGGATTGCAAAGCCGATAATCAGCTTTACTTTAATCCCTATCGCAAACTGCTTCCTTTCTTCTTTTATGCGGCTTTCTTTTTTTACTTCTGTACTATTCTCCGCTTTCTTTACGTTTTTTTCATTCTTTTCATTCTTAGCCAAAACCTTATCCTCCTAACGTGAGATTATTGCGCACGGCGAATCATTTCCAGGTAGTTCCTCAGTCCGTTCTCATCCGCATAACTGTCCTGAATCAATACTGCAGGCTCTTTGAAGCTGGCAATGTCCATCTTACTGTAATCCGTCACTACCGCTCCTTCCGAGATGCATCTTTCCTTGGAACTGTCCATCATCTCATAAGTCACGGAACGCTCTTCAAGAGTAGCCGCCAAAGCCGCCGTGTCAATCCAGTTTTTCTGCTCTCCCGTCAGGCTGTCGTAAAAATCACCGTTCATAATAAACAGACGGGTGGTATAATCATGATGCGTCTCGCAAATGTATTTCCCGTTCGGTGTGGTATGGTGTTCTTTCAGCATCAGGTTTGTATAATCGTTTTCCGCCGAATCCACTTCATTCTTGTTCAGGGCATCATACAAATCCCCCCAGCCCACATTCACCGGCACGGCGCCGATACCCGTCCAAAAATCTGAAACCACGCCGGAAGTCTGGGTCCGGATGGTCAGCTCCGCCACATCCTCCGCTGAAGTAATCGGTATCTTCCCATAATAATCCCGCACGCCTGCCGACCAGTATCCCATAATGCGGTATTTATTTCCGGTCTTCTGTAAAATCACATCCGTCATCGCCGAACCAAACTCCCCGTCCATAGCGGCTTCCCAATGGCTGAAACCGTCAAACAGATACAGAAGGGAAAGCATGTTCACCTCCGACACACCTGCCGAAGACATATTTCCCGGCGAACATACCGCCATCTGAATCTGACCAGAGTCCAGCATACTTATCAGTTCCGCTTCATCCTCCGACAAATCCCCATCGCTGCATATGACCTGAATGGTCCCCCCGGAAAGTTCTTCCGCCACTTCCTTAAAGGTCTGCAATCCAAAATGATAAGGGTTGTCCTGCGAAGTCTGATTGGAAGCTATGGTCAGGGTGAGTACCGGCCCCTCCGCTTTTGCCGTGCCATCTCCCCCTTCTTCCACTATGGAACCGATGGTTCTTCTTTTCGACTCATTTCCGCTGCCGCAGCCGCATAACGCTCCGAGTACCAGCACGCTGACCAAAATTTTGGATAATGTTTTGTGCATTTTCATAATTTTTTGCTGCCTCCCATCCTCTTTTTGTCATATTTGTCATATTAATTACGCGCATTTTAACATTTTCTATATTTTCAGGCAAGATATATGACTTTTTTCGTCAATATTATCCATATTTTAGTCAAGAATAAAGACAAAAGAAAGGTAAGGATGCCCCGGCCGAAGGGATTTCCTCTCCACACTGTAGGTTAATACGGAGGGAGCTATCATGTTACGATTTCTGCGCTTCCTTACGGCCGCATCGTTGTCTTTCCATCAGCCATATGATAAAATAGAAAAAATGAGAAAAAAATGGAAAATGCAGCAACGGGGAGCGTTTTGAAGGAAGCGAAAAGAAAGGGAATAGTAATGAAAAAGTTAATAAAAGTAAAAGGCAGCGCTTTAATTTTTTTGACCATTGCGGGACTGTTGGGCGGATGTGCGGTTCGGAACCAGCCGGACATACCCGGAGTACCAGAACAGGCAGGGCAGGAAGAGCCCGCACCGTCCGATGTTTCAACTGAACAGGATACCTCTGTACCTGCTGATACCGCAGATATCCCGTCTCCGCTTATGAGCGGACAAAGGCCGTCTCTCATCAGTAATATAGAGAGTAGCATAGAGACAAAAGCAGATACAGAAACGGACGCAGCGGATGCCGGGCATGTCGTGCCGTGTGTGGAGTCCTATACCATTGCACCCGATTTAAGCAACATCGATAACCTGTTCCAATTCTATCTGGCAGAGGAAATGGCGGATAAACTGTCACAGAACGGATTCGTTGTATACGGAGATGCCGGAAGGGAATTTTTTGAAATCTATGAGATGAACCGGTATGCCCAGTTTCCCAGTTTTGTTACCGTGGATTCCATGATGCATACCTATCACCTGTATTTCAGTTATTTACTGAAAAATACCGAAAAAACATATTTGTCGGACCGTCTCACCGGGTTAAGCCGGAACATGCTGGAAAACAGTATCGCCCAGTATGACCGTCTGAAAGGCAGCGAATGGGAAAGCGCCGCAATGCGTAATGTCGCCTTTTTTACCGTAGGAACCAGACTGCTGGACGATAATACCGTGATAAAGGACTATGTGGAAGACACGGTACTGGAGGAATTGGACCGCATCCGCCTTGCTGACGGCATCCATGAATCAGGAATCACCGGAGAGGAAGAAGATTATACACAATACAAACCAAGAGGCTATTATGAAGGCGATGCAAAACTGGAACAGTATTTTCAGGCTATGATGTGGTACGGAAGGACTCACTTCACGCAGGAGAATCCGGACATGGACAAGAGTGCGCTCCTGATGACCGTGGCTTTATCAGAAGATGCGGAAAGCAGCGGATTATGGGAATCCATCTATTCCGTAACTTCCTTTTTTTCAGGTGCGAGCGATGACTTGGGCGTATGCGAATATGCTCCTGTCATCCGCGAAGCATACGGGGAGGATTTCCCAGCCATAGAGCTGGCCGGAAATAAAGACGCATTTGAACGGTTCCATGCCATGACTGCTTCCCTTTCCGCCCCTCAGATTAACTCCGTCCCTATCCGTGACGGCGAAAGCAGCACGATTCCCGGCTTCCGCTTTATGGGACAGCGGTTTACCATCGATGCCGCCATTATGCAGCAGTTAATTTACAGCAGGGTACAGGCAGACAGTGCCGGAAACAAACGGATGCTTCCGGATGTGCTGGATGTTCCGGCGGCGCTTGGCAGCGATACTGCACTGCAGATTCTGGAAGAAAGCGGAGCCGCTTCCTATGAAGGATATACGGAAAACATGGAAAAACTCAGGGAGAGCCTGTCGGCGGAAAACACCCCGCTCTGGTCAGCCAGCCTGTATGCCTGCTGGCTGAATACCCTCCGTCCCCTGCTTGCGGTCAAAGGGGAAGGGTATCCTGTGTTTATGCAAAATGAGGAATGGCAAAAGAAAAATCTGGAATGCTTTGCCGGAAGCTTCACGGAACTGAAACATGATACCATCCTCTACTCAAAGCAGGTCATCGCGGAAATGGGCGGATGGGATGAAGAAAAACTGGACGACAGAGGATATGTGGAACCGGAACCCCTTGTATATGCAAGGTTCGCCGCTCTCATAGACCAGACGGCACAGGGACTGGAACAATACGGTATGTTAGGCGGCGCTGATAAGGAAAACCTCTCCCGCCTTTCCCATATCGCAAACCAGCTATACACCATTTCCAACAAGGAACTGCGGGATGAAACGCTCACAGACAACGAGTATGAATTTATCAAAAGCTATGGGGGAAACATCGAGCACTTCTGGTATGAAGCCGCCAAAGGAGAAGCACCGTCGGATATGGTGTCCAGTCAGGAATTTCCCGCCGCAGTCGTAGTAGATATCGCTACGGACCCGGACGGAGAAGTTCTGGAAGCCGCAACAGGCAGCCCTTCCGTGATTTATACCGTGGTAAAAGTAGACGGGAAGCTGAAAATTGCACGCGGAAGCGTCTATTCCTTCTATCAGTTCCGGTGGCCCGCGGATGACCGGCTGACCGACTCCTCCTGGCGGATGATGATGGGACTGCAGACAGATGAAGAAGGATATTATCATTATGACTCAAAAATTCCGCAGCCGGACTGGACCGGCAGCTACCGTTACAGGAATGAACAGGAATAAACGTTTACGGAAAGCATTTTTCCTGACAGCCGTATGCACACTTCTCTGTGCCGTCCTCAGCCTTCTGTGGTACAGCGGAGCCTTCCTGCCCCGTTGGATTCACTGGAAAGACGGAACGTTTTCCGACCGTTCCGGCAAATACCATATTACTTTAAGCGGGAAATCCGTCTGTATCACTTATGACAACACCGTCATCTGGAACTCACCAAACGGTGTTAAAGTACAGGACGCCCTATCCTGCGACATCGACAACGACCAAAAAGACGAACTGGTACTGCTTTGCTGGAAAAAGGGGCGGTACGGCGCACAGAAACCCTTTTGGGTAGACAGGGACGAACAGACCTGGTCCCAGCATATTTTCATCTACGAATATGAACAGGAAACAATCCGGCCAAAATGGATGTCCTCCTATATTGGCCAGGATGTGACGGAAATAGCCGTAAATGCCGGAAAAGCTTCATTAAACCGCCTTTTCCTGACCGATTCCGGCCAAAAAGTAAACAGCTGGATATGGGATTCCTGGGGATTCCGGAAAGAAGATACGGAAGTTACTTTTACCGTATTCGGCGATAACCTGATTCATGAACCGATTTACCAATACGGTCTGCGATATGATAAATCCTTTGGTTTCCTGTTCGGAAATCTGAAAGATGTGATTTCCCAAAGTGATATTTCCGTCATCAATCAGGAAACGCCCCTCTCGGAACATCCTGCCATGTACAGCGGTTATCCAAGATTCGGCACGCCCGACGGTGTAGGACAGGCCATTGTAAACGCCGGATTTGACGTCGTAACCTGCGCAACCAATCATGCTTTGGACAAAGGCGCAGACGGCGTTTCCTATACGAAAGATTTTTTCACTTCCCGCCACATAACCTGCCTTGGAATACAGACGACCGGCGAAAAAGATTATCAGCCCTATGAGATAATTGAAAAAAACGGCATCCGTTTTGCCCTGCTTAACTATACCTACGGTACAAACGGCATCCGTATCCCGGCCGAATATCCCAACCTGGTTCATCTGCTGGAGGATGAGAAAAAAATCCAACAGGATATCTGCCGGGCAAAAGCGGACAGTGATTTCGTCCTCCTCTTCGTCCATTGGGGCACCGAAGATACACAACAGCCCGATGCATTCCAGCAGAAATGGACGCAGGTATTTTTGGAAAGCGAAGCGGATGTCGTCATCGGCACCCACCCCCATACCCTCCAGCCATATGAAGTCCTTCAAAGCAGCAGCGGACATCAGATGCTTATTTACTATTCCATCGGAAATTACATCAGCGCCCAGCAGGAAAAGGTGTGCACCAAAGGCGGCATGGCCACATTTACCGTATCGCTTACTTCTGACGGATATGCCGTTACGTATTACGGATTACAGCCGCTGCGCATCATCAGCCACGGAGGCGGCAAATATACGGCAGAATTGTACGATACTGCCGATTCATGACCAGTCAGGGAAATGCGGGACGCCTTACTGCGCCACCGCGCCTCCCGTATACAGCTGATAATATTTCCCCTTCTGTTCAATCAGCTCGTCATGAGTCCCCCTCTCAATAATCCGCCCCTGTTCCAGCACCATAATACAGTCGCTGTTGCGCACCGTTGACAAACGGTGGGCAATGACAAACGTAGTGCGCCCGTTCATCAGTCTGTCCATGCCATCCTGTACGATTTTTTCCGTACGGGTATCGATGGAAGAAGTGGCCTCATCCAAAATCAGCACCGGAGGGTCGGCAATCGCCGCCCTTGCAATCGCTAATAACTGTCTCTGCCCCTGGCTTAAATTGCCGCCGTCCCCGGTCAGCACGGTATAATAGCCCCGCGGCAGGCGGGAAATGAAGCTGTGCGCATTGGCCAGCTGTGCCGCTGCATAAATCTCCCGTTCCGTAGCATCCAGTTTCCCGTAACGGATATTATCCATGACCGTACCTGTAAATAAATGGGTATCCTGGAGCACGATTCCGAGGGAACGCCGCAAATCCGCCTTTTTTATCTTATTAATATTGATACCGTCATACCGTATCTTTCCATCCTGGATATCATAAAAGCGGTTAATCAGATTCGTGATGGTCGTCTTTCCCGCTCCGGTTGAACCTACGAACGCAATCTTCTGCCCCGGCGTCGCATACAGCTTCACATCATGCAGCACGATTTTCTCCGGCACATATCCGAAATCCACTCCGTCGAATACCACATCGCCTTTCAGCTCCGTATATGTTACTGTCCCGTCCGCTTTATGAGGATGCTTCCATGCCCACATCCCGGTACGTTCCTTAGCTTCCACCAGCCTGCCGTCCACTTTCCGCGCATGTACCAGTGTCACATAACCTTCATCCTTCTCCGGCTCCTCGTCCAATAACTTAAATATACGCTCTGCTCCGGCAAGCGCCATAATAATGCTGTTAAACTGCATACTAATCTGGTTAATCGGCATATTAAAGCTTCTGTTAAAAGTCAGGAAACTGGCCAGCTTCCCTACCGTCAGTCCCGTCCAGCCATTGAGGGCGAGCACGCCGCCCACCATCGCGCACAGCACATAACTCATATTTCCAAGCTGTGCATTGATAGGCCCCATTACGTTGGCATAGCGGTTGGCAAGATTGGCGTTTTCAAACAATTCGTCATTCCTGCGTTTAAATTCCTCTAACGTGGCTTCCTCCCGGCAGAACACCTTCACCACTTTCTGCCCGTTCATCATTTCTTCGATATAACCGTTCAGATTGCCTAATGCCCGCTGCTGCCCTACGAAGTTACTGCCGGAAAGCCCGGCCACCTTACCGGTGGCAAACAGCATGATGACTACCATAACCATGGTAATGACCGTCAGCGGTATGCTCAGCATCACCATACTAATGAATACGCTGGCAATCGTAATGGCGCTGTTAATCAGCTGCGGAATGGACTGGCTTATCATCTGGCGCAGCGTATCGATATCATTGGTGTAAAGGGACATAATGTCCCCATGGGGATGACTGTCGAAATAACTGATTGGAAGGCTCTCCATATGCACGAACATGGCATCCCTGAAATTCCGCATCATGCCCTGTGTAATCACGACCATGATTCTGGCCTGTGCATAAGCGGCCACGACGCCTACCGCATAAAAACAGGCCACTCTGGTTATGGCAGCCACTAATCCCGAAAAATCCGGATTCTGCTGTCCGATTAGCGGCGCAATATAATCGTCAATCAATGTCTTTGTAAACATCGTTCCCTGTACACTGGCAAGCACAGTCACGACAATGCAGATTAACACGATTGCCGCAGCTGCCCAGTAGTCCTTTAAGACAAACTTCATCAGCCGTTTGAACAATCCCATTGGATTCTGCAGTTTCGGTTTTGGTCCTCTCTGTGGTCCCGGCATCCTACATTTCTCCTTTCTCGTCAAAATCTCCGCCGCCGGACATCTGCTGTTCATGGATATCACGGTATATCTCGTTGTTCTTCCTCAGATTCTCCGGCGTATCATAAGCGTCTATCCTGCCGTTTTCCATCACAATGACACGGTCCGCATGTTCAATGCTGGAAATACGCTGTGCTATAATAATCTTAGTCGTTCCGGGAATTTCCTGTGCAAATGCTTTTCGGATTTTTGCATCCGTCGCAGTATCCACTGCGCTGGTGCTGTCATCCAGAATCAGTATCTTCGGTTTTTTCAACAGCGCCCTCGCAATACACAACCTCTGCTTCTGCCCTCCGGAAACATTGGTCCCGCCCTGCTCTATGTAGGTATGATAGCCCTCCGGCATCTTTTCGATAAACTCATCCGCACAGGCGAGACGGCACGCCCTCCGGCATTCTTCCTCAGAAGCCTCCGCATCACCCCACCTCAGATTATCCAGAATCGTTCCTGAAAAAAGCACATTCTTCTGAAGCACCACCGACACTTCATTGCGCAGCGTCTCGATATCATAATCGCGCACGTCCACACCGCCCACTTCGATACGCCCTCCGCTCACATCATACAGACGGCTGATTAAATTCACCAGACTGGTCTTGGCGCTGCCGGTTCCGCCCAGAATCCCTATGGTTTCTCCCGAACGGATTTCCAGATTGATATCCGAGAGCACCGGTTCCTCACTTTCTTCATTATATTTAAAAGATACATGTTCAAAACGTATACTTCCGTCCGCCACCTCATATCTCGGCTTATCCGGATTGGCCAGACTGCTCTTTTCATTGATTACCTCACAGATACGCTCCGCACTGGCCATACTCATTGTCACCATGACAAAAATCATCGACAGCATCATCAGACTCATCAGAATATTCATGCAGTACGTCAGCAGGCTCATCAGGTCTCCGGTTGTCATGTCTCCCGCTACAATCATTTTAGCCCCGATATAGCTGATACAGAGAATGCAGGTATATATTGTAATCTGCATCAGCGGACTGTTCAGGGCAAGCACATTTTCTGCCTTTTTAAAAAGAAGATATACATTCCTGCTTGCCGACTTGAACTTCTCTACCTCATGTTCTTCACGCACATATGCTTTTACCACACGGATGGCGGACACATTTTCCTGTACGCTGGCATTCAAAGCATCGTACTTTTCAAAAATACTGCGGAATATCTTCATAGTTCTGGTCACAATCACCATCAGACAGCTGCCCAGAACCAGCACTGCCGCCAGATAAATAAGCGCCACTCTCGGACTGATGAAAAAGGACATCGCCATCGCGCAGATTAAAGAAAACGGCGCCCTGATACACATCCTTAAAATCATCTGATAAGCATTCTGCACATTGGTTACATCCGTAGTCAAACGGGTCACAAGCCCCGCCGTACTGTATTTATCAATATTGGCAAATGAAAAGCTCTGGATATTGGTAAACATGGCTTCTCTTAAGTTACGGGCAAACCCCGTAGATGCTTTCGCACCGAAATATCCCCCTGCAAAACCTGCGGACAGCGACACGCACGCCGCCAGCACCATGCATCCCCCCATCACATAAATATGCGTCATATTTCCAGCACCGACACCGTCATCCACAATGGAGGCCATCATTAACGGAATAATCATTTCCATAATAACCTCTAACATCATGAAAAGCGGAGTAGCGATGCTGGGCCGTTTAAATTCTTTTATCTGTGCTCCCAGCGTCTTAAGCATGAAACTTCCACTCCTTTCTTTTTCCATTTTAGCATTCTTTTCCGGGGAAATCATCCTTTATTTATAAAAATGGAAAAACGATTGCCGCTATTGCCGTTTTCCGTAACAGTTCAGCCTGCGGTTTCACTGTTACGTTTTTCTCCATTTTTTTCAAAAAAATCTTGCTTTCTGTATGCGAAAAATAGTACAATATAAATAATTATAGTTGCAGTGAGAAAATATATCAGCGAATGTATGGTTCATACTTCTTCGCTGGCAGGAAAGGAGACTATATGATGGGAATTGGAAGCGTAACATCCATGAACAATATGTCAGGCATACAGACGGCCATGACAGGACAGACCGATGTAAAAAGCAAAAACATTCAGAATAAAATCACCGGCATACAGCAGCAAATGCAGAAACTGTCTTCAAAAGAAGACCTTTCTGTTGACGAAAAAGCAAATGAGCGGAAAAAGCTTCAGAAAGAAATATCCGGGCTTAATACAAAATTGAAACGGCAGCAGGATGAATTCCGTAAATCACAGAAAAAAGAAATCATGATGGCAAAGCTGCAGGAAGACCAAAAACCCGCGGATGTGGAAACATCCACAGCCAAATTACAGGCAGATGAGGCAAACGAAAAAGACACCGCCGAAAAAACAACAAAACTCTCAAATCAAAACAACGAAACGTCTGCCGTTTCATCCACGGATACTCCTGCCCGGCAAACAGGCCATTCGGGAACTGTTATAACCAACAACAACGATGGCGTTGTTGTATTAAAAGGAGAAATGAACCGGAACGATAAACAGGACATTTCTGCCGGAAAAAAGCAGGCAGATGAGACCGATGAAACAAACGAAGACGGCATTATTAAAGAAGAGACGAAAAACACAGACACCAAGGCGGATAACGGGCTGTCCCACCAGGAGATACGCGCCATTGCATCCGCAGACGCTTCCATACAGCAGGCAGGCCGTCAGGAAACTGTCATCGCCAGAATCAGAGGCGGCATCGCTATTCTGAAGGGAGAAATAAATCAGGACGGGAAACAGGAAGTAAATAACACCGAAAAGAAACAATCTGCACTGGAAGAACTGGAAAAGAAAGAAGAAAGAGCAAGGGCATTCCAGTTTTCCATTTTAGGCGAAGCCGGCAATACCATGAAATCGGCATCAGACGCTGCGGCAGCCGGAGCAAAGACCGATGCGCAGTCTAATGCAGAAAATAACGCCTTTTTTAACGCTCTTAAATTAACAAACGGAGAGGATTTGGCATCACAGCAAATGTTCCATGTTTCTATCAGTTAAAGCGTGTTTGAAAACTGCCTTCTGCAAGATACCATTTTAGTTTGCGCCAATTTTACCGGCGGTCGTTACGGCCGCCGGTTTTTCTTATGATTCTGATAATCTTTTTGATATATCAGAGGCGCTGTAAAGCACTCTTGTCACAATAACATCTTCATTTTCAATCATATAAAATACTGAATAATTATCCACTACAAGCTGCCTTAGTCCCATTGTCCTCTCTGGCTCTGATTCCATAAGCCTTACTCTTTCAGGATATACATTTAACCCTTCAATCGCTTCTGCAATCCGATTATACTGCCCCATTGCATTTTCAGATGCTTGTAACTGAATTGCAATATAATTATATATTTCTTCCATATCTGCCAAAGCCCTGTCTGTAATTTTTACAGCATATCGTTTCATATACGATGATTCTCCTTAAATTTTGCAAATGCAGAAGCCGCCTCCTGTACCCTGCCAGCTTGTGCATCATCATACCCTTCCTGCAATTTTGTATGAATTTCCTCTGATGTCATCAAATCTGCATTAAGTACCGTTGGAGTATTCGGTAATGTTATGGCAAATGGAATCCCTCCTGTCAAGGATATCTGAGTCAGATACATATCTATAGCTGTCGACATTGGAATACCCAGACGGGTCAGCACATCTTCCGCGCGCTGTTTCACATTCGGATTTACTCTTAAATTTAAAGTAGCGGTCTTTTCCATTACAAGTCATCTCCTTTTTTCTTATTGTAACGCATTTGTCGTTACTTATCAAGTTTTTATCATCCGCACATTGCATCCCTGATACGACGTTCCCTGTATCAGTATCCAAAGTTCCGGTCTATCACGGTACCGTCCATTGCATTGATTGTCAGTATACTGTCATACTCACTGTCCTGTATATAAAATACTTCGCCATTACTATTTCTGTAAGTCTGCGTACCGAAAAAATCCCATACGGGAATCAGTGTTCCCTCCGTAGCATTTTTCTCCCTGATTCTCATATAATTCAGGCATACTTTATCGATATTCATTTCCAGGCTGTCACCTGTCCCGTTAAAGATATCCCTTTTCATTTTCATAATCATTTCCTCAAAAATATTCCGGATATCCGAAAAGGGAAGCAAAAATACATATTCAGAAGACAAGGCTTCTATTTCGTAAGAATCCGACCAGTAAAACGAAGCCAGGCCATCCTCATCATAAACGAACCTCATCTCCTCAAAAGGCCAGCATACGGATTCATCGTCCGGCATACCGCACGCATTCTGATGCGTATAATTGACCGGCACGCCGTCTACCATTCTGATGACATGAACGCCATAACCGATTCTGTCAATTTCTGTTTTCCCGTCTGTTTCGTCTGTTCCTACCGCTTTATAACATGCAAAATATTCCCCTCCCTGCACGGCATAATGTTCCATCCCCATCTGTTCTAACGCGTCCTTTGCCCTTGTAAGCATTTCCTCCGGCTGTATCTGCACACTCTCAATATTTTCTTTTGCATCCTCCATTTGGTCATAGGAAATCAGGGAATTTCCATAATACTGATAATTACCTCTTCCATCATGCCTGTCTGCGGCAAATTCTGTCAACAGCCATTCATCATCCATATGGTTGAGCATGTATATACTGTAATCATTCTCCTTTGACGTCACGAAACCGCTCAATTGAAACCAGTCGTCACCGGATGCCCCGTTCTGCCCTACAATAGCAGGAATCTCTTTAATCACCGGTTCCATAGACTCCGTCATCCCTTTTGCCTCTACTGTCTCCAGCATCGCCTGGCATTCTGCAATCCGCTGATTCAGCGTCTTATCCGTATCACCATAAGGAGCATCGCCGTCCACTCCGCCAGCCTTTACCTCCTCAAGAAACTCAATCCTTGTTTTCAGCTCCGCCACAATAAAACCATGTGTCTCTGCCATTGCCTCATAATCTCTGTCCCAAAGTTTCCCGCCGTCAAAAAGCGCTGCATTTACCGTATCATAATCCTCCTGCGTAAAAAAACGTGCCTCGACCTTCATCAGCTTAATTCCGGGCACATCGGGAATCTCGAACTCCGCATCTGCCCTGAGCATGATATTTCCATCTTTCTTCTCCGTCTGGTATCGTTCCGGCGCCTGTACCTGCGCGGCTACATTGTCCGCCGTTCCCCGCGCCGGCCCGTCCTGCGCTTCTCCGTACAGTTCCGCTCCGTCCCCTCCCATGTCTGTCTGTTCTTCCGTTCCTTCCTCTTTGGGAATTACCAGCTCTTCCTCCGTCTGTACGATATTTCCGCAGCCCTGGCACACAGCGGCACAAACTCCCATTACCGCCAGATACAAAAACGCTTTTCTCATTTTCTTTCCAACCATCCTTTGTTTACTCCTTCCTATTTTGTGTATGACTCCTACACATTACCCCTTTTTCCTGTAAAAGATATACAGCAAAGTGTAAACATTTCGTAAAAAGACGGCCGCCGTTCCCAGAGCGTGTTCGAAAATTCATGCCCGCAAATTAGGACAGCATCTTGCAGAAAGCAATTTTCAAACATGCTCTACTCCGGAAAGATAACTGAGACTTCCGTCCCTTCCCCGGTCCGGCTCTTAATCCGGAGGTCTGCGCCATGCAGTCTGGCAATCATACTGCAAAGCGCCAGTCCCAGCCCGTTTCCCCCTGCCTTTCTGCTGCGCGCCTTATCCACCATATAGAAAGCTTCCGTCACTCTCGGAATCTCATTTTCGGGAATCCCGCAGCCGCTGTCACGTACCGAGATGATGTTTTCCTGCGCGGTCAGATAAATGAATGCACCTTCCACACTTGCCTTGACCGCATTGTCCACCAAATTCACCAGCAGACTGATAATCAGGTCTTTATCCATAAACCGTGTTTCCATCCGGCATGTATATTTCAATTTCATCTTCCTCGTTTTCAGATTGTTTTCCTCCAACGCGGCAACTGCCTCAAATACATCTTTTATGGACGTCTCCTCCATAGAAATGCTGTCGTTATCATACATTCCTATCAGACTCATCAACTTGCTGTTCACACGCCCCAGTCTGCCGCATTCGTCATAAATATGCCTTAAAGCGCTTTCTTTCTGCACCTGTGTCAGCCTGACATGGAGCAAAGAATCCGCATAACCCATAATCGAAGTCATGGGAGTTTTCATTTCATGGGTCAGGGAACCGAGCATCTGCCTGCGCCGTTCAGATTCTGACGACAATTCCTCCACCTGTCTCTCCATCCGCTCCGCCATAATGTTGAAAGCCTCCGCCACTTCACCTATTTCATTATGTGCCGATACACCCGCACGCCTGCTCAGCATCCCGCCGCTGATATCCTGTGCCGCCTGCTGCAATTCACGCAAAGGGGCGAGCGTCTTCCGGGTCATGGCAGAAACCGCAAACACAGCAAGCAGCGCCATACCGAAATAAACAGCAAAATAAAAAAAAGCCTGTCTGCGGATATCCTCATAAAGATAGGAAATATCCCGCACCAAAACCAGACTGTAATCCTGCACTCCCATCACCGGCACATTTCTGCCCGCAATCAGAACATACTGCCTTCCTTTCTTCTGGATTATGCACTCACCCATTGACGTCCTCCATCTGTCATCCGACGGATTTTTTAACACAAACGGTGTCCTGTTGCAGACCACCTCATTTTCTTTAAGCAGGATATACGAAGAAGCGTCATATTTTTTGATTACATAATCATAATACGCATTTGCCGTCGTATCACTAAATCCCCTGAGCGGTTCATAATCCAGTTCCTTTTCCATGGCATAGGTTACGGCGTTTAACTGCTGCTTATAATTTTCTATGGTTTTTTCCTGATTATAAAGAAGCGAATGATAGATAACGGCCACTCCTGATATTGCAGTACTTACAAGAAGCGCCGCCATCGTTATCACCGATAGTTTTTTCCAAAGTTTCATTTTTCCTCATTTCCGCACTGACTTTTTGTACTTCCTTCACCCCTCCAGCCGGTATCCGGTTTTGGAAATTGTACGGATTACCTCATGAAAATCCAGTTTCTTGCGAAGCTGGCCGATATGGACATCGACAGTCCTTGTCTCTCCCACATAGTCTGTCCCCCACAGCCTGTTTAACAGTTCTTCCCTGCTGAAAGCCACATTCCTGCTTTTCGCCAGCGTCACAAGCAGCTCATACTCCATTGGTTTTAAGTTTACTCTCATCCCGTTCTTTGTTACACTGTGTTCTTTCAGGTCAATGACCACATCCTGTATCTGTATTTTTTCCCTGCCGCGCCCTGTCCTTTGCAGTACTTTTTCCATCCGTACCAATAATTCCAGCACTTCAAAAGGCTTCACAATATAATCTTCCGCCCCTGCCTTTAAACCGTGTACTTTGGAAACCACATCGTCCTTCGCCGTCAGATAAATAACCGGAACATGCGCCTTTTGCAGATTCTCCATCAGGGCAAAGCCGTCCTTTCCCGGCAGCATCACATCGACCAATGCGAGCGCAATGTCCCGGCAGTCTCCCTTTTCCAGCACATCCTCCGCCTGCAGACCGTCAAAAACAGGAAGGGCGTTATATCCTGCTGCCTCCAGATTCATACAAATCAGCTCCGAGATGGCCGCATCATCTTCAATCACTAAAATTTTCATTTCAGTTCCTCCACCTCCTGCCATCTTATCACATTTTCCATGAAAAAAAAGCATCAAAATGTAAACGGGCGCCTGTTTTACGCTCTAAAACTTATTGTCTGCGTCAGCCCCACTCAGGGTGATACCGCTGGCAATGATATTCTGCGTTCCCGCATCGGGACTGCTGTATGCGTAGGATGCAGCAGCGGCAGTCACATTTTCACCGTATCGAGCTGCCGGAGCCGCTCCCCGTCACGGAGCCTGACATGGTTTCCCTGTTCGGGAATCTGATAGAAAACGCCATCGACGGGTGCCGCACCATACATACGGGAAAACGGTATTTCTGCCTGACCACGGAAATCCGGCATGGCAACAGCCTGTATATCGTTTCCACCAACAACTTTGACGGGAAGACCCTTAAGGAGAAGGACGGCTACCGCTCCACAAAACACAGCGGGAAAGGAACCGGGATTTCTGCCATCGCTTCCGCTGCGGAAAAGTACGGCGGCTCGGCACGGGCTTCCGACAACGGTTCAGAGTTTTATGTGGATGTGATGATAAAAATATGATGGGAAATGATGGAAAATGATGGGAAATGGCGGTTTTTACGCCACAGAGCGGGCACACATAATATCCATTCTATTTCATTCATAATCAAATACCCCGTGATTTTTCTTTTAACGCTGTAATCCATTGTTCGATTGCCTGTACCAAAAGAAACTGCTGCTGTAAAACGGCCATACCAGTAGCGGGAATATCCGGGTCACTCTCTTTCAATGCAATATTTTCCTCCAGATAGATTTTCAGCACATTCATGTTGCTTTCAATGTTGTCCAGACATTCTTTCTGCTGCTCCTTTCCCATGCTCTCTAAATTCACGATAACGGCATTAAAGTCTAAAAATATGTTGATTGGCTTGCGGGATATTTCAAGCATCAGCTTTTCAAATTCCTCTTTTCCTGCGTCTGTCAGCGTATATACTGCCTTTTCGGGCATTTTCCCGTCTTTTTCCGTATGGCTTAAAATCAGCCCTTTTTCCTCTAGCTGGAGCACTTTTTTATAAATAGATGGTGTACTGATTTTTACCCATTTCGAGATATTCCGGTATTCCACCAGTTTCTGAATATCATATGCACTCAAAGATTCCTTTTTCAACATTCCCAATACAATCAAATCAATGGCCGCCATTCAAATTTCCTCCTTTTCTATTGACAACTACTATAAATTATAGTATTATAACTTCTGCGTCGCAATTACTATATTTTATAGTACTATACAATATACTAAATAGTGAGTGAAAGGAGAATCACAATGAACAGTCAAAAAAGAGCAGCTGAAAAACGTGCTCTTCAAAAAATGGAGCTGCTCGGCAGTGCGTCCATTCCAAAAGCACTTTTAGCAATGGGAATCCCGACTATGATTGGTATGCTGGTAAATGCTTTCTACAATCTTGTAGATGCCTATTTTGTCGGCGGATTAGGCGAGAGCCAGATGGGAGCAATCTCGGTGGTCTATCCACTCGGACAGGTCGTTGTCGGTCTTGGTCTGCTGTTCGGCAACGGCGCCGCTTCTTATATTTCCAGATTATTAGGTCGGGGCGATAAAGAAAATGCTGATAAGGTCGCAAGCACCGCATTATACAGCAGCGTGTCCGTCGGGGCGGTCATCATTATTATCTCTATGGTGTTCCTGCACCCTGTTTTGAAACTTTTAGGGGCAACCGACAGTATCCTGCCCTATGCTGTTACATACGCGGGGCTCTACATTGTTTCCTGCATCTTCAATGTGTTCAATGTTACCATGAATAATATCGTGACAAGCGAGGGCGCTGCAAAGACAACCATGTGTACCTTGCTGACGGGAGCTGTCCTCAATATCGCTTTAGACCCGCTGTTTATCTATGTATTTGATTTAGGCGTGGCAGGGGCAGCGATAGCAACTGCTGTCTCGCAAGCAGTTTCCACCTGTGTTTATCTGACCTATATCCTGCAGAAGAAAAGCGTATTCCATTTTCGGATTAAGGACTGCACCTATACAAAGGAAATCATGTCTGAAATTTTTAAAATCGGCATCCCGACACTGGTATTCCAGATATTAACCAGTGTTTCCATTTCCTTAACCAACAATGCCGCAGGCGATTACGGTGATTCGGCAATTGCGGACATGGGCGTTGTCACCCGACTTATCTCAATGGGCAGTCTGTCCGTGTTCGGATTTATCAAAGGTTTTCAGCCCATTGCAGGGTATAGTTACGGAGCGAAAAAGTTCGACCGGCTGCGTGAAGCAATAAGGACTTCCATCCTTTGGTCTACGGTTTTCTGCGTCGTTTTCGGTCTGGTACTGGCTCTGTTCCCTGCGGCTATCGTTTCGAAGTTCACGAAGGGCGATAGCAAGATGATTCGCATTGGAGCAGCATCTTTAAGGGCAAACGGCATTTCGATTATGCTCTTTGGATTTTATACTGTATATTCTTCTCTGTTCCTCACTTTGGGAAAAGGCAGGGAGGGATTTATCCTCGGAACTTGCAGGCAGGGGATTTGTTTTATCCCTGTCATCCTGCTCCTGCCTATGGTCTGGGGACTTAACGGCATCTTATATGCGGAGCCGGTTGCTGACGTGCTTTCCGCAATCATAACGGTATTTATGGCAATACCGCTTCACCGGAAACTGAATGAAATGCAGAAGCAGACTGCGACAATACGCACAAATAGTAATTAGATTTCTTTTCCCCAAAACAGAACCGACGAGCTGTGAGGTATTGAACAGCACGCGGAAACACCTCGCTCACCGGATACATGAAAATACCCCTTTCCATGGAAAACACCAGCCATTCCTGACTGATGCCCCAGAGCGTGTTTGAAAATTCATTCCCACAAATTGGGATGGCATCTTGCAAAAAGCAGTTTTCAAACACGCTTTCAATCAACATATCTATTTTTTTAACTGATATAAAAAAGATGGCTGAGGATACATATAATGGAGTCATTTCAGGTACGGATTCTGCATTGGCAAATGCATCTTGCGATTTTAAACTTTTAGAAGAAGCAGCCAAAAACTATAAACCTGACAGCCAAAATTAGTATATATACACCGTAAGGGTAAGCAATTAAGCATTTTCGCCGTAAAGACAATAAAGTCCAGCTAATAAATGTCAATAGATAAAATGAAAAAAGATAAGATTTATTGT
>CAMXQE010000005.1 GCA_947246015.1 uncultured Lachnospiraceae bacterium | reverse complement strand
TACCATTTTCATCATAATACATATTGCTGTGCTTATGCTTCACGCCTCCTATGGTATTTGCCCCTGTCTGACCGGTTATGCCCGCCTGATTCCCATTCTTTTGTGAAAACAATTTGTTCAAAAGAGAATACTGCGAAAACCCTTTCATATTATTACTGCTGATATTCATACTGTAACCTCCCTCATCAATACATCTGCTTTCCTATATCTTCAGATCCAGATTCATCCCAACCTGTGCCTGCTCTTTTACAGTTGTTTTGCCTGCATCGCCTTCCTGAGCAGCCTCAATAATTGTCCGGATATCCGTATCGTTCAGATAAATCGTACCATCTTTGGATTCAGCTATCTTTTCTTCCAATACTTCCTCTATTTTTTCTTCCTTTTCTGCTGCCTTTTCTTTCGTCTTTTCAATCAGTTCTTCAGAATTTTTCTTCCTTTCTTCCCTGAGCTTGTCGCTCATGTTCAGCATAAAATCATTTCTCACACAGGCAATTTCACAGTATTTTCCATTTTCGTCTATATAACTATGCCGATATACAACATTCCAGCCACTTGACTTATAAATACCATCCATCAGCTTTGCTGCCGATTCAACGCCCCTGATCAGCTCCTTCGTTTCCTTTGCCTGCTCCGGATCATTCTGCATCTTTTCCAAAAGCTGTGGATTGATTGTTAAAGTTTTACCACTTTTTGCTGTCTGGTAAGAATTTCCAACCCTGAATTCTACGCTTGGCGCAAGTTTTTCCAATTCTTTCATGTACTCCGCTATACTTTTTGACTTACTGCTCCCTGCTGTTTCCGATGTTTTTTCTGTTTCCGATGTTTTTTCTGTGTCCTTCTTTTTCACACTACTTGCCGCATTGTTTCCTGCCATGCTCTGTGCCGCATAGCTGCTGTAATTCTGCTTCCTGACTGAATAGTCAGGAAAATTCCCGTTAATCTCCATTGCCATAATTTTATCCTCCTTGATAAAAAAATTATTTTGAAATCCATTTCATTTCCATTCTGTACCCCGCTCCCTGCTTTTCTCCAGAATCTCCTCCAGTTCCTTTATCTGCTCATCCGTCAGGGCGAAGCTCTGCAGCAGCGCCGCCATTGCATTTGTCCCGCTGCCGGAGAAATAGCTGTCCACAAACTTCCTGCTTTTCTCCTTCACGCATTCCTCTTTCTGCTTCAGCACATAATAGTGATAAACCCTCGAATCATGCTCATCCACGGTATAGCCAAGAATATCTTTTTGGTTCAAGCGGTTCATTAACACCCGTACCATCCTCATCGACATATCCACATTCCCCTGCATCCTTTTATAGACCTCAGAGGATGTCAGCGGTGTGCCGCTCGCCCAAAGGACTTCCATAATCTGCCATTCGCTCGGTGTAATCTCTTCCTTTGCCATGTCTCTTCCTTCCTTTCACTTTATTTCTTCACTTTATATATCGGTCAATTACCATTAATCATTAATAGTCATTGACGTTTTTGTATGATATGGGTATGGACAGAGGGCAAATCATGGGCAATCACTTCCCCGCTTTCCAAGTAATTTCCTCTATCAGAATCAGCCTTCCTATGGAAATAGCAGACCGCCGCCTATAGAGAATACGTTATTTCATCATACAGTTCCACTAATTGTGGATAATCAATCTACCTGTACGTTCCAATCCCGCAATTGCTGGTTGCATATTTTTGAATGGTTTCAACCTATTGTTGGATTGGAAATTTGAAGCATAGATTTCTGCCACTTGCATAGATGCCGTCAAAGAGGCGATGTGCTTCGGCTGAATAGACAGCGCTCATATGTCACCAAAGGGATTTACCATTGATGCAGATATCGAAAAAGCCTTAAAAACAGAATCGATTGTCCGGGAAAACTTTCAGAAATTTCCGCCTTATACCAGCGGGTACGGATTGATACCATCCCATCCAGTTCAAAAAGAAGCATCCTGAACTGTTCCAAAGCAGATTGCTGAAACTGATTGAAAACACAAGGGAAAGTACTATGTATGGAGAATGAAATGATAACAGACGGCTGACAGAATCAACAACCCCGCTGCAAGCAACGGGGTTGTTGACTGCCCGTCCGAAACTGTCAGGCATTCCTTAATTTATGGAAAATAATGCAGTTCGGCTGATCCACATGCACTTCCGGACCGCTCATGACAATCAGCCCCTTCTCCATATCCGTATTGAAGAAAGTCATGGTATTGGACTCATGGTTCAACGACACCAGATGCCGGTTATCAGGGAAAAGAGCCGCATCCTTCGGATAATCCCCGCTGACCGGCAGGCAAAGCAGTTTCTCCAACAGCCCTGTTTCCTTATTAATCCTGTATAATACAACGCTGTTATCTCCCGCATTGGAGCTTACCATATAATTGAAATCGTCGGAAAAATTCAGCGCACTTGCCGCTGAATTGCTGGCATGGTATTCGTTCAGCGTGGAAATCGTCTGTATCTTCTCAAACTCCGGATTATTATGCACTTCCTTATAAGTATACACATCGATATAATTCTTTAATTCATGGACAATATAAAGGAATTTCCCGTCCTGTGAAAATTTCAGATGCCTTGGCGCCGACTCCTGCTCACTCCGGATTACATCTGCCAGTTTCAAAGTACCTTTCTCATGGTCCAGACGGTATACCTTCACATGGTCCATACCCAAATCCGCAGCGCACAAATACTTGTTGTCCCTTGTCATTTTTACACAGTTTACATGCGGTCTGAAATTCCGCTCCGCGATACTTCCCAGCCCCTTGTGGAAGATTTCATCCGTAATCTCTCCCACGCCGCCGTCTTCCCGCAGACGCAGCGCTGTAATCTTCCCGTCATGGTATCCTGCCACAAACAGGAATTTATCCTCATAATCCGTGGAAAGGTAGCATCCCCTCATGCCATTAATGGTAGCATGGTTAATGACCTCCAAATCTCCGTTTTCCAATATTCTGTAGGACTCCACGCCAAAGTCCGTAATGGAATACAGAAACTTCATACTGTGGGAAATGGATACATAAGAGGAATTCGTAATCTCTACCTGGTTTTTTTCCGTTAATCTCCCCCGTTCCAAATCCACATCATAAATCTTTATTCCATGATTGTCCCCCCTGCTTACCGTATAAGTTGAGACATATGCCACATATTTTCCATTCTCCATCGGATTCTACCTCCATCACAACCATATTTCCACCATTTCCGGCCTCCGGCTCTGACCTGTGCACCGAATCCCGGACTGAAATGATATTTTAATTATAACACAAGAATTTTTTTTTGTCATTCCCTATTGACATACGGATAACTCCTAGTATAATGGGAATCAGCGTCTGTTTAGTATCAGTAAACTTTGAGTTTATTATTTTAGCTTGTTTATAAATCGGATTTTAATTTCAATCGGAAAAATGGGGTGTACATGTGGAAATAGGAAACCGTCTGAAGGAACTAAGAATACAGAAAAGTCTTACACAGGAAGAACTTGCCGACCGCTGCGAACTGTCCAAAGGCTTTATTTCGCAGTTGGAGCGGGATCTCACCTCTCCCTCCATCGCCACCCTGGTAGATATCCTGCAATGCCTTGGAACGGATTTACAGGAATTTTTCTCAGAAACCATGGAGGAGGAACAGATTGTCTTCCATGATTCGGACTACTTTGAAAAAATAGACGAGGAACTGGGCAATACCATAGAATGGATTATCCCCAATGCCCAGAAAAATCTGATGGAACCTATCCGCCTTACATTGAAGCCGGGCGGTTCCACCTATCCCGACAATCCCCACGAAGGGGAAGAATTCGGCTACGTACTGTCGGGAAGCATCACCATAGAACTCGGAAAACGGAAAGTACGGGCAAAGAAAGGCGAATCTTTCTACTTCCGTCCCGATACGACCCACTATATTACGGCAAACAGTAAAACAGGGGCTGTTATCCTATGGGTCAGCACACCGCCAAGTTTTTAACTTACTTTTATTCCATAAAACCCATAAAATACAAACATAAAACAAAAAGACACAACACGTATGATACATATACCGGAGGTCGCTGCCATGCAGAAAGAACTGATTAGTTTAATTGATATTTCCAAATCCTTTGACGGTGAATTAGTACTGGATGAACTGAACCTGAGCATTCACGAAAATGAATTTCTGACCCTCTTAGGGCCAAGCGGCTGCGGCAAAACCACGACGCTGCGCATCTTAGGCGGCTTTGTCACGCCAGACAAGGGGCGCGTGGTCTTTGACGGACAGGACATTACCTCTCTCCCGCCCAACAGACGGCAGCTTAATACGGTTTTCCAGAAATATGCTCTCTTTACCCATATGAACATTGCGGAAAACATTGCTTTCGGTTTGAAAATAAAAAATAAACCCCAAAGTTACATAGATGATAAAATCAAATACGCCCTGAAGCTGGTCAATCTGGAAGGCTACGAAAAACGTATGCCCGACTCCTTAAGCGGCGGCCAGCAGCAGCGTATCGCCATCGCAAGGGCGATTGTAAACGAACCCAAGGTACTTCTGTTAGACGAACCTTTAGGCGCCCTGGACTTAAAACTGCGTCAGGATATGCAGTATGAACTCATACGTCTTAAAAACGAACTGGGCATTACGTTTATTTATGTTACCCACGACCAGGAGGAAGCGCTTACCATGTCTGACACCATTGTCGTGATGAACCAGGGCTACATCCAGCAGATCGGCACGCCGGAAACTATATACAACGAGCCGGAAAACGCCTTTGTCGCCGACTTTATCGGAGACAGCAATATCATTGACTCACTGATGATAGAGGATAAGCTGGTATCGGTTCTTGGAGCGAAATTCGCCTGCGTGGATACCGGATTTGGAACCAACAAGCCTGTGGATGTGGTCATCCGTCCCGAAGACGTGGAATTGGTGAAACCGGAGGAAGGCACCATACAGGGTGTGGTTTCCCATCTTATTTTTAAAGGGGTTCATTATGAAATGGAAGTTATGGCAAATGGTTTTGAGTGGCTGGTGCATTCCACACAAATGTTTCCGGTTGGTACGGAGGTGGGCATCCGTGTCAACCCGTTCAATATCCAGATTATGAACAAACCAGAATCCGAAGATGAGGAGGCTGCAGCCATTGAAGGATAAAAAAGATATAAGGGTTCAAAAGATAATGAATAAAAAACTTACCGGCCAGCTGCTGTCCGCACCCTATCTGCTATGGTCGCTCATCTTCATACTTGTGCCTTTGGGCATGGTATTTTACTACGGGCTGACGGACAAAACGGGAATTTTTACCATAGAAAATGTCACTGCCATCATGAGTGCGGAACATGCCAAAGCTCTGTGGCTCTCCATCGGGCTGTCTTTAGTCAGCACATTCATATGCTTCCTTCTGGCATATCCGCTTGCCATGATTCTTGCAAATATGAATGTGAACCAGCACAGCTTTATCGTACTGATTTTCATTCTGCCCATGTGGATGAATTTCCTGCTGCGGACACTGGCATGGCAGACCCTTTTGGAAAAAACGGGAGTTATCAACATAATCCTGCAGTTTTTCCATCTGCCGGCATTAAATATTATTAATACGCCTGCCGCCATCATCCTCGGCATGGTATACAATTTTCTTCCTTTCATGGTACTGCCCATTTACAATTCGCTGGTCAAAATCGACCCGAATGTAGTAAACGCGGCACGGGATTTAGGGGCTAACGTGATACAGACCTTCTTCAAAATCATCTTTCCCCTCACCGTTCCCGGCGTCATCAGCGGCATTACCATGGTATTCGTTCCGGCGCTTACCACCTTTGTCATCAGCAAGCTGCTGGGCGGAAGCAAGATACTTTTAATCGGCAATGTCATTGAAGAAGAATTTACCCAGGCGGGCAACTGGCATCTGGGAAGCGGTCTGTCCATTGTATTGATGGTATTCATCATCTTCAATATGATTATTTCCGCCGTCTTCGATAAAAACGGGGAGGGAAACATGCTATGAATCATAAGACGAAACGTATGCCGTTTAAGACAACTGCGCAGAAAATTTATATCGGGCTGATTTTCCTCTTTTTATATGCCCCTATCCTGACCCTTATCATGCTGTCTTTCAATGCCAGCCGGACGAGAGCGAAATGGGACGGCTTCAGTCTGAAATGGTATGCCGCCCTTTTTGACAACCGTGAAATCATGCAGGCACTTTGGAACACGCTGCTGATTGCTTTTGTCGCTTCACTCGCTGCCGTAATCATCGGCACGGTCGCCTGTATCGCCATCAACCGGATGGGCCGGAAGAAGCGTGCCGTCATCATGGGCATTACCAACATCCCCATGCTGAATGCGGACATTGTAACGGGAATTTCGCTGATGCTCTTATTTATCAGCTTCGGTTTTAAATTCGGACTTGGGACCATACTGCTTTCGCATATTACGTTCTGCATTCCTTATGTGATGCTGTGCGTTATGCCCCGTATCAGGCAGGTGGACGCCAGCGTTTATGAAGCCGCCATGGATTTGGGTGCATCGCCGCTGCGGGCGTTTTTCAAAGTGGTGTTCCCTGATATTCTGCCCGGCGTACTGTCCGGCTACCTGATGGCGTTTACCATGTCCCTTGACGATTTCATCATCACCCATTTCACCAAGGGCGCCGGAGTAGATACTTTGTCCACGAAAATTTATACCGAAGTAAAGAAAGGTATTAAGCCGGAAATGTATGCGCTTTCCACCATCATCTTTGTCACGGTGCTGCTGCTTCTGTTTCTGGTCAACCGGACACCAAAGGAAAAGAACTAATCAATCAAAGTGAGGAGAAATACAATGAAAAAACGATTATCCATGCTATCTTTGCTGGCAACGGCGTGTGTATCCGCCGCTTCTATGTTTTCCCTGACAGGATGCGGAGGAAACGCCTCCGGTGAGAACGGGGAAGTGATTGTCTATAACTGGGGAGAATATTTAGACCCCGAAACCCTGGAAATGTTTGAAGAAGAAACCGGTATCAAGGTTGTCTATGATGAATTTGAGACAAACGAAATCATGTTCCCGAAAGTGGAGGCAGGGGCAACGGAATATGACGTCATCTGTCCTTCTGATTACATGATTCAGAAACTGATTGATAACGACCTTCTGGCGGAATTAAATTTTGACAATATTCCCAATGCCAGGGCCAATATCGGCAGCCAGTATTGGGAACAGTCCAAAGAATTCGACCCCGAAAACAAGTATTCCGTCCCCTACTGCTGGGGAACCGTTGGAATCCTCTATAATAAAACAATGGTAAATGAACCGGTTGACAGTTGGAGCATCCTCTGGGATGAAGCATATGCGGATAACATTCTGATGCAGGATTCTGTCCGCGACGCTTTCATGGTGGGGCTGAAATTAAACGGTTATTCCATGAATTCCACGGATGCCGCGGAACTGGAAACCGCCAAAAATTTTCTAATCGAACAGAAACCTCTGGTACAGGCTTATGTGGTTGACCAGGTGCGCGACAAGATGATTGGCAACGAAGCCGCTATCGGCGTCATATACTCCGGGGAAGCCATTTACACCCAGCGCGAAAATCCGGACCTGGAATATGTGATTCCAAAAGAGGGCACGAATGTATGGATTGACTCCTGGGTCGTTACCAAAAATGCCCCGAATAAGGAAAATGCGGAGAAGTTCATCAACTTCATGTGCCGCCCCGACATCGCTCTTATGAATTTTGAATTTATTACCTACTCTACGCCTAACGATGCCGCAAGAGAACTGATTGAGGAAGACGATATCCGTAACTCTCCCATTGCCTTTCCGGATTTGTCACAATATTCCGGTTTGGAAACCTTCCGGTATCTGGGCGAGGACGCCGACCAGTTATATAATGACCTTTGGAAAGAAGTGAAATCAAAATAAGCGGGCTGGGGAGATTTTCTCCCTGCCCGTCTCTATAATCATTTCAATGCTATTCTTCAGTCCCCTTTAAGATTCTATCTATTTCTGTTTTTAATTCCGGGAAATCATGCTGTATAGTATCCCACGCTGACTGACAGTCTAAATTTGAATACTGATGCGCGAAAATATCCCTGATTCCACACCATTCTTTCCACGGAACAGCTTTCTCCTGCATTCTTAATTCTTCCGATATTACTTTACATAACTCCCCTATCTGCAAAATACACATACAACAGGCATTTTGAAAAACTGAATTACCTACAAAATTATTATAATCATTATCAAACATATCACACGCTTCATCTAGCTGCCTGCAATAAACCAAAATCTTTTTAAGGATAACTATATCTTTACTCCTCATATAATAATATCTCCGTTCCAGCTATTTCTTTTCTGAAGTCATCCTCAATCCCTGACGTAGTAACCAAATCGACTGAAAGGTTCAATGCCTCCTGAACTCTCTGACGCATCCCGGACAGTTTCAGCAAAGACATCGGCTTCCCTTTTTCCACAAGTAAATCTACATCACTTTTCTCGTTTGCCGTACCTTTTGCATATGAACCAAACAGATACAACCGCTTTACTCCATAGGAATGTGCAATAGGGATGACAGCTTTCTGAATTTCACTAATATCCGGCATACAAAATCACCTCCATGATCTAATCTTTTCATTGGTTCATTTAATATTAACGGAAATATATCCCACTGTCAATGTTGTTCAACCATAGCTAAGGCCGCACCTGCCCCGTCCCTTCAATGGTATATTTATAAGAAGTCAGTTCCTTCAAGCCCATAGGTCCCCTTGCATGGAGTTTCTGTGTGCTGATTCCGATTTCCGCACCGAAACCGAACTCAAACCCATCCGTAAAACGCGTGGAAGCATTGACATAGACGCAGGCAGCATCCACCTCATTCAGAAACATCTCCGCATTCTCCTTCTTCTCCGTAATGATTGCTTCCGAATGTTTTGTATTATATTTGTTAATATGGGAAATGGCTTCTCCGATACTGCCAACCACTTTCATGGACAATATATAATCGAGATATTCCTTCCCATAGTCTTCCTCCGTTGCTGCCAGTGCATCGCTGATTACCGCACATACCTGCTCATCCCCACGCATCTCCACATCCGCTTCCTTCAATGCTTCTGCCAGACGGGGAAGGAAACGGTCTTTCACCGCTTCATGAATCACCAATGATTCACAGGCATTGCACACACCGATACGCTGCGTCTTTGCATTCAGGATAATCGGCAATGCTTTCTCCAAATCCGCATACTCATCCACGTAAATATGACAGTTTCCGGTTCCCGTTTCGATTACCGGAATCGTACTGTTCTCCACCACGCTGCGTATCAGTCCGGCGCCTCCGCGGGGAATCAGCACATCCACATACCGGTTCAGCTTCATAAAACGGGACGCCACTTCTCTGTCCGTGCTTTCGATTAACTGTATCGCATCCGCACTGACCCTGCAGTTCTCCAGCGCCTTCCGTATAGAAGCCGTCACCGCCATATTCGAGAGAAGCGCATCGCTGCCCCCTTTTAAAATCACGGCATTTCCCGCCTTAAAACAAAGCCCGAACGCATCCGCTGTCACATTCGGACGTGACTCATAGATAATCCCAATCACTCCCAAAGGAACCCTCCGCTTTTGGATACGAAGACCGTTCGGGCGCTCAAAAGTCTCTAATACCTCCCCTACCGGGTCCTCCAGTTCTGCAATCTGGCACAATCCTTCCGCCATTGCTTTTATCCGGTCTTCCGTCAGCCGGAGCCGGTCTACCATTCCGGGATGCATCCCGTTTTCTTCTCCCTTACGGATATCCCTGCCATTCTCCCGCAAAATATCTTCCGTATCCTTCACAAGCTGTCCTGCTACCGCCCGCAGCACCTCATTTTTCGCATCCGCAGACAATTTCTGCAGCTCATACTTTGCCACTGATGCCCGTTGTCCCATATCATCCAGGTTTATCTTATCCATCCGTTTTCTCCTTTACCTGTCATAATGCCGTTTCATCAAATTATATATAAAATTCCTGTTTTTATCAAGCCCAAATACAGTGACTGTTACCTTATTACAACAGACAACTTTATTTGGTTTGCAAAAAATATTCACATATATTTGTGATTTTTAACAAACCATTTCACGTTGTGTGATATTATTTAAGCATAAAATTGCACAACGGATTGCAGTAGGAGGTAATATCTTGACAGACATACATGACCGAATCAAAAATCTGAGGGAAGAAAACCATTATAAACAGCGGCAGGTAGCCGATTATCTGGGCATTTCCCAGCAGGCTTATTCCTATTATGAACTGGATAAAAGGGAACTCCCCTCCCGCCATGTTGTAAACCTTGCCAAACTATATCAGGTCAGTACAGATTTCATACTCGGCATGGAACCGACATCTGCCGGTTCCTATGATTTAAACGCAAGGTTCATTCAGGGCGTTTCCTTAAAAGAAGTACTGATTAATCTCGGCCAGCTAAATAAGAACGGCAGACAGGAACTGATTAAATACCTGTCTTACCTGAGCAGCACACAGGGAGGAAAGAATCCTTAAAAGGTTCTTCCCTCCCTGTCTCTTTCATATGTATGACATTCCGTCAATATCATATCTGGTTTCCGGTCGTGTATATCGGATGGGATTTTTTCCTGTACCTGTATATCAAAACATACTGCCATGACAGTAAACCCTGTCTCCCGTTCCAAATAACGGTCGTAATATCCTCCGCCATAACCAATGCGGTTCCGTTCTCTGTCAAAAACACTTCCCGGCATAAGCATAAGGCTTTTCTCCTGCCCTGCCCCTGCATGGAAAAGCATTTCCCCGTCACACGTTCCGGGTTCCCGTATGCCCTTATACCCCTCTTCTAAATCATCCAGGGAAACAATGCGGTAAAAATCCATCTCCCTGCCGCAAACTTTCGGACAATATACCTTTTTTCCCGATTTCAGTGCATGTTCTATCAGCTCCAGCGTGTCCACTTCACTTCTATAACCCACATAAACCAACAGGCATCCGGCTTCCAGATAAGCCGGATGCTGCATTACCTTTTCGGCAATCCTATGGCTTTTCTCCCTGCGTTCACCCACGGGAATCCCATCCCGCATTTCCAGTACCCGCTTTCTAATGAGTGCCTTTGTTTCCATGCTTTTCTCCCAGATTGGTAATCGTTCCGTCCTTTTCCTGAATGTCGATGTTGTCTAACTGCCCGCGCAGATTCGCCCTTATGTTGGCTATATATTCACTGCGCAGCGCCGCCTGCTCTTTCTTCTCCGCTTCATTCAGTCCCTCTGCCTGGGATTTCCGGTACAATTCGTTAATCCGTTTGATTTTACTATCTAAATCAGCCATATTCCGCCTCCTTCACTCATGGCTCTTTATTCCTTCCAATCTATCAGCTTTCATGCATTTTTTCCACAAATTCCGGTAAATCAAAGTAGGTCTTCTGATTGCCCACAAACAAAGTCCCTATGTTCTGTCCGTCCAAAATACGGTGCAGTACTTTAATATCCCTGCTGTTGGCTATAACCATATCAATGTTGGAACTGGTGGCTATTTTCGCGGCAATCAGCTTGGTATTCATCCCCCCGGTCCCCACATCGCTCCCCGTAGAGGATTTTCCCATTCCCATCAGTTCGTCATTCAGTTCCTCCACCACTTCAATGAACTCGGCCTTTTCGTTCTGCCTCGGATCGTCCGTATACAATCCGTCGATATCGGAAAGCAGTATCAGAAGGTCCGCCTCCACCAGCGCCGCTACGATGGCTGACAGGCTGTCATTATCGCCGAATTCGATTTCATAGGTGGCAACCGTATCATTCTCATTGACAATGGGAATGACCCCGAGTTTGAACAGCTCAGAAAATGTATTATGCGCATTATACCGGTTCAGATTGTCTACAATGGTATTCTTCGTCATCAGTATCTGCGCCGCCACCTGATTATATTCGGCAAAAATTTTCTGGTACGTCATCATCAGCCTCGCCTGTCCTACCGCCGCACACGCCTGCTTGACCGCAATCGGACTGTCCCCCGGATGCCGGATATCCTTAATATGTACCGCTTTCTTTCCTACCGCGATGGCTCCCGATGTCACTAATACCACATCCTTGCCCCGGTTCCTCATATCACACAACTCCCTTACAAGAACATCCAGCTTCGTATAATCCAAATCCCCCGTCTCCGGATGCTGAAGGGAGGAAGAACCAATCTTAACCACAATCCTTTTTTTATTCTTCAGCAATTCTCTGAATTCCTGTCCCCGCTTATCTATTGTCTTTCTTTCCGCTTCCATTCCCTGCCCCGCTTTCCTGTCCTGTTTTCTTCCGTACCGTTCTGTTTTCCGGCACTGCTTTCTTCCGTACCGCACTGTTTTCCGGCACTGTTTCTTTCCGTACCGCTCTGTTTTCCGGCACTGTTTCTTTCCGTACCGTTCTGTTCTCCGGCACTTCTTTCTTCCGTACAGCTCTGTTTTCCGACACTATTTTCTTTTCCTGTATCGATTTATTCTCCCGTGCCATTTTGTTTTCCGACACATCCCCATCTTCCCGTAGCGGCATATATTTTTCTGCAATCAGCTCCGCAATCCGTATTCCGTCCATCGCCGCCGAGGTAATGCCTCCGGCATATCCCGCTCCTTCCCCGCAGGGATATAGACCTTTTACCTCCGACTGTCCCGAAGCGTCTCTGTGGATTCTTACCGGAGAAGACGTCCTGCTTTCGACTCCCGAAAGGAAAACCTGTTCCGATGCGAACCCGTCTATCATTCTCCCGAAAGCTTCCATCCCCTCTAAAAATGCACGGTTCAGTTCCTCCGGCAAAATATCATGGACAGATGCAAACTGCCATTCTCCCTTTATCTGAGGCAAATAAACCTTTGCATTCCATTCATCGGTACCCGGCTTCATTTCTCCAGACTCTTGTCCTGCCACTGCTTTCCTGAAATCTCCGTAACGCTCCACCGGAACCTTTCCGCCTCCTACTTCATAGGCTTTCTCTTCCAGTCTGCGCTGAAAAGCCAGTCCGCCTAACGGATGGCTGCTTCCGTAATCCTGCGGTGTCACGGATACCACTACCGCACTGTTGGCATTCTCCCCGTTCCGCCCGCTGTAACTCATACCGTTGACCGCCAGTCTGCCTGCCTCCGAGGAAGCGTTCACAACATAGCCTCCCGGACACATACAGAACGAATAAACACCGCGCCCTCCCTTTGTCTGCGCCGTTAGCTTATAGGACGCCGGCGGAAGGAATTCCGGTGCTTCAGTTCCATACTGCGAACCATTAATCAGTTTCTGCGGATGTTCCACACGCAGGCCCACTGCAAAAGCCTTTGCTTCCATCGGTATCCGGCTGTCGTACAGCATCTGAAACGTATCCCGTGCGCTGTGCCCGATGGCAAGCACGACAATGTCTGTTTCTATGACATCTGTTTCTATGATATCTGTTTTTATGATATCTTTTTTTATAATATCTTTTTTTATGATGTCCGTATGAGATGTCTTCTCCGTCAGGACTCCGGTTATCTTTCCGTTTTCCATCCGCAGTTTTGTCATTTTCGTCCCAAATCTCACCTCACCGCCATGGGCAAGAATGGTCCGGCGCATATGGCTCACCACCTTCACCAGAATATCCGTTCCGATATGCGGCTTTCCTTCATACAGAATATTCTCCGGCGCCCCTGCCTCAACCAGAATCCGGAGCACTTCCCTGTTCCGTCCCTCCTTATCCTTTACGAGCGTATTCAGCTTTCCATCAGAAAAAGTTCCTGCACCGCCTTCGCCGAACTGCACATTGCATTCCGTATCCAGCACGCCGTCTTTCCAAAAAGCCTCTACCGTCCGGCACCGTTCCTCTGCCCGCTGTCCCCGTTCCAACAGAATCGGCCGGTATCCGTGAAGCGCCAGCATATACCCGCAGAACAATCCTGCCGGCCCGGTTCCGACCACGACCGGACGCCTGTTCAGTTTCTCTCTGCCATATGGCGGGAAACGATAACAGACCGGTTTTTCAACACTGACCGACTTGTCTCTGCATCGTTTCATAACCGTCCGTTCCTCCAGACCCGTCACCTCTACCGTATAACTGATATAAATCTCCGGTTTTTTCCGTGCATCAACAGAACTTTTCACTATCTGCCACCGGAAATCCGTCTTTTCCGGCACTCTGAGCAGCTTTCTGATTTTTTTCTCCAATTCCTCCGGCCCCTGGCCCGGTTTCAATTTTATCTGACTAATCCGAATCATATTACGTCTCCTAACGCCGCGCTCCTCCCTGCAACATAACCGCTCGTCCACGCCCACTGAAGGTTATATCCTCCGCACCTGCCGTCCACATCCAATACCTCACCCGCAAAATACACGCCCGGCACCTTCAAAGAGGAAAGACAGTCCGACACCTCCGCCATATCCACTCCTCCCGCCGTCACCTGCGCGTGCTCAAAGGAATTGGCCGCAGATACATGCACCTGCAGTCCCCGATAGGAATACAACAGCTTCTTCAATCTCTTAATCCCTGCCGCGTCCGCCTGTTCCTCCGGCTTAAATCCCGCCTGTTTTAACAGCAGCAGATTGATTTTCTTATTCGCCATCCCCAGTAAAAATCCCTCTACGGTTTTTCCCTGCCTGCGGCACAGACGCTGCTCGCACATTTCCTCAAATTCCCGCCGTTCCATACGCGGAAAAAAATCAATCCATACATCCGCACTCTTTTTTTCCATTAACAGGTATGCCGCCTGACGGCTTAACTGGAAAACCGGAATGCCGGATATTCCGTAATCGGTAAACTGCAGTTCCCCGATTTCCTCCTGTATCCGGACACCTATGCCGGACCCTTTCCCTCTCCTGCCGCTTTCCATTCCCTTTTCCCTGTCTTTGCCGTTTTCTTTTCCCGCATCTCCCGCTCCGGTATACAGCGTCACTCCTGCTTCACATCTGACCCCCGTTACTATCTTAAAAAAACCATCGCTGCACCGCAGCTGCACAAGCGCCGGAACCGTAGGAACAATCCGGTGTCCCAGCTTCTTTGCCAGTTTATATCCATCCCCGTCCGACCCCGTTTTAGCCGCCGCACAGCCGCCGCAGGCAATAACCACAGCATGATAACCGCCGCTGCTGCTTCCAAAAGGTTCCGGACGGAACAATCCTGTTTCCGCCCCTTTTCCCATCCAAATACTCTCGGTTCCTTCCGAAACCCGTACTTCTACCTTCCGCCTGTCCAGTTCCGCCCTCAGAATATCCAGCACCGTGGAAGCCTGTTCCGACCACGGATAAAGACCGCCGTTCTTTTCCTTCACCAGCATTCCCGCCTCTTTGAAAAAATCCACCGCATCTCCCACTGAAAACTGCCGGAACAGCCGTTCCAGCTTATGTACATCCGCACCTTCCAAACCGTTTCCGTAATAACAGTCCACCGAAAAATCCCGATTGGAAAAATTACACTTTCCATTCCCTGTAGCCAGTATCTTCTTACCTACCCGGTCATTTTTTTCATACAAAGTTACCGCTGCGCCGAACTCTGCTGCCGTAACTGCCGCCATCATCCCTGCCGCACCGCCTCCGATTACTGCTACCCTTCTCACCAGACTTTCCCTCCGTTCCGCACTCTCCCGCCCGTTTTCCATGCTTCCCTATCATATCACACATCAAGCGTTCCTTCAATGCACATGCGGAATAATTGTGTGTGGTGCAGACCGGACGCATAGCGGATGGGATAGTGGTCTTGCGGACGCGCTTCCGCAAGACCACTATCCCATATCCTGTGCATCCCATTCACACATCTGCCCCTCAACTGGAATAGGACTCCAGAAAATTATACAGTTCCTCCTCCGTGGCGATATATTTATTCTGAATAATCTCCTGCTTCAGATTATCCGGAAGCGAATCCAGCGTAATGTTTGTATTCATGTATATGGTTTTCAGGTCGTCGCAGTATACCACCACATAGTTCTTCTCATTCACCAGATAAAAACTGCTGTACGCCTCCCGGAACATATAGTTTTTCCTTATCACTACCCGCGCTTTGGAAAAGGATATCACTTCCACGCTCACGAAGCCCAGCTCCTGGTCCTTTAAGGAAGGAGACTGCTGATATAGTTCCATCTCTCTGATAAAGCTTTTCCGGTCCATTCCTATATATTTATCCGGCACTTTCCATTGTGTCTCTACGGAAGTATCTTTTTTTAAATCCACTTCCTGTATGATATACTGGGTATCCGCACTGATAACCGGATTGTCCTCTGCGGAGGCCGTAATGACCTGCGGCTGTACGCTGACCGTCTCCTCAGGCTGCACAGCCGGACTGACTTCTTCTACCTGCACCGTCCGGTATCTGCCGGGATAAAATTCTTCTTCCAACTTCATATGGGAGTAAAATCCCAAAGAATACATTCCCACCGGAATAATAAAAAAAACGCTGATACGTTTGGCTATCTTCATAGGTTTCCCCATTTCTGCGCTGTTTCTTGCACCACTTGCTTTCTTCTTTGCGCCACTAACAGTATCAGCGGATTTTTCCGATTTTATTCGATTTTCTAAATTAAATGTACTCTCTCCCACAGACGCAGGAGAATCGTTCCTCCCGGCATCTCCCTTAATTCGTCTTCCCTTACCCCCTTTAACAGAACGAGCAGTACGTTATAAATCACAAGACACAAGACAAGGCAGATGACCAAAGTCAGTATATTCCCGACCAAACCAATCAGCAGTCTGCACAGGAACATAGCCACCAGACCGGAAACTCCCGCACATACGGCCGGAATGGCAAAGGAACGTATCCAGTCAGGCATATAAGATAAATATCCTTTCACACCGATAAAACCTGCCACACAGACCGCCAGCCAAAACACAATCATACCGCAGGCCACGGCATGTATTCCCATACCGGTAGCGGAAACCAGAATAATCAGAAACAGCAGGTGCAGGAGAAATGCCGCCAGCCCGCCGAAAATAATAATCCGGTGGTTCCGGATACGCTGCATGATATTCATGAACAAATAAGCAAACGGAAACAATACCACCACAGCGGAACCTGCCTGAATCAATGATACAGCGGTTTCCGTATCTCCGGTAAAAAAGATACCAACAATCGGTTCCGCCAGTACCGCCAGCCATATGGCGCATGGTACCGTGAGGATTGCCAGATAATGCAGCAGATTGCCGAACCGAAACTGTGCCTCCCTGTTTTCCTGTTTTTCCTGCAGCTGTACGATTCTCGGAGCCCCCATTGCGCCTGCATAAGCGCATAAAACAGCGGCAATTCCGATGACTACGCTGTATTTTCCATAGTATACGCCCCAATGCGCAACCCTGATGCTTCCCTTTTCTTTTACATTCATGGCATAGTTAAAGATTCTCTGATCCACCAGATAATTCATATTATAAAGCAGAGCACAGAGCATATAGGGCAGAGCAGTCTGAAAAAAAGTCAGGAAAACCTGCAGGTTAGGTTCCGCATACCTGGAATTATCCCGCATCAGCTGCTGCTTAAAAGTCCCCGCATAAACCATACGGATGAATACCAGATGGAGAACGCCGAACAGACAGGCCACCGACCATCCAAGCGCCGCTCCCATCGCCCCGTAAGCCGCAGCAAACTCCGGAGTCTTGCGCAGTGCGGCCACTTTCTCCCCAAATGAATAAAATGCCGCCCCAAGCAGCAGGCTGGCGCCAAACTGTATGATTTTCTCTAACAGACGGGAATGCACCGCAGGAAGCATGGCGCCCATGCCCTGAAAATATCCCCGCATGACTCCCATCAACGAAGAAAGGAAAACAGCCGGAGCCGCTGCAATCACTGCCAGATATCCTCTGGGCTCCAACAGCAGGGTACCAGCTATGAATTCCGAAAAAACAGCAGCCCCTGCCATAAACAGCGCGCCGAGTACTAGCGTCATAATCATGACATCCCGGTACACTCTCTTCGCGCTTCTGAACATTTCCCTTCTGACCCTGTACTTTATCTGTGCCGTCAACGCCCGCGCTATCCCATAAGAAAATAAGATGCTGACCACTGCATACAGTTCCATGGCGCCTGCATAAAACCCAATGCCTTTATCCCCTATCATGCGGCTTAAAGGTATACGGAGAACAAGTCCGATGATATAGGCAATTAAACCTACATTCACCATCCATTCCCGTCTCTTACCCCTGCCGCCTCTCTTTGCTTTCGTTTCCTGCCTCATTTTATCCCTGTTCCTTTTGCTTTTTTTCAACCGTATTCCGCCCTGATGCAATCCTAACCTCTGCGGATGCCTTATCTGTTTCTCGTAATTCCCAATGCCTCCAGTACTTTCTCCTGCTTTTCTTCCATTACGGCAGCTTCCGCTTCCTCCATATGGTCATAGCCGCACAGATGCAGCATACTGTGCGCAATCAGGAAAGCAAATTCCCGCAGCTCACTGTGCCCGTAGCTTCGTGCCTGTTCCTCTACCTTGTCCACCGAAACAATGATATCGCCTAAAACCAGTTCCCCGCTGTCGGGGTCAAAACAATCCGCCTCCGCTTCCTCCGCATGGTTAAAATCCGCCGGCTCTTCGTATTCGATATTCGGAAAAGAAAGCACATCCGTCTCCCGGTCGATATTCCGGTAGAGTCTGTTAAACTCCCTGATTCCTCCATTGTCCGTAAGCAGTACATTCACTATGGCCTCATAGGGACACTGTTCACTGTCAAGCACCGTCTCCGCCACATCCTTTACTGTCTCTTCTACGGAAAAAGAAAACACCCTTTCCGTTTCGTTTTCTACATAACAAGTCATGACCGTCTCTTCTCCCTGCCGCCTTTTGCTTTCGTCTGTCTGCGTTCATCCGCCTTCTCATAGTCTTCGTATGCCTTAACGATTTTCTGCACCAGCGGATGCCTTACCACATCCTTACTGGTCAGCTGGCAGAAAGCGATATCCTCGATTTTCGCCAGCACCTTTGCCGCCACATCCAGCCCCGATGCCGTCCCCGGCGCCAAATCCTTCTGCGAAGCATCACCGGTCACGACTACCTTCGAACCAAATCCGATACGGGTCAGGAACATTTTCATCTGCGCCGGCGTTGTATTCTGTGCCTCATCCAGTATAATATATGCATTGTCCAGGGTCCGCCCTCTCATATAGGCCAGAGGAGCCACTTCTATCAGGCCCTTTTCCATATTTCTAGTAAAACTGTCCGCTCCCATAATCTGATACAGCGCATCATATAAAGGACGCAGATATGGGTCCACCTTACTCTGCAAATCTCCCGGCAGGAATCCCAGTTTCTCTCCCGCCTCAATGGCAGGACGCGTCAGTATGATGCGGCTGACCTCTTCCTTCTTAAATGCAGTAATGGCCATCGCCATTGCCAGATAGGTTTTTCCCGTTCCGGCAGGCCCCAGTCCGAATACAATCATATTGTCCCGGATGGCGTCCACATACCGCTTCTGCCCTAAAGTCTTCGGCTTAACCGGCTTCCCGCTTACGGTATGGCAGATACAGTCCTTGTCTATCTCAATCAATATATCTCTCTGTTCCCCTGTTTCCCCTTCCTGATTTATTTTGTTTCCCGTACTCATTTCCATATCCAGCTCCATTGCTATTGCATAATCCACGTTCTGTTCCTGAATTACATTTCCTCTCTCCGATAATCCTGTCAGCTGCTTCAGCACATGTTCCGCCCGTTTCACGGAATCAGATTTCCCGCTAATCCTGACTTCGCCGTCCCGGTCAATCATCATGACGTCAAAGCTCCGTTCGATTTTCTTCATATACGAATCATATTGTCCGAATATATTCTGCATATGTTCTGTCGGAACATGAATCCGGCATTCTGTCAATTCCATAAAACTCCCATCCGGGCACATCCGTCAATCTGCATCCTGATTTTCTTCTCCCGCCGTCTCTTCCCCTTCTGCAGCTTCCCCTGCCGCAGCTTCCTCCGCCTGCGGCACAATCGGAATATTCTTTCCGGTCTGTTCCACAATCTGCAAATCCACGTGCATCTGCCACTTTTTATTTTTCTTATCTATTGTAACATTTTTTTTAATTATTTGTACCCCTTTTTCCTCCAAACCTGCTATAAATTTTATTAATTTTTCAGAAAATACGGTTTTTACTTCTTCTTTTGTATAAATATTATCCGTCAGCACATATTCCCTGTTCACACTGCTGCCGTAATAAACCGGCAGGTAAAAATTATCCAGCAGCTTTACCTGCTTCTTATCCGTCACTTTATCATAATTCTCATATTTTACCTTTCCTAACCGCAGAACCATTTCCTTTCCCATAATATCAAGAAACCATTCCTTCTTTTCCTCTCCCGTATACTCCTTTTTTTCATAAGTAAGCGGAAGTTCCTCTGTCTGCTGCCAGAAACGGCTGATGAAAATATCCGCGTCCGCATCATAATACTGATATTTTTTCACGGTGGCATCCTCGTTATACACCGGTACGCTTCCCGCCACCAGTACATCCCCTTTCTTTACCTCCGCTCCCACCGCCACCTGCGGAACCCCTGCACGCGTCACCATGCTTACAATCTGTCCGTCTTCTTCCGCTATCAGGTCGGAACCGAACTCATTTCCCGTCTCCCCCCGCTCCTTTGTATCTCCTTCCTCCTGTGCCCCTGTATCCACTTCGTTTTCCTTAATCTGTATTTCCAAACGGGTTCCGTCTATTTTAGCCGAAGTCCATGTGACGATTCCGAAATCCTGACGGATTTTTTTCTCCAGTTCCTCGATATTGACCTCCGCTCTTTTCATTCCGACAAAAACATCGTTCTGCTTTAAAAAATCCATAAAGATATCATCGGAAATCGAATAATTCCCTTCTATTTCCACCGCCCATATAAAAGTAGACATCCACATCCAGAATGCCAGGCTTCCGATAAGCCCCAGCAGGAAAATTTTCCTGCGCTTCATCTTCGGCACAAAAAAAGGCAGTCCACAACGCTTTTGTATGGCTACCTTTGTCCCCGTCTTCCTTACGATTCCCTTTAACCTGCGGAATCCCGACACCGTAATGCACATCGTATAATATTCCCCGCAGTTCCGGATATCCCATAAAAAAATATCATGATTGCTGCACAGGTTCATAAACCGTTCCGGCGAATACCCCCATACCCTGATGCAGACATACCCCTTCAGAAATTGTATAAACTGAAGCATAGATACAATTACCCCCGTTTCCTTTTACGGTCAATGGTAACGGATACATTCGATGCAGCCGCTGATTTTCATATCTTCATTGGTATAATAATCAATTGTCATCCTCTTGCCGCTTATACTAATCTGGCAGGTCTTCCCCTGAAGCACAATGCACTCAGGGGAATATTCCAGAATCCCCCTGTAATTTTCCACAAAGGCATCCTCATTTCCCGTCACGGTCACAATAGAGGCGCCCAGTACGGAGTCCTTGGGGAGTTTTAATGATTCCACAATGATTTCTTTTTGTCGTTCCAGTCTTTGTCGGCCGGTCTGCCGGCCGGTTGTTTTTCTGCTTCTCATCATGGAACAATATATGCTCTTCCCGCCTGTTCTATGACAGTCCTGATAAAAGATGCCTGTGCAGAATCCGCAGTATTCCCTGGAGCGTGTTTGAATTTTCAAACACGCTCTACCATTCTTTCCGCAGCTCCTCCTTCTTTACATCATATACCAGCATAAATCTCTCCCTGTCCGCTTCGCTGCGGATTAACATTAATTCCTCAAACTTCCCCGTCTTTTCATCCTTAAACCCTGCCACCTTTTCCCCTGTGCAGATGCTGGAACGGATGACGGGAATTTTCCCGGTTTTGTCATAAACTGCTTTCTCTGTCTTTTTATTATTTCTGAAGAACATCCGTATTCCCTTCCATATTTCCTTCCAATTTCATTTCCTGCTTTTCGCTTTTGGAATCAGATGCAGCATCTAAAAACTCAATGCGGAAAGGAGATAATTCAACCCTGCCATGAATCTCATTCTTCCCGTCATCCGAATCATCGCAAAACAGCAGTTCGTAGGTTCCCTCACTCTTATCCGCTGCCTTCCCGTCCTGCTTTCCGGCAGCTGCTTCTTCCTTATCCGCTGCTTTCCCATTCTTCTCTCCAGCGGTTGCTTCTTTCCCTGCACCTATACGGACAACTGCCTGTTTCCCCCGCTTTTCGGTAATCATTCCTTCCCCCGTAATATAAACGTCCTCATACCTGCCATCCTTCACCTGCGCCGTACAGGTCAGTATCGCATCCGCCAGGATGCCCGCTTTCTTCAATTCCACATCCGACTCCTCCAGCCCGCTTTCGGAAGAAGACATAATCACATGCATCCCGTAATTCCTCATAATATGTATGAAAGCCGACAGGAACAGATTTCCGGAAGTATCACTGTTGACAAGGAACGGATAACTGGAACCGATATATTTTAAATCGGTAAATACCACTCTCTTTATTCCGTAAAGATTGATGATTTTACATATTTCATCCACGAATTCTTCCGGCAGCAGCGCCCCGTTCTTAAACGTGACCTCCAAAAGCTGGGGCGGATTCTCCTTCCCTTTCCGCAGGGACCATCCCTTCAGCGTATATTTGTTCGGCTCATCATTATGGACAATATCCTCTCCTTTTTCATAAAGACGAATACTGCACTCATCCTGTCTGCCAATCCGTTCCTTGGTTCTCTTCAATAATTTTTCCTCAAACCGTACTCCGCGGACCGCAAAAGCATCCCTGTCTCCGAGCCGGACAATCAGCCCCCGCTGCTCTTTTTCCTGTTGTCCGTTTTTATTCTCCTGCCCATAATCTACAATACCAGCCAAGAGCGCATTCAATGCAATATCGGATTTGAAAAGTCCGCTGCTGCCCGATATTGTGATAATCTGAGGAAGGTCCATGCTCCTTTCTTTAAAATGGTTCGGCATGATATCCAGCATTTCCTCGATTCCGAATATCGTTCTTTTCCATTCCTTTTTGTCATTATTCCTGCCTTTTCCATTATTCCGGCATTCTCCCTCCATCGTCTCTTTATTCCGCCCTGCTTCCAGCGGTTCCGGGGAATGAGGAGATATTGAATTTTCAGAGGCGCTTATTCTGTAATGCAGGGACGGAAGGACTACGATTTTTTTAATCAAATCCGTATTTTTAAAAGAAAACACATCCTGTCCATTCTTCTCCGAAGATATGGAATAAGTTTCCACCTTGTACGGATGATGTCCCAGCACGTGCCGGATATATCTCGACTTTGCCACTTCAAAATAACTGCATGTATAGTTATTATAAAATTCCCTTTTCAGTTCAATCACCATATCCGCCTGATACGTAACGGATGCCTTATAGGCTGCCTCCGATGTAAGGGATTCATAGCCAATCGAACCCATTGTGAACACACCGATGATTCCATACTGTTTGAACAGCATAAAAAGCCGGTTGATTTCTTCCCTGGTAAGCGTCCTCTCCCCGAACACATCCAGACTGTCTATGACTACCAGCTTCACAAGCGCACTTTTTTCTTTTCTGTCCTTCATGCGCTCCTGATTGTTATAGGCACTGATGGCGCGCAGCAGCTTCTGCAGTTCCTCTATTCGCTGGAGAAATACGGAATCTCCCTGTGTACCCGCATCCGGTGAAATCCCTCTCGGACTCAGCTTCGGCAGGATAATCTGCGGAACAGCCCTGTTATCCCTGTCCTTATAAAGCACGTCCCGGAACACCTCCGCCAGTTCTTTATTGGAGCCGGTATCGTACTGAAGCAGCGCATCTTTCCTTACGGTCGGATAATCGCAAAGGTAATTGATTTTAAGGCTGCCGTTGGAATGTTTCATGCTTTTAATAATCTGCTTTTCATCCACATCCAGCGAAAAATAAACGGCAATCCCTTCATTCAGCCCCGAAGCGCAGGCTGCGGCAAACTGGAACGCCATCGTCGATTTCCCCACGCCCGGCTTTCCGGAAATCACGATATTACCGGAGCCTTCATCCGTTTTCTCCGTTCCCTGATAGCGGGGCAGCCGGATTCCCCCGCTGTAAACGAAGTCCGGCTCTTCTGCCTGTCCTTTCTCTAACCGCTCGTTGTCTTTTGCATATGAGATATACTCATACTTCCCAAGTTTGGATAATGTATTCTGAATCGGCCTGTCATTCCAGTACCTGACATAAACGCCTTCCATCCCGCTTCCGCTGTAATCATCTTTCGAATCCATCGTCCGGTTCAGCAGCAAATCCAGATAATCACCGAGTATAATGCTGTTTTCCGTATCAAACATAACAACTGTGCCTGTGTCGCTCTTATTTTGCTTCATCGTATTTTTCCACCCTTTCACATATCAGTTCTTTTAACTCGTTATATACAACCTCCTTCTGGTCCCTGCCGTCTTCCGGTTCACAGGCAGCCTTCCGTCCCTGTCCTCTCTTTTGGGAATCCTCTTCTTTTCGGGAAAAACTCCAGTTATTCTCATCACAGTAAATCACATAGGCACAGTCTTTATCAGTTTTTAGCAAGAGAGACAACCGGCGGACCGCACATTTTACCATATAGGTTCTGCTTTCCTCTTCCCGTATGAAATTAACCAGTTCCCGATACTGGAAGAACTGCCGTGCAAATATCCCGCCTGACAGCATACAGATTCCCTTTAATACCTCCAGGCAATAATCCAGGTTGATAACCGGTTCCAGGGCATAAACGGAGTCAAGCACCTTATTCCCCTCGCTGTCCTTCCGTTTATATATTTGAAAAAGGTGTTCATCATATTCAATGAGCCACTTCTTTACAGGCATGCCGATAATATTCAATTCATCCTTAATCTTGGCAACTTCCCCTTCATTTTCCATCGCATTTTCTGCCAAAGTGTATAATGTGGAAACTTTGGCTCTTTTTCCACTGCTGTCCTTCAATGCATCATCTAAATACTCGTAAAGTTTTCCCTGAAGCGTTTTGATTCCATAAATATCGTCCAGATTAAGGCGCTTCCTGTCCAGTACTTCCCTTATTACCTTATGCTTCCGGTCATACCTTACATCTGCAATCTTGCTCCGGAACTCCCCTACAACCTCAAGCGGTATCTCATCTTTAAAAATAGACGGCACGACTCTCGTAAATGTATTGTCCATATGGTCGCCAAGAAACAATAACGCACCGAGAATCCGTCCCCTCACGGCTTCCGTCCGCCTATGGTCTATGTAATACTTTGTATAAAGCTCTTTCATTTCTGTTTCACCCGGACATGCATGGAACCGGCATATATCCGCCACAATTTCCGCCACCTTTTTCGTTGGAAGACCTAAATCCGCCCAATGATTCATGATAATATCATGAGAGGCCAACGCGTGGTCGAATACAATTCCTTTCTCAAAAGGATTCTCCTGCGCCCCTTTTCCTATATCATGCATGAGAATGGAACAAAGCAGAATATATAATTCCGAACAGTTCAGGGAAAATTGATACTCCTCATCCTCATATAGCAAACGGTCAATCTTACCAATCACTCCTCTGATATGCGGATAGGAATTATAAGAATCATTTCTCGGCGCTATATTCGGCAGCCATTTAAGCTGGGCAATTTCCTGGCTCCGCAGATACATCGAATATAACTCGCCATCCAGTTTCTGTAGTTCTGTTTCCATTGTGTTCATTGAATTATTCCCCCTTTTTATGTTTGTTATTGAAAGAAAAACCTATAACAGATTATAACACAAAATACATCAGGCAGGAAGACTGATTGAAATACTTTCTTAATTTATTTATGAATACTGCAAATAATAACAATCCCAACGAAAACCCTGTTATCTTTTCCCGTCTGTGGTGAAACGGAAAATCAAAGACCTCGCGGCATTCGCCAAACGTCTGCAAGCAAACACTTGGCTCGCTGCTCGCGGGAATAAAAATCTCTACAGACTGGCTTTTAAAATCTCATGCACCTCATCACGGTTCAGCACTTTATAACCACCATCCATAATAACAGTTCCGTCTGCGATACCCTCAAGCATCTCCTCGGTCGCTCTCAGTTCCCGCAGATTCATCGCAAGCCCCAGCTCCTTCATCCAGCTTTCCATACAGGAAAGTCCTTCTGCCGCAACCTGTTCTTCTGATTTTCCATTGGTATCCACATCCCACACATTCACCGCAAAACGAGCAAACTTGTCAAGGCCATAAGGCATAATATACCGGTAATACGGCAGTGATACAGCAGAAAGTGTCATTCCGTGAGTCGCATCCGTATAGGACCTGCAGACTGTCCCAGCATATGAACCATCCAGTCAGTAGATTTGCCCTTTGCAATCAGGGTATTAAGCGCCCATGTCGCAGTCCACATGATATTAGACCTTGCTTCATAATCTTCTGGGTTCTGAAGGGCAATCCGGGAACTGTGAATGATTGATTTCATCAAAGCCTCGCTGAGATAATCACTGGTATTGTCATCCTCGCCGGAAAAATACTGCTCACAGATATGATTGAAAATATCATAAATACCGGCCACCATTCATCTCGCTTCCTGTTCCCACCATAGTCAGCACACATCCTACAGGAACAATCTCACAGGACGGTTCTCCAAACCGGATATAATACTTCTCCCATGGTTCTTCCTCACAATAGACAGAAACAAAGACAGCCTTTGCATAGTCACAGCAGGAACCGCCACCTACTGCCAGCAACAAATCTACCTGATTTTCCCTGGCAATCCTGACACCCTCCGCCAGCTTTTCCACCGTCGGATTCGGCATCACTCCGCCATCCTCAACTACTACCTTACCGTTTGCTTTCAGAAGTTCCATTACCTGTTCATAGTTGTACCACCTCATCTCATTTAGTGTAACTTACTACACACTTATTCCTGTTCTGCTTTTTCCTGTTGTTGCAACTGAAACAACATCTTTTGTGTTTCAATCTCTGCCTTTAGTTCTTCTTCCGTAGGAAGATATAACTTATACTTTGACGCAAAAAGTTGTTCATTTCCATGAAGAACAGAATATCTTGCTATATCTTCATCTGTATCTGAGCACAACACAATTCCTATAGTTGGATTATCTCCTTCACTGCGCTTTAACTCATCATACATGCGAATGTACATATCCATCTGTCCCACATCTTGATGTGTAATTTTCTCTGTTTTTAGATCAATTAACACAAAACATTTTAAAATATAATTGTAAAAGACCAAATCAATATAATAATCTTCTTTTTCAGTCCTGATGTGCTGTTGTCTTGCAACAAAAGCATATCCCTTTCCAAGTTCCATTAAGAACTTTTGCAAATTAGATAGTATACTTGATTCCAAATCACTTTCTGTAAAGTCATTGTTTTGTGCCATTCCTAAGAATTCTGCTATGACCGGATTCTTTATAAATTCATACTTATCATTCTGATAATTACCAGTTAACTCTTTCATCTCTGTTTCAACGATATTAGGCTTTTGCGTCCGAAGCATCCTATAATAATACTGAGAAGATATGTTTCTCTGTAATGTCCTCACACTCCAAGTCTGTTGATATGCTTCTTTTTCATACCATTTTCTGGCTTCCACATCTTCCACCTGCAATAGAACTCTATAATGTGTCCATGATAAAATCCGTCCAGAAGATTTTGGACTCAGTGAGTCCAAAATATCAGGAAAAACCTCATAAAACCTCTTAAATTTGTATAAGCTGCTAACATCAAAACCTTTTCCGTATTCCTCTGTTAAAGACTTTGACAATGTTTTCATTATCTCTTTTCCGTAGTTGTCTGTTCGAGTGGTTCCTTTCAATTCCTCTTCAACAATACGGTATCCTATCAACCAATTTCTTTGAACTAATGTAGTATTCACTGCCTGATACGCCTGATGTTGTGCCGCTTCTATGATATTTTTCATATCTGACAAAATATTGTCTGTGTTTGAATAATTCATAGTTGTTATTATTTCCATTTTAGTGTCACTCATACTGTTTCTCCTATAATGGACGCCAATAAACCATATATGGTTTGATTTCGTGTTCATAAAATGCCTTAATTCCGCCCTCATATAAGAATGGTATCTGCTCCGTATCTTTTAAATTTTTGTCAGATTCCAAATTTCCGTTTTTATCAATCACTGATTTCGCTTTCTCATCTGTTTCAGCAAAATATTCCCGAATATATTTCAATCTTTTTGCATTCAATTTTACTCCTGTATTTCCTGAATCTTCTGTAAGTATATCGATAAACTCATTATAATCATAAAAAGTCCTGGAATCTGTTTCATCTATATATGCAGCTAATACTGCATACAACTCGTCATCCGCTTCGGTATAATCCATCAGAAAACCAAGAATTTTCTGACATATTTCTGCCGTTAATTCGCAATTCTTATCACCCAGATTTTTACGAAGTGGTGACTTTAAAGATGTGGCATCAATTAGCTGCACCTTTCCTTTTCTGCTATCTGCTTTCTTATTTGTAACAATCCAAAGATATGTACCTATCCCTGTGTTGTAAAACATATTTTCCGGTAATGCTATGATTGCTTCCAACAAATCCTTCTCAATAATATATCTGCGCAAATATCACAGCCTTTCTAGGCATGAGAAATACTGCTGCACAAAAATTAGCTTGATATTCATTAATTTCAAGTGCGGTCATACCTTTTTTCTTTTCTGAAAAACTCCTAAATGCCTTATTTCCACACATCGAAGAAAACCATCTGTCCTTTTTACAAAGCACTTTCTATGCAAAATCCAATGAAAACATTCATGCATTACTGTGAAATTTTCCTTCCCAATATTGCAATCATCTATTATAGATTGATCTATCACAATTGTTCCTTTTTCTACAAAAGTTTTTTCCGGTATCATCCCAGTTTCATAATATGAAGCTGGCCAAAAATACATTGTCCCATTGTTAAATGCAGTCATCCCCATGACTTTCTTTTTAGGTGTTATATACTTCCAATCAGGAGTGCAATCAATATAATCAACCACATCATATACATCAACCTTTTTAGGACTTGTTAAACGCGCTATATCCATTTTACATACAAGTTCATTTGCTTTTTCTTCTAGCTGTGAAGGAGAATAGTCATAATATCTCACTGTTTTTTCATCTCCTGCTCTCGCCTCTCAATCATCTCAATTACTTTCATCCACTCTTCATCATCCATATCTAAATCTCTTGCCTTACGAAGTGCCACACGCACTGGCTCATGATCCATAATATATTCCGGAAGATCTGGCGAAACTGTATTATCCTTCGCTAAGGCTGCCAAATCAAACATTGTATCTGTTTCTTCTTTTGTAAAATTTAATATTTCTGCAATTTTGTACAACTTCTCCTTATCTGGCGGATACCTTCTAGCCTTTTCCATATCACTCATATATGCAGGTGCAATCTCTAAAAGCTCAGCAAGCTTCCGAAGATTCACACCTCTTTCTTCTCGCTTCGTTCTAACAAATTTGCCAAATTGCTCATCCATCGTTTTATCTCCTTTTGACATATGCTTGTTCGCTTATTCCTAACATTATCTTATTATATTCTTTCACTAAAGTCAATTAAATTTAGTGCACAAATAACACTTTTTAAGTTTTTTTGTGGGACAGCCACGCCTTTTTTCCTGCCGTTTTTCAGTGATAGTGCTTTTTGCAATCACTTTTGCAGAGTGATAGAACATTTTCAGTTCTTTTTCCGAAAATGGACTCACTTTTTACAATCAGACACCTTACCATGCCATTTTCCGTTTTGGAGTAACTATATAGTGCGGCGGCACCTTTAAATCCTCTGTGATTATCTCCTTCTCAAAACTAAAAGGTAGGACCAGATTAGCAATAAACACGATATCATACTGCTCCATATCTTCCACTGAACCAGAAATAGCAGGACGGTTATGAGTTATCAATGCTTTTCAGGCATGGTTCAAAAAGCATTTTGCGTACTTGATTTTGCCTGGAGGCGGTTCAGATTGAACATACCCAGTGGGTTCAAATTCAAAGCCGAAGGATTCAAATCCAAACACGTTCCATTCCTCTCCAGCTAATGCCCGAAAAACAATCAAATACCCCGCTGCAAGCAACGGGGTATTTGGCCCTCGCGGTTTTCCCGATATTCTGTTTCCGCCGGTTGTATCAATTAAGCAATTTTCATTTGATTTCACTATAATATTCGCTTAATATTTTTGCCAAAATTTTCGGGTTTTCTTCATTTACAATATGCCCCGTATTTTCAATGATTTTCAGTCTGGCATTCTGAATATTTTCAGCTAAATAATATGCAGATTTAATGTTAGCGCTATCTTTTTTTCCGCAAATCACAAGAGTAGGACATTTTATCCTATTGACATTATTGCTGAAATCTAATTCTTTCATAGAGTTGCCCAATATAAAAGTGTCTTTTTTATTAAATGCCATATTCTCAAACAATGATTTTGGCAAAAATCTAAAGACTATGTTTTGAATGCCAAACATTACTTTAGGGATTTTATGCGGAGTACCAATTAAAACTAATGATTTTACTTTATCAGGGAAATCCAGGGTATAATTTAATGCCAATATACCACCCAACGAAATACCGCATAAATTTATTTGTCCGTCAATATGATTGCAATATTCAGCGAATGAAGAATATAAATTATGATAACTAGCCTCTTTTCCGCTAAGAATTGAGGATAAATTTGGACACAAAATATTTTTATTGTTTTTCATATATAAAACTGTTTCGTCCCAACTTGTTGACTTATGTCCCGAACCATGTATAAAAATGTTTTTCATCAACATCTTCCTTTCCAAATTCTGCTTTATTCCCGTGAGGTATTTGATTGGTACAATTATAATCTGTTTTAACAAATACACAATTCCGAAAAGGGTGAAAAGTGTTTGATATAATTTATTTTTGTACCATATCGCCTATCATTTTGAAATATTCGAATAGAATTTTTAACTTAAATGAAGAATTACAAAAATTAAAAGATATCTTCCAGTCAATGTTAGAAGACGGCAATTAATAACAACTAATCACATCACTAAACTACCCAAAAGTGTAAAGTCTATTGAATTATCAATGGCTCTGCACTTTTTATTTGGAGGTTATTCTACCTCAGCTAAATATGCACTTGCCTCTTCTTCTGCTTTTATTATACACAGCCATCCGATAAATTACAATGAGCGGAAAACATATCTTTTGAAATTCTCCATATCACAAGTTCCAGCGATTTCATCCCAAATTACCGGAACAGGCGGGCATAAGATGTCCTTCGATAATCTCCATTTCTCCGTTGGAAAAACCCCATGGAAGCCGCACTCTCCCATGGGGTTTAAAATATAACCCTCATTCTGTTTTTTCCTCAGGAACTTCCGTTCCTTACTTATGATACGGCTCCCCGTTTATAATACGGTAAGCCCTGTACACCTGCTCTAATAAGATTACCCGCATCAGCTGATGCGGAAAAGTCATATCGGAAAAGCTGATTTTTTCATCCGCACGTGCGGAAACACTTTTATGCAGCCCCAAAGAACCGCCTATGATAAACTGGACATGGCTTTTTCCATAAGTCGCCAGCTTCTCCACCGCATCCGCAAATCCTGCCGAGTCCGTCTTACGCCCCTGTATTTCAAGAGTAATCACATAAGCATCCGGTCTCACATGCCTCAAAATCCGCTCTGCTTCCTTCTCCTTTATCTGCTCCTCCAGCGCTTCTCCTGCCTTGTCCGGTGTTTTTTCATCCTCCACTTCAATGATTTCAGCCCTGCAATATCTGGAGAGACGTTTCATGTATTCTGCCACGGCATCCCGATAGTATTTTTCCTTTATTTTTCCGACTGCTATAACCGTTATCCTCATCCATTCTCCTCAGTCAAAAAGTTCCGCATAGTAGTCATCCACAAAAGCATCCAGAAAATCTTCATCCAGATTCACAAACTGACAGGATATCCTGTGCTTCATTCTGTCTGTACGCTTGAAGTACCGGATTTCCTCGCCTGTCTCTTCTTTCTGAAATAAATCCTCATCTATCATTTCTGCCGTCAGGTTGTCCGCACACCATTTTTTCATTTCACTTGTAAGGTTATTTTCCGTTTCTGCTTTCCTCTGCAATACCCTGGAAGATTTCATGGAGAGCACACCCATCACGATAAACAGGAAAAACAACCCGCCCATGACACCGCATACCATATACCTGTTCGCCGATAAAAACGGCAGACTGATAACGCCCGCGGACAAAAGGATGACTGCCAGCAGCCCAATCCCGCCAATCACTAACAGCATATAACCTGAAGAGCGGTTTTCTTCTGCCATCTGTGCACTGTTCTGATAAGCGCCCCTGCTGACCGTCCGTTCCGTTTTATCTTCCGTTTCCTCCGACGGTTCCTGCTCCTGCTTTAAAAAGACATTCACTGCGGCTGCCGCCTGTTTCCTCTCTTCATCGCTTACTAATAGTTCGTATACGTCATCCGCTGTATCATAGGATGTCTCTGCGGAATGAATACCGTTATAAACAAGAAACTCCTTCAGCCGCTCCATCTGTTCCTGCCCGCCGAAAATCAGAGGATTATGCGTTTTCTTCTCCAGCGTCTCCACTAACTCTTCGCCGCAGTCCGCACACACCGTCACGCCTGCCACATACTCATTCTTACACTTTGGACACCAAGGCATTGCAACACCCTCCCGCTTACTTTGCTGCCGATATCAACCCGTTTACACCGTTGTTCTTATTTTCCGACGCTTTCACCCACTGGTAATTATCCGGATTGGTCAGGTCTACAATAACCGGGTATTTCCCCTCTTTATCTTTTTCCCCAAGATTCTTCCATACGCCGTTCACCGCAGTCCCGCTCCACTCTTTGGAATTGCCGTCTTTATAGTAATTCGTAATATAGATTTCCCCGTTGTACAAGCCGTTCTTGAAACTGCCGATAAAATTGCGGTTATATCCCACGTCCTCTTCCAGATTCTCATCGATGAAATCATAGTGTTCGGCTCCGTCCCCGTTCGGAAGGTCATTGCTCCACGTTCCGGAATAACTGTGCTGGAGAAAACGGCTGTCCTTTGCTTTCGCATTCTTATCATAGACATAAAATTTAATCCACATGCCGTTGCCGCTTCTCACACCGTCCTTCCACTCACCATAATAATACTGGTTATCCGTATACATGGCAAGTCCCATACCATTGGGGCGGTTCTGTCCGTCCGTATCACCGAAATAATAGTATTTCGTCGTTCCCGATAATTTCTCGGAAGCGGCACGGTACCTCGGCAGATATGCCAGGTCCTCTACTGCCAGCATATTTCCTGCTTCCCAATAGCCTTTCATCTCGGACATCTGTCTTGGAAGGTCGATTTCCACCATCGCCAGATTTTCCCCTGCTTCCTTCTGCCATTTGGCTGTCGTCTGCTGGTTCTCTTCTTTCTTTACTTCTTCTATAATGGACCCGGCAGCCTGTGTTTTCTCTTTTTCCACCACCACTGCGGGGTCTTCGTTTTTTGTCCCCTCCGCACTGCTTTGCGGTTTCTCCTGATTCGCCGGTTCCTGCTTTTCCGTCTCTTCTTTTCCGGTTTCTTCTTTTCCAGTCTCTTCTTTTCCAGTTTCTTCTTTTTCCGGTGTCTTTACTATGTCCTGCGTCACTATATTCTGTTCCTGTCCGCTGTTTGCATAATCAATGATATCCGACTGCAGCTTGCTGCCGGAATCCTCCGCATCTCTTTTATGTATGGCATGGACAATTACACTGATGCCGCAGACTACCAGAATCAAAACCACGGCAACGCCGATGGTCATTAATTTCGCTGTTTTGTTATTATCTTTCATACTGACTCCTCATATCATTTTATCTTATTCTTCCGTATAATCCAGACAGGTTCTGCCATAAGTGACGCTCCCTACATAAGCGCCTGCCTGTACATGCGCCGGATGCTTCTGATATGCATTCAATGCTTCTGCCGACTCAAATACGGAAATCAAACCGATATCCTTGTTGCTGGAAGGCAGTTCATTGATTTCCACACGCAGGGAAACCACGCCCTCCACCTGCTCTTTCACCGCTTCCAGTTTTTCTTTGATAGCCAGCGCCGCTTCCTTTTTCTCCTGTTCGCTCAGTTCTTCGTTCAAATTCCATAACACGATATGATGCACCATTTATTTCCTCATTTCTGCGCTGCTTTTTGTATATACCAAGTTTGTGGATGCAGCGCAGACACAAACTTGTGCTTTTCATTTTCCGCATTGATATAACGCCTGTCTTAACCCGTTCGCTATATGCAATTATAACACAAGAAATATGAAAGAAAAGATATAAATTTTTTTAATTCTTCCTTAAGATGTAAAAACCTTCTGCTCACTCCTGCGCAAAGAAAAGGGCTGCTGCACCAGTGACCTTCGGGTCACTGGTACGGCAGCCTGCCTTTCCCACTTAAATTTCAGGAATGATGAGTACCTGTCCTGCACGAATCTGTTCCGGATTCGCAATGACATCTCCATTCGCCTGATAAATCTTTCTCCATTGCCAGCCTTTGCCGTATACTTTCTGGGCAATCTTCCATAATGTATCGCCCGATTCTACGGTATAGGTTTTATTTCCCGTCCTGTTCTCCGCCGAAGAAACAGTCAGCTCCTTATAAATGACGAGTGTCTGTCCTGCGTAAATCTGGTCCGGATTGCTGATTACCGCCGCATTATCCGAGAATACCCGCTGCCAGTAACTGCCGGAACCGTAAAACTTCTGGGCAATCTTCCATAATGTATCACCGGATGATACCGTATAAAGGATGACAGAATCATCTCCGGTGGAAGAAGCGGTTATCGCTGCAGCCCTTGCAGCTGCGGAAGCCGCAATTGTATTATCGCCGGAAGAACCCGAACCGCTTCCGGAATTACCGTTCCCGCCACCGTCACTTCCGGAATCGTGGTTTCCGGAGTCATCATTTCCGGAGTTCCCATCATCAATAATCGTCCCTTCACTCACAACGCTAAAGTTCTGGGCCGCTTTCTTCAACAGGTTTTCATCCGATGTACGGAACTCTACACCGAGGGTATGCGTCCCCTCCGTATTCGCCCTTGTCAGTGTCTGGCTCCTGATGGTAAGTCTGGTACTTCCGGATTCCGCGGTATAATCCACATCCTTCACCAATTTCTCGCCATCCAGGAAAACATCTGTAAATTCATCCAAAATACCCTGCGATACAAAATCGTGGCTTCCCGCAGAACCAATAGCCACCGTAGGGATACGCTGCGTCACGTCATATCCGGAATCCGTAGCGCCGTCCACGTTTTCATCCGTATTCTCTCTGACCTCCAGCGTAAACACTCTGGTACTGTTCGAATTCGGATTCTGGCTCGCCATCTTTACCTGAAACCGGAATGAGCCCGTTTCCTTCGGCACTCCGTACAATTCTCCGTTTTCCCTTAACTCCATTCCTGCCGGTAAGGTTCCCCAGTCCAGCGCGTACTTAATCTGTGTCTTGCTGTATTTATTGGAATTCTGAATCATGGTTCCGTAAGGGACATATTTTACCGCTTCCGGTATGGTATCGGTTGTGATGACCGGCGCACCGGCAATACCCGTCAGTTCCAGCACCATAATCGTCACGCCTGCCGCTTTTACGGTAAGGGTACCGTTTACTTCCTCACCGGAAGTAATGCCGTCTTTCATCTTCAGACGGACTTTCGCCATATTGGCCAGTTCCCCGTACTGTGTCGTATCCGCCACGCCGGCAAAAGCAGACAAATCATGATTGCCGTTTAAAGTCCAGTATTCATCCAGCGCTAAAACATCCGATGCTAATTCCACAGACAGTTTCGGAATATCATTGGAACCCATATTAATCAGGAAAATGTCATGCCCGTCATCCGCATCCTGCAGGATGACCTCCCGCCTGGAATAAATCACGCCCCCCTCTACCCTTGTACCTGACTCACTGTCATCCAGACTGTTGGTATAGAGATTATATGCGGTTGCCGAAGCTTCCTCCTGTTTCACGCTCAGCCATACATTTTTCTGGTTTTGGCCACTCTCCGATGAAGTCGTATAATGCACCGGTCCTTTTGAAAAATCATGATAGCTTTCTCCCGATTTTTCCTGTGTACTGCTTCCCGCCGCGTACAGATTCACACCGATGCTCGTAGAAAAGACCGGCGCCAGCTTTGTAAGGTCCACACCGGCTTCCACCATAATGACCGGATAATTTCCCTCTGCGTAGGAATCATCCTTTGGTTTGACTACGTAACAGTCCACCTGCTTTCCATCTGCATCCACCAGTCCTGTAAACATAACCCCTACGCCGTTGTTCTTAGGAGAAATACCCTCTTTCGTCTGGATACAGTAATGATATGCCTCCTGTCCGGCGCCGTCTGCACCGACGAAAATAGAGAAATAAACACCCTTACTGTAATCAGCCTCATATCCGGCTGTCTTGTAATCGCTTCCAAACAGCTGTTCCCGGATATCCGCCGCACCGGCTTTCTGCGCGGCTGCAATGGACTCATACTGTCCTGCATAGGCGGCTGTTACAGCGCTGTTCAAGGAAGAGGAATTCCCCTGGGGATAATATGACATCGTAAGATAATATCTGTCGTCTGCCGCATACCCGTCATATAATTCATGGGTACAGGTCTTCAGCCCGTCCGCATCCTCTGAACTCCATGTTGTACAGGATACATATTCCCTGTCGGAATCGTTTCTTTTAAACATGCTTTCTGTCGTCGAAACATAATTCTGCGTGCTGCTGCCATCGGTTCCCAAATAGAATTTCAGGGGAAGACAACCCGTCGCATTTCCGGCCGCATCAAACGATACTATCGTAATACCCTGACTCGAATAAAGAGACGTCTCATAACCGGCATCTTTCTGCTTCATGTCAATATTTCCGTATAATTTATCGGTAATATCTTTTCCTTTCATGGCAGCTTCCGCCGTCGTATAGCTTCCCTCATAGACTTTCATGCTGCTTCTGCCAGCCGAAGCGCCATACAGGGAACTGTTTAAATTAAGATTCAGGTAAATCCGGCTCTTACTGGATACCTGGTCCGACGGCATGTAAATCCACAACAGGTGACTGTCACTTCTGTAATCATCATCATAGTCGTAATCAGCTACCGTTACTTCCGTACGGTTTCCTGCATCATCCTGCGTATAAACAGTAGGAATCAGCCATTCCCTTGCATTCGTATGTTCTACGCTGACCACATATCTTTTTGCTGTTCCGTTCAGCTGGTCTCCTCCCGGAATCATCAGCCATTCGGCACTGTAAGAACTGATTCCCCGGCTTAAGTTTGCATTTCCCCGATAATTTCCAATTACATAATCATCCGAATAGGAATCAGACCACTCATAGCTGTCATAATGATACACATATGCAATCTCATCCACACCCGTCATATTTTCCCCGTCAAAAACCCTGGAGAACGGAACCATCGTCAGTTCCACCGGCGTGAGCCCCTGCAGGTTCACCGTAATACGTTTCTCTTCTAACGGTAACAGGGACATGAAAGAACCGCCGTTTTCCTCAAACAACGATTTCGAAGCATCCATGATATCCTTATACAGTCTGTCCCAAACCGCCTGATATACCTCTTCGTCCTCCAGGTCGGCATACTTTCCCTTTGCCTTTTCAAGAAGCCCTGACAGATATTCCTTCACTTCTTTCTCAAGAAAAGGACTAAAAAGCTCCCATCCGTCCGCCGCATCCGCGCCTTCCGGCAAATCTGCCTTTAAAAATGCCTCTCCTGCCCGGTACAGCCATTCTTCCATCTCATCTCCGGTTATCTCCGCAGAAAGCTCCTCTGCAAGCCTCTCTGCAATGACAGATAAATCTTTGCCCATCTGTCCGGACAGGGTTTTTACCCCCGTCATTTTTACTCCCGCGTCTTCACCGGCGGGCAGACTGCTGTCCGCTGCCGTATCCGCACCTGTAAGCGGAACGGCGCCGGCCGCGGTCACCGGCACACTTGACAGCATAAGTACCGCTGCCAGCATCGCCGCCATTTTTCGTTTCACATGTCTCATGTGACTCTCCTCCTTCTTTTCTTTTCCTTGTCCGTTTGGTTCATCTGGTTCCATTTACTGCATCTATACCATATGTCTCTCCAAGCGCTGTCAGCTCCCGGAGGGAATACAAGCGGCATTGCCGCAGATTCCCTGTTCCATAATCAAACACGAGCATACCGCCCGTCACATCGCACAGTCCCGGCAGATAAGCCAGTTTCTGAAGGTTCCTGTCCAGCAGGATGCCGTACCGCTCCCCCGCCGCACTGACATATTCCGTAATCAGGTATTCTCCCATCTGTGTCACATACGTAAGATACGAATCCTCCTCCAGTACGGCCGCCTGCTTTCCAGAATCGATTTCATACACTTCCGGCGCAGTATGGAGCGAAGAGGCTATCCTGTATTTATCCGTGTAAAATTCTTCATACAAATCTTTGGCCGGAGGACTTTCCACACGCTCCGAAACGAGCGAACCATCCGCCGCATCATAGCGGCGTACCGTACCGTCATACCAGACGACCTCCAGCCACGACCCTTCCCCGCTTCTTATAAACTGCTGGTCATAAATGGAACCTGCTTCCGGAAGTTCCTTTTCTGCCAGCATCCGGCCGTCCATATCATAGACCCGGAAGCCCTGCACACTGAATAACACAGCAGTCCGGCCATCCTGACTGATACGCGCTTCCTCATGCCGGTAATCTGCATCATAAGCAAGCAGCTGCGCCTCTTCATGGCTTTCCAGCTTTAAAAGCCGAAGCGTCGGTTCATTCCGGTTTCCCACAACTGCATACCCGCCCGCCATGACTGTAAAATCACTGTTTTCATTCCCGCTTTCCCCTGACAGGAAATGAGCGCCGCTGTCATAAAAAGAAAAACCGTTATCGTTGGTAGCTGCCAGCGCATATCCGTTCCATACGGCAAAAGCCGTAATATACAGACCGTCCGTATAAGCCAGTTCCTTTTCCTCCATTGTCTCCGGAGACAGAGCGGCCAGCAGATTCCCGTCTGCAAGATAAATCCCCTCTCCGTCCGCCTGGAGCAGCAGTTTATCCTGCGCTTCATATCCGCCCAGATATCTGCCCTCCGTACAATCTACCAGTCCGAACTGCGCTTTCGTATCCCCGGCGCAGTAAGCAAAATAGTTTCCATAAAACCCGCCTTCAAAATGCCGGTAATCCGACTCCTCATAAATCACCATATCCCCGTCCGGATGTTCCAGGTCAAAAATATACAATCCCCCGTTATGGAAGCTGACCGCCAGCAGACTGCCATCCTCATTCAGTGCGAAAACTGAATCTTCCGGATTTGCAAAGGTATCATTGACCGCCACCTGCATATGCAGATTCCCAAAAGACCTCTCCGCCTCTTTTTTTCCATCCGATGTACGGTATACCGTCACATGGTTTTCCATCCGGTTCACGGCCGCTACTCTGCCATGGTCTGCGGAAAGGGCCAGCGCCGTGGCCGTCTCTCCCGTCCACAACACCTTTTTTTCATCTACGTCATAGGCCGTAATACCCTCAGCTCCTGCATAAATAAGATGTCCCTCGTCCATGAACACTGCATCGGCCAGTGCAGATTCCTGTGTGGGCAGGACGGCTGCTTCCTTTCGGCTGTCCATATCAAACACCGCCGTTTCGTAGGCATATACCGCCGCCAGATAAGAACCATCCGGAGAAACCGCCAGTTTAAAGGGAGCAGACGGCAGTTCGATTGTCCCCGCCGCCCGGAACCCGTCTTCCAAATCATAGACACCGAGGGCATCCGTCAGGGCTTTCTGCGCCTGCGGCGTGACATCCGCCTCCCATATGCTGTTTCCCGACGGAATCGCCTGCAGCGCAAGCCTTACTGCACCTTCCACATCCCCCATGGACAGTGCATCTGCGGAATACTCCGCCAGCGTCAGGGCGCCCTGTCTCTGCTCCAACTGTTTTAATCCCACGAACGCCGCAAACCCTCCCGTCAGGAACATCGCCGTCAGTACAGCCGCGGAAGCTGCCGCGCGCCTTTTATGCCGGCGGACTCTCCTGTCACGCTTATGAAGCTGCAAAAAGGCATTTAACATCTCCTCTGCCGACTGGTAGCGCATATCCGGATTCGGCGCCATCGCTTTCTGAAGGATATCCGAAACTTCCGCGCTGCAGACATCCGCCCCCAGCGGTTCCACCTCCGTTGCATCCTGTGCCGGACGCCGTCCTGACAGCAGATGATAGAGTGTGGCACCCAGACTGTAAATATCGGAACGTGCATCCAGCAGGATTGCTTTCGTTCCGCCGGCCGTTCTCCGGGAATCCGGCCCGGTTCCCTGTCTGCCTAACAGCAGAGTCTCCGCCTCGTCCCCCGACCGGCCGTTCCCGTAACGGTTTCCTGCAATCCTGCCAGCCGCCGCCGATTTATTTCTGCCGATATAATCCATTCCATAGTGTTCCGGCGAAGCATAGCCTCTGCTGAACCCTACTTTGACCGCCCCGTCTTCCCCCAGCGCCAATGCAATGTTAAAATCAATCAGACAGATATCTCCGTCCGGTTTCAGCATAATATTCGCCGGTTTGATATCGCCGTGCAGGATTCCGTAGGGCGGACGGCTGTGGAGATAATCCAATGCCTCCAAAAGCTGGCAGGCCCATCGGATAACCTGCGGCTGCGGAGGTATCTGGTTCCTGCCTAAGAGCTTGTCCAGACTTTCCCCGTCTATAAAATCCATAACCGTGTAAACGACGCCGTCTTCCTGCACGAAATCATACACCTGCGGAATATAGGTATGGCTCAGCTGTTTAAGCATATCCACTTCCCGCCGCAGCGCTTCCGTTTCGGCACTCAGCGTACGTTTATCCGCCTTAAGCACGACCGGCTTTTTCAGCCTGAGATGGCTGCCCAGATAAACGACTCCGCCCCCGCCCGCTCCTATTCTGTTCTGTATCTCGTACATGCCTGCAATTATTTGGGACATATCCTGCTCTTTCCTCACCTGTTTTTCCTTGCTTTTTTGCTTCTTATTTTTACTTCTTGTTTTTTTACTTCTTGTTTTTTTACTTCTTGTTTTTACTTCTTTCTTTTTACTTCTGCTGTTATATCCGGCTTACCGCTGCGGCTTCCCATATTCCTGTTCCATCTTCCGCCTTAATCTGCGTCCTGTGAAAACCAATACCGCCCCCACCGGCAATGACGCTGCAGCCGCCGTTATCATCATTGCTATTCCTCCGTAAAACAGAAGTTCGCTTCCGGACATCCCTGTCAGCCAGCTCATACACTTTCCTCCGCTTTCACCGTTATAATAGAAATGTTATCCTGTTCCCCGCGCTCCTTCACTTTCTGAATCAGCCTCCTCTGACAGTCTTCCATCCTCTCCCTGCTCTCCGTCTCCCGGAAACCGAAACTCTCTTCCAGTTCTTTTTCTTCTATTTGGTGAATCATACCGTCCGTACAGAGCAGGAACAAATCTCCCCGTCTGAATTTTCCCGTATAAAAAGCGGGCGTGACCGCTTCTCCCACACCAAGACTCTGTAAAATAATATTCCTCCGCTTATCATACCTGGCCTGTTCCTCAGTAATCCGTCCCAAATTCAGTTCCTTCTGTACCAGACTCTGGTCTTCCGTCAGCCGGTACATCCTCTTATCCATCCGGTAAACCCGGCAGTCTCCCACATGCCAGATATAATAATACGGATAAATGCATAAGAGCATACTCGCCGTAGTAGCCAGCCGGATACTCCTTGCTTCCCCGTAATTCTTAAGCCTCTCATTCTGATTGTTTATGATATACTCCATCCGCTCCCGCAGTTTTGTCTCACTGATGCCGTTCTCCGCCATCTGCGGGAACTCATAAATGAACCAGTTCATGAACTGTTCCACCGTATCCGCGCTGGCCAGTTCCCCGCACTCCAGTCCTCCTACACCGTCGCATATCACTGCAAAAAAAGCTTCCATATTCTTTACAGCATAACTCCGGACTCCTACCGCATCCTGATTCACTCTCTTTTTACTCCCTGCATCCGTTGTACAGCCATAGATATACTTCATCATCCGGTTCCCATCCCATTAATACATATAGAACACAAATTCTTCATCCGCTATCCGTATCTTTGTACCGTGCCCCAGCTTCACCTTCTGCCCTCCGGTCAGCATCTCCGACTCCACATACGTATGATTGCTGGAATTATTATCCCTGATATAGTAAACATCATTTTCCCTGATAATATCCGCATGACTCCGGCTGACCGACGGATTATCCCCTATATAAAAATCCACATACTTCCCTTCCCTGCCGATTTTTATCAAAGGCTTGTCAATATACACTTTCTGTCCGTTCTTCATACGTTTCAGATAGGGAATCCCGTATGCAATCTGCATCTGCGAGGAGAGAATGACCGTAGAGGAATCTTCCTGACCGCCCATAACGACCGTATTTCCAAAGTCCAGTCCTGCCCCTCCGGTCTCTCCTGACGCATATCTTTGTTCCGCCTCATATCGCTGTTCCCTGCGGCCTGCGCCTGCCGGACCCTGCTGTGCCGCGTCCGAACCTGACCGTGCTGCTCCGGGAACCGCCATTCCCATATTCGGCCCCTCCTGCTTTCCCTGACCCGGAATGGCAAAATAAGGATTTACACTGACCGGTTTGGGAGCTTCCTTCTTTCTTCCGTTCTTCTTTGCTTCCTTTTTCTCCTGCTTCTCACGCAGTTTTTCCAGCTTCTTTTCTTCCTTTTCCTGCTTTCTTTCCAGCTTTTTATCTGCTTTTTTATCTGTTTTTTTCTCTTCTTTTTTCTCTTCTTTTTTCTCTTCCTTTTTTTCTTCTCTGCCCCTTCCCCCAAAACCCGGGAAAAATCCTTTCTTCTTTTCTTCCTGCCCTTTTTGTCCGGTTCCCCCGTTTCCAATTCTCTCATTCATCCCTGCCTGTGAGATACCCGGCGGACTTATTTCCGTTTCTCCGCTTTTATCTGCTCTGTCTGCATCGAATAATTTTCCGGCCGCCGGTTCCTGCTGTCTGACCGCGTAATCCGCACCCGGCCGCATTTCCCTGCGGACGGATGTCTCCGGCCGCTCCTTTTTCACCAGCAGTTCGGTCAGCCATTGTCCGAATTTCCTGCAGTCCAGCTTCTGATTCCCATTTAAGTAATTAATGATTTCCGTCATATAAGCATTGTCATCCTGCGCGTCATACCGGATTTCCAAAAGCAGCCTTTTAAATACTTCCACCAGATTCCGCTCCCGCTCCATCTCCGTGACAGGCAGATACAAAAGCCTGCAGTTGCCGCTGTTCACTTCAATATAAATATGCTCTCCATCCAGCATTAGTTTTCCGGTGTCCAGCATATACTCCTCAGCCGAAACGATTCCGTCTGCAATACTCCTGAAAATATGTATGACCTGTTCCATATGCAGATAATTTTCAAAATACTGGCGCAGCGGTATCATCGTCGTCACATCGTAATTCAAAATCATGGTTTCGTCTTTCCGGACACAGGAGAACTTAAGGAGTCCGTCTATCGCATTGTTCGTCAGCATCCCAAGCCCCAGTTCATCTACTCTTTCTTCTTCTGTGTCATATACTAAAAATGTGGAATTTCCCACTGTTTCATTGCGGAACATAGTAACCTCCATTCCTTTTATCCCGTTTATGCCATACAATCCGGACTATCTTTTCCTATTTAAGAAAAAACGTATAACCGGATAATCGTCCAATAGTCTTCTATCTTTACTGCCGCATTCCCGTTTTTGTTAATCGGTGTCGCGTCCCGGAATGTCTCCTCTATCACGGTCTTTCCATTCCGGTCAATATATCCCCACAAATCCGTTTTCACCGGTGCTGCCCCGTTCCGGAACGGCTTTGCATCCTGATACATGCATTCAATGACCAGTTCTCCGTTGGTATCCACAAATCCCCACAGCAGTCCCTTTTTTACGGCAGTAGGCTGTCCGGAGAGAAACGGTCTGGCATCATCATAAAGGTTCCCCGTTATTTCCGTTCCCTCTTTATTTACCAGACAGTATTTTCCGCCCTTTTTAGCCCATATCAGTCCGTTGACCGAACATATCCGGTTCTCGTCATAGATAATATCTTCATAGATATAGTCTGTTACAAATTCCAGCCGGTCATTGATAATTGCCCATTTTCCATCTTTTTTTACGGCTCCCAGCTTACTTACGATTGCCGTGGCATCCTCCCACTGGAACTCACAGACCGGCTCTGCTTTCTGATTGACATACCCGTATTTCCCGTTGATGGCTGCCGGTATTTTATTGCCTGCCGCCACCCCCAGATAAGAAAAATCTTCATCCGGCACGCGCTCCTTAAAGCCGTTCTTGTTCACATAATATGCTTTCCCGTTTTCCGTCATCGGAGCCATCTCACTGCCGGAAAAGAAAACGCCGGAGGAACTTCCCGTATTCTTCACCACAACCTCCCCGTTCTCTGCAATGATTCCCCAGCTCCCCGCCGATTCATAGGCCGCATAACCGCTCACAATGGTGGAAATATAGTCATACGCGCAGTATTTCTGCTCATACCTTCCGCGAAGGCTTTGGTAATACCGCTCCACTGTCTCATTCTCCGGATAACTCTCCCGCAGCTTCACGATTTTCTTAACCGCCTCCTTTACCTTATTATGTTCCAAATAGTATTCCATCAGCATTTCCACAATCTGTTCATCGCCGGCATAGGCTTCGCATATCTTTTCGCATTCCTCTATGTATTTCCGGTCTTCTCCCGTAGAAAGATACACATTTGCCGTCCCAATCCGTGCCTCCATACTGTCCGGCCTGTATTCCAGCGCTTTCTGGTAATTCTCCAATGCCTCCCCATACAGTTCTTTTCCATAAGCCTTATCTGCTTTCGACATACAGTTCTGATAATTCACGGGGGCGGACACCACCGCATCCACCGTCGCCAGCCATGCCAGCAGCAGCAGCGCCACAATCAATAATCTGAGATTCTTCTTCATCTGTCTCTCACTCCTTCCGGATTCTTACATTCCAATCAGCATAACAATCAGACAGGCGGCCGCCGCAAACGGAACAAAAGCAATCTCATCTTTTAACTTCATCTTACGAAGCAATATCCCCGCCACTCCGTAAACAGCTGCCAGCAGAAAGGACAGCAAAAGCACGGCATAGATATTGGAACTTCCCACATAAAGTCCGGTTACCGCTATCAGCTTCACATCTCCTGCTCCCACTCCCTTATGTGAAATCACATAGGCAAGAAGCATAATCCCGCCCCCCATACAGAATCCTCCCAATGCAGACAGGAAAATTTCCACTCTGACTTCCCTGTAACAAAGTATTTCCGCCACAAGAATTGCCAGCCTTATGAAAAGCATCCACTTCAATATAACACCCGGCACGATTCTCTCTTTTCTGTCCACCTGTGCCAGCCAGGGCAGACAGTAAAGCAATACCGCATAGCGGATGATTTTCATACCGGAAAATCCCATCCGGTACCACCAGACCATGCAGGCGGCCGCGGGTATGACGGATAACAGTAAAAGTATAATCCGTTTTTTATCCCATTCCTTATTCCATTCCTTATCCCGTTCTTTTTCCCTGCCGTCCATCCCTTCTCCTTACCAGACCAGCGTAGTCGCATTGACCCGGAATTCATATTCCCCAAGGTTAAAATACGTCAGCCGGCTCTCCATCCTGTAAACAGCCGTTACCCTGACTGCTTTCTCTCCTCCTGAAACCCACCGGGATTCCGAAAAATCAATCCCTTCTATTCCGCCAACCACTCCCAATTCCTTCAGATAGCCATCCGGATTGTTGGTCATATAACTTAGGTTTTTCCGTATCCTTCCCTTTCCGATTCCGCCGACCACCGCCATGCCTGCCATATCTTCTGCAGTCCCCTTTAAAAGATTCACCACGCCTGCCACGATATCCGTATTCTCTGCGTAATCCACTGCATTATCCACCGCAATGTTTCCAAGCTCTATGGCATTCCCGTCGCCGTTTCCTACTGCATTCAGAAATTCCTGCATGGAATTCACCACCTCTTCCGTTTCCGCCTGAAACTGTGCCGATTTCGCTCCCGTATCCTGAATCTTCCCGGTCACGCCTGTCTTGGACAAGACATAGCTGTATTCCGATATCTCCCTGGCTGTCTGGTTCACGGCATACTGAATCAGTGCCTGTACCCGTATCATATTCACCATATTCATCAAAGTCAGAAAGGCACAGAGGAAAATGGTCAGAAACAATAGCGCCTCTACCGTAAGGGAGCCTTTCTGCCGCTCCCTGTCCCACTCTTTTCCGCTCTCTGTATTCCCTGTATTCCATTCTCCTGATACCGGAATCATACTGTCCGTATCAATATCCGAGTATTCCATGGTACCGCACCTTATAATCCCCGTCATCCACATCTCTTGCATTCCTTCCCTGCGCCCTCAGTTCCGCCGCCACGTTTTTCATAAACATGGTTTCCAGATTCACGGAGGCATCCAAAGCAATCATCGTCTGCTTCTCTTTCATCGTGGAGCCCTTGTTCCGGACATTCAGTTCCACACAATCCGCCGTCCTCGCCAGCGACTGTGCCACACCGGAATCAAACAGATTGTTTACCATCAGGAAAAGCGTTAAATACTGGTGATAATCCAGCTTAAAATCCGTACTGCTCTCTCCCGAAAATCCGGTAAGATGCCAGCCTGTCCCGAATTTCACTACCGTTACCGCTTTCCCGTCCAGCAGGGCACTCATATCCTCATCCGTTTCCACATAAGTAGTTCCCAAAATGATGACGCTCCTTATCAGGGGAAGCGCAAACGAAGCGGTTCCCCCGGTAGCCCCTACAATGGCCGCTGCCGCCGCATCCGCCTCTGCACGGAGTGTGGAACTGGAAAATGCCCCGATGGCATTTAATCCATACCGGATTGCAAAAATACTGTTTTTGGCATTCCGTACATTCTTAGCCGGCACATCCTTACCAAACAGCATATATTCCATTTCACTCTGGTACATCACATTATTTTCCGCGGAAAACTCATAACCGGTTAAAGAATTCTTTGTTTCCGCATTTCCGTTTTCATCCTTATCCACTGTATAGTAGCTGAACATCCGGCTTTCGTAACCGGATACAAGTATGGCTTCCGTCACCTGCATCACTGCGCCGTTAATACTGCCGTTTACCACCGTTCCGGATAAATCGTTGAGTCCTGTGGTTTTCTCCTTCACCTCGTCCAGCGAATTGCGTACGGATTGGGAAGCTTTCTTTCTGGAATCATTATCATCAGCAGAGCCTTCCGTTTCAATCTTCACTTCCGCCTCCGTACTTCCCATCTGTTCCAGCCAAGCCGTCGGCACATCACTCAGGTCCACCGGCCGGGTGGATACATCATCCCTTTCAAGCCTTTCTTTTGTCTCGTTTCCTTTGGCAAGATTGTCGTTGGCTTTCTCTATTTCCGCCTGCTTCCTGCCCTCGTCCACGTTGCTGGTATCGCATTTTTCCTGTACAAACTGATAAAATTCTTCTATCCGCAGGTCTTCGATTTCCACGGAAGTAACAAAATCACTTCCCCTAAACTCTGTCTGATAAAAACTGCCTCCCTGCTGATTCAGACTGCCATTGGAAGTCACTCCTCCCGAATAGGCGCCCGCATTGCCGGAAAAATCATCCGACGTATAGTCCGCAATACTGATTTCCTTACTGCAGAACGTAATTCCCTCCACGCCGGTTCTGGTTTCCTCATAAAAGATTTTATTGTTTTCCGTCTGTGTAATCAGCCTTTCCACTTTATCGTTATCAAGCAGTCTGCTGTAATCGTTATATTCCTCCTGCATGGGCGTTTTCAGGTTCTGGTCCTCCAGCTGCCCGATTTTTTCCCCGAAATCCTTGTGGGCATTTTTCAGTGAACTGCCTTCCGAATTTTTCTCAATCACCTTTTTCGATAATTTTATGATTTCCTCCGTGCATTCCGCTCCCTTGTCCGCGTTCTCATACGCTTTGCGCAGACTCTTATCCGTTTCCGCAATCAGCGGCGTAATGCAGGAATGGAGCGTATCTTCACATGCTCCCATCTTTTCCACTGCTTCCGCATAGTTTTCCAGAAGCTGTTCTGCTTCCTTCCACTCATCGGTTCCTTCTTCCAGCCCGTCAAATACCTCGTCGGTATCGTCGATACCGTTGTAAATCCGCTTCATCTTATATAAAGCTTCAAAATTCCCCGCTGCCGCCTGTCCTGTCTGATAAGCGCTGCCGCCTCCCCCTTCCAGACCGCCCGCCTCTTCCACGAACTCTTCCATCAAATCCCTGCATGTCCCGCTCTCCTGGCCCACGTCCCCGCGCAATACCCCCGATGCAATCAGCAGCCTGGATATAAGGGCATAGTTCCTCTCCGCTTTTGGAATCACGTCCGGATATTCATTCTTAAAATACAGATACAGCTCATCCTGTATGTCCAACTGTTCTTTCAGCTTTTCCAGCACCTGCTGAAGTTCCGTCAGTTCTTCTTCAAACTTCAGCTGGCTCTTGATGGCATCCACTTTCTTATCCATTCCCTTAAAAGAACCAAGTCCGTCTAACAGTCCGTCATTTACGATTGCAATCGGAATCCGGTATTTGGAGTATTCCAGTACCTGCTGGAGCATGACCGCCGTCTGGTACGATTCCGTATCCTCTATCCTGTTTACGCTAAAGCTGCCCCCATCCAATGTCAGATATACCGGAAGCCGGCTGTAACTGCCGCTCCCGTCCAGATTTCCTGCATTGAAGCTCTCTTTAAAATAGGTCTGCACCGTATCGTCGGACACCTCGTCATTTGCCATGGCAAACAGACTGTACATATCCTTCAGTACCGGGTCATAATCGGCCAGCGCCGCATTCATGGCCAAATCGCCCGCTCCCGATACGATATTGCGGGCCGCATAAATCCTGCTCCCGTCAATAATAACTCCTGCCAGCATAAAAACAGGCAGGAGTATCAGGGACAAAAATACCGATATGGCTCCTTTGTATGTTTGACAGAAATGTAACATGCCAGCTTTCCCATCCTTCTATAAGTATCCGATTAATTTCTTCGCTTTCCCCACAACCGACTGGAACCCTTCTGAGAATCCCAGTATTTCAGCCGCCGCATTGACCGCATCCACGGCCAGGTCTGTATTCCTTGCAAAATCCGTGGGATTGAGCGCAACGGAGAAAGCCGCGGAATCCAGTTCCACCATATCTTCTATCTCAAAAAAACGGAAGGAAGCCGGCGTAGGAAGGGTATAAGAAACCTTCACTTCCACGGAATCTACGAAAAAACCTTTTCTGATGTAATATTTTTCTTCCACGATGTTTCCCAGGGCAAACAGCTTAACCTTATCGGTCAGGCCGGACAGATAACGTTCCACATCCGAGTCATGAATCCAGCTCCTTCCGAAGATATTCAATTCCCTGTAAAGAACCTTCAGACTGTCATGGGACAGCTCATAATAATTCTCTATGGTCTCCGCCGCCGGCACCTGCTCATCTCCCCAGTCAAAATCCACTTCATTGCTGAGGTTGGTTCCAAACGCCCGGTAGCCCGGATATGCTGCTTCCCTGGCAGTCTGCAGCGCAACCCTCTGAACCTGATGGAGCAGCGCCTGCTGCTGGAGCCTGAAAAGCCCGAAATATATTAAGAACATGACTAACATAATAGTAACCGGCATATAAATCGTTGCCTCCACCATGACGGCTCCCTTATCCCTGTCCTCTCCATTCTTCCAAAACATGGTTTACCCCATTTCCTTACGCTTCCTTCTTATAAATCCGCACCTGCCACACTGCTGTCCAGCTTATCGAACAGGCTTCCCACCAATGCCAGCAGACGTTCCCTGAAAATTGCAGCTACCGCAATTACGATGACAATCAGTATGATGACCGTCACCATATCCGAAGCCCCTTTCTCCCCTGCAAAAAATTCCCTTACTTCCATCTTTCCCCTAAGCGCCGCACACTGTGCCTTTACCTTTGCTTTCTGCATAAAACTTCTCATCTTATCTTCCTCCTGTTTTCTTAAATATATAGTAAGTTCCAAGGCGGCATCCTTTGACGCCTGCGAACTTCTTCTCCTGTTACATACTGGTAAACATAGGCACCATGACCATTACCAGTATCCCGATAAAGATAATGGATGTGGGCATCAGCAGTTTGCTGTTGGCATCCTGCGCTTTCTGCATCACTGTATTCTTTTTTGCCTCCCACATCTCCTCTGACATTTCTTTTAAGTAAAAGGTCAGTTCCGACGTTCCCTTTTGAAGATTCTGCGTTATCATATTGGAAAACTTCCGTATTTCTTTCAGCGCACATCTGTTTGCAAAGTTCTGATAAGCCTCTGTCTCCGATATCCCGTTGGCCAGTTCCTCTGTTGTTTTGCGCATTTCCTGATACAGCACACGCTCTCCCGTACAGGATACTTTCTTCCATGCCTCACGGAGTACCAAACCGGAATTCACCAGTAAAGTCAGTTTGGATAACACCTGCGGGAAATCCAACAGCAGTTCTTCCCTGCGTTCTTCCAGCTTATCGTTCACCAGTTCATCCAAATACCAGAGCAGCAATGCTCCGATTACGATTCCAAGAATCAGCGCCAGTAAATCATTGGCGAGTACCGCCAGCAGAAATACGACGGACGCTATCGTAAGGCCGTATGCATATTTGCTTCCTACCGATACATAGTAATAATATTCCGCATACTTTTTTCCATGTATCTCCGACAATTCCTTAATCCGCTTTCTTCCCCTTTGGGATTTCATATTAAAGCGTGTCTTTTCCATCAGTTCAAATCCGATGGGAAACAAATCCGTGTAACGGTAATCTTCCGGATTCAGACCCATCAGGATAGTTTCATACTTATCGTCATACTTCCGTCCCGCCAGCTTTATCCACAATATACAAAGCACCGTCGTCGGAATCAGCATGACAATCTGAAATATACTTGCACCCATTCATCCACCTCCCATTCCGGTTCCGCAGTCATCCTGTCCTATAATTTAATATCCACGATTTTCTTTCCAATCATATAGGCCCCGAAAAAGATGCCGATACAGATAATCTTCGTCACAACATTTACCGGTGTATTGGATACAATAGAAATATCGCTCATCCCGCTTAAGGCAATCATAATCACGAAGGGCATGACCAGCATGATATTCAGCTCATTTTTGTTGGAAGTAAGCAGGGTCTTTATCTGCATTTCCATATCAATTTTGTCATTGATGACCTGTCTTGTAGACGATACGATATCCTTAATATTGGTTCCCTGCCGCATACTGACTTCAAATACATTGGCAAAGCTTTCGATATCATCCAGTCCGCTGCGCTGTGCAAGATTGTTCAGCAGTTCTTCGATGTTCAGGTTGCTGTTCATACCTGCCGTAATAATCTGCAGTTCCAAAACAATATCTGATTCCTCTCCATAAATATCGCTCATATCCCCTATGGCATCGCAAAATGCGTCCCGTGTATTGGATCCGGCCGAATAAGAAGCCGTCAGTGTCTCCAGCAAATCCTTAAACTGCAGCAGCAGCTCCTGTTTTCTTTTTTCCAACAGATATTTCCTGAAAAGAGGCTGTATCCTGATTCCTGCTATAACTCCCACTGCCAGTCCTACGGGCAGATTCCGGAAAAAAATATAGACAACCAAAATCCCTGCCGCCAGTCCTATGAAAAAGGCCGCTGCCTTTTCATTTCTGCTCATTTCATAAATATGATAATCCGGCGCCTCTCCTATCATCGGCCTGATGGGAATATAAAGTTCCTCATTCTGTTTCGTATTGATTTGTGCTTCTTCGTTTTTTCTTCTCATTATTTTCTATTCTCAACGTTTTCCCACATGCATTTTATATATTGTTCTGATATCCCATAAGCTTTAGCTTATAATCATTTTTCAGCGGATTGCCTGTCCGCAGCAGTTTTCCCGATACTTTTTCAAATGTCGTATTTTCATCTTCTTCAAACTTATAAAGCGGATTCAGTTTAATCTGATTGTTCTCACATTCCAGCACTTCCGTAATTTCCATTGTTTTCCTGCTTTTATCCCTCAGCCTCGACAGCTGAATGATAATGTCCACAGCAGATGCAATCTGCTGCCGGACCGCTGCCAACGGAAGATTGTCCGCTCCGCGCAGTACCATGGTTTCCAAACGGCTCAGCATATCGCCGGTAGAATTTGCATGACCGGTAGATAAAGAACCGTCATGCCCTGTATTCATGGCCTGCAGCATATCCAGTGCCTCTGCGCCTCTGACTTCTCCCACAATAATCCGTTCTGGTCTCATCCTCAATGCTGATTTAATCAAATCCTGTATCGTCACGGCCCCGCTTCCGGTGGTATTGGCGTTCCTCGTTTCCAAAGCGACCAGATTTTCCACTCCGGCAATCTGTAGTTCCGCGGAATCCTCTATTGTTATGACACGCTCGTCCTTTGGAATGAAATTGGACAAAGCATTTAAAAAGGTAGTTTTTCCGGAACCCGTCCCGCCGCTTACAATAATGTTGTACTTCGCCTTTACAAGAAGTTCCAGCACCTTCGCTACTTCCTCGTCAATGGAACCGTATTGAATCAGCTGGCCGATTGTCATCGGCTGTTTGGAAAATTTTCTGATTGTTACAGTCGGCCCCTTCAGCGCAATGGGAGGAAGAACCACATTGACACGTGAGCCGTCACTTAATCTGGTATCTACAATCGGATTGGCCTGATTCACTTCCCTTCCGGCTAACCCTACAATCCTCTGTATGATATCCTCTAACTGCCGTTCGCTCTCAAACCGGTCCTGTAACCGGTGCAGCCTTCCGGATTTTTCTATAAAAATCTCTTCCGGCCCGTTAATCATCACCTCTGTAATATCATCATCTTTCATGATTACATCTAATAATCCAAAGCCTCTGATGGAACTGAATATCCGTTCCGTAATATCCACCTTTTCCGCTACGGAAACAGGCTGTCCCTCCAGCATCTGCGCAACGATGCCCTCAATCTTATCTTCCAGTTCTTCATCATCCAGTTTCGCCAGGGCCAGATTGTCCAGTATGTATTTTTTAGCCTCGTCTACTATCTGATTTACTTCAATCTTCATTCTGCTTTTGTTCCTTCATTCTGCTTTTTATTCCATCTTTTCCATTTTTTATTCCATTTTTTCCATTTCCTCTGACAGCTGCTTAAATACATCCAGCTTTGACAGATTATCCACAATTTCTGCAAATCCCGCATTTTCATAACGTGGAAAACCGCCGAATACCTTTATCCGGTTCGAAATCTCCCTGCTGCTCTTATTGCTGAAACCGTTATATATGATTTCTATTTTCCTGTATAAATCCGTATCTTTCTTCTTATCGACCGCAAGAATCATCTCTTCCGCCCGTCTGCACTTACATGCGCTGATTTCCGTACCATCGGATACCCAGAATATCCTGTCTGCCATTTCCATCAATTGGATTTCTGTTTCCCCGATACAAAGTTTCTGGTCGGCTATCACTGCATCATACTGTCCGGAAGATACCAGTGCACGAACCAGCGTTTTTATTTCCTCCGCTGTAATTTCCTTCATATCATACGGATTTTTGCATGGATAAAAGTAATCAATACCATCCGCAGACGTCCTTACCGCACTTTCTATCTTCATCGCCAGGTTCCCCCTCCTGCTTTTCAGTGCAAACAGAACATCATCCAAAGAATAGGAACCTTCCGTATTCAGATAAAGACAGGTACTCTCCAAATCTTCCATATTCAGGTAAAACACCTTTTTCTTCTGCCGGACCAGACTCTTTGCACATGCCAGGGCCACCGTGGTTCCTCCTGCTCCCCCGTTCAGCGGCTGGAATGTATAAATGGAAGAATTACGGAACATATCTTTATAAGCGTCATCATTTCCCTTCCTGTCCGCATACAGATTCAGCAGTATTTTGTATATATTTTCAATTTTCTGATACTTGCGGATTTCATTGGGGAAGGCTCCTGAAGTATCCGCTACTAAAAAAGCGGTCAGAATTTTATCGCCTATATTCCCGGCTGCCTCCGCAGTCCCCTCATCCAGAACAAGCATGTCCGCCTTTCTTGCAGCTATGGCATTTTCCAGGGAATCCCTGTTGCTGTATATATATAATTCCAGCTTGTCACTAAAATGTTTCTTAAAATGATTTTCCAAATTCGCTGCGTAATCCGCATCCGATAAATAAAGTATCAGCCTGATTCTCATTTCCGTCCCTCGCCGTTCTAATTAAAATTGATATTACACGATAGTGCATCATCCTTCTGGAATCAAAATCACCTGTCCTGCATAAATATTCTCTGCATCCTGGATGATATCTGCATTTGCCTGAAATATCTTTCTCCAATACCAGCCCTTCCCATAAATTTTTTGGGCAATCTTCCACAGATTATCCCCTGCTTCCACTGTATAAGTCCGCGCTTCTGTGCCGGAACCGACAGCTGAATCTTCCATCAGCGCATATATCAAAATCACCTGTCCCGCATAAATTCTGTCCGGATTCTGAATCAGGTCTGCATTATCTGCGTAAATCTTCTGCCAATAAGTACCGGAACCATAAAACTTTTCTGCAATCTTCCATAGTGTATCCCCAGAAGCCACGGTATAAGATATTACAGATTCATTATGGATTGCAGATGCGGTTATGACTGCCGCTTTTGCGGCGGAAGCAACCGCAATGCCGCCTTCTGACTGCCCTGCCGCATCTGAACCTGAATCCTCATATCCATCCGGCCGGCTTCCATTTTCATCTTTTCCGTTTTCAGGTAAGGCATCCGAAGATATTCTGTAATTCTGTGCCGCACGTTTCAGGACATCCGTATCCTTTGTCCTGAACTCTATACCCAAAGTATGCGTCCCCGCCGTACCAGGCCGCACAAGGGTCTGACTCTGAATGGTAATTCTTGTACTTCCGGATTCGGAAGTATAATCCCTTCCCTGTTCCAGCTTCTCACCGTCCAGATAAACATCCACAAATTCCTCGTAAGCACCTATTGAAACCAATGTCTGACTGTCTGTAGACATCAGACCGGCATGTAAATCCGGCACACGCTGGATAATCTCATATCCAGCATCCGTAGACACTTCCACATTTTCATCCGTATTTTTTTCTACCACCAGCGTATAGGTTTTCGTATCGTCCGGAAAACTTTCGGCACTGTTCGTCATACGCACGGTAAATGTAAATTCCCCAATCTCATCCGGCACTCCGTAAATTTCCCCATTAGGATGCATTTCCATTCCTGCGGGCAGACTACCGTCTGACAGGCTGTACTGGATTTCATTCCATCCATACTTATTATTATTTTGAATCATGGTTCCATAGGGTACCCACAAAGTACATTTCAGTTCCTTCGGAAGTTCTTCCGTTATGATATGCGGACTGCCGACAGCACCTGTCAGGGTCAGCACCATGAGCGGAGTCGTTCCGGATTTTATTGTCAGTGTACCAGACACTTCCGTTCCATCCTCCACACCCCTCTTCGCTCTGAGTCTCAACTGGGCAAAATTCGGCATCTGCCCATGCTCTGTTTCATTTTTTATTGTATGGAATCCTGCCAGCCCATAATTTCCGCTCAACGTCCAATAATCATCCAGCTCTACCACATCTGATTCCAGTTCAGCAGACAGGTTCGGAATGGTTTCCGTACCTGCATTAATCAACAGAATATCATGCCAATTATAGTGATAAGAGTCCAGCATCATCTCACGGATGGAATAAATCACACCATTTTCTTCCCTTGTGTGCGCATCCTCATCATCCAGACTATTGATATACAAATGTCCCATTCCCGGTCTTGCCTGCAAAACCTGAAGCCAGTAATTTTTAGCTCCTTTCCCATTTTCCGCCGCGGCAGTATACATTACTGCCCCATTGGAAAAATCATGCATACTGGCACCGCTCGTCTCCGGAGTACCGCTTCCTGCCGTATACAGCCTTACCCCTTCATCAACGGAAAACACTGGTGCCAAATTCATCAGTTCTTCATTTTCTCCCACCAAAATGGTACAGAAATTCTTTTCTCCATAAGAGTCATCCGTTACCGGAACAATATAACATGGCACCTCTGTCCCGTCACTTCTTTTCAAACCGTCAAAAGTAACCATCCTGGGTGAATATCTTGTCCCATTCTCTGTCTGAAAACAGTAACGGCGAATTATCTGTCCTGCCTCTCCATCCTCTCCCTCAAAAACAGTGAAATAGATACCCTTGCTGTAATCGCCGGCATACCCGGATTCCTCACTGCCCTCATAAAACAGGAAACTTTTTATATCCGCTGCACCTGCTGCCGCCGCTTCTGCCATAGAAGAATACTGTCCCTCGTACGCCGCTGTTATGTCATTATAATTTCCTGCACTATAACTCATCTTCAGGTAGTAAATCCCATCCGCCATATATTCCTTATATAAGACAGGATAATAGCTTTCGCATCCATCTGCCTTTTTCGACCGAAAAGAATTTACTACAAACTTTCCATTTTCATCTACCATGCGAAATGAAATACTGCTGCCGTAATTACTGCTATATTTTAACCTTATATCTAACTGTACATATCCAATATAATGACCATCTGCATCATATGTACTTATCCCATATAAGGAACTATTGCCATCGCACGACATCAACTCTCCTGCATTTACCTGCAGCATATCCTGATTGCAAATCTGATTTGTAATATCTATATCCTCATACCCATCCCCTACTTTACTCTGCTTTGATATCTTTAACGAAGAACATCTGGGGCTATCATAAAGCAAAGCATTAAAGTCCAGTCCCACATACGCCTGTGTATAATCGCCCATTTCCACATCCGGCAGCGTTATATATAATTGACGTACAGGATATTTATTGTCTGCCCAGTAACTTGCAAAACCAAGGTAGCTCAGGTCGTAATATTCATATTTCGCTACCGAAATTTCCCTACGGTTCCCATTCTCATCCTGAGTATAAACAGCCGGCTTTACCCAATGCGCAGACGGTGTGATTTTTAATTCCACATTATAACGGATATTATCTGAAGCCAGCTGGTCTGCTTCTCCTACAATCATCTCCCATACTGTCCGGTCAGAATTATAGGTGCCATAGCTTAAGTTCAATGAAGTTCCTGATTCATTGATATTATATCCATAAGGCGATACACCCGCATACCGCCATACAATCTTATCCGTGTCTCCTATTTTATTGCTTCCTGAAAAAATGGCATCCATTGATATGAACGACATTTCCGCCGGTGTATAAGAACTTAAATCCACCCACAGATTTCTTTCCTCTAACGGCAGCAAAGATAGCGCTTCTATTCCTTCCCCGTCCGTAAATTCCTTCTCTTCCGGATAAACAACCACCGTATCACCTGCTATATTAAGACTCATCTGCGTTATGGCAGTATTATCAAAATATGCAGATACATAAAAAGTATGCCCTCCTATTTCCACACTGTCCTCCGGTGTCATAAACCATTGGCTGGCAGTCTCACCCTGATAGGTAAACTGTACTTCATATGGAAAAAAAGGATTCTCCTCAGGAATATTGATAGTATAGCTTCCGTCCTCCCCAAAACAGCCATCCCCAATCACATTGCCGGAAACCGGAGCATTTACAATCCTGTATTCATGATTTCCCGTATTGAAACATACTTCATCCATCATATAAACTGATAAATCCGCTGTTTCCTTATCCACCATCCCATCCTCCGTTTGTTTCACTGCTGAGGATTCTTCTGTTTCTTCTTTTTGTAATTCATTTTTATTTTCTAAAACCTCATTTTCTGATATATGATTTCCCGCCGTCTGATTTTCTGACTCCTCATTTCCCGACGTTCTGTCCTCAGAACCACCCGCCGGCATTTCCCCTGCCGATACAGACAATGGCGATACCAACATTACCCCTGCCAAAAACAATGCTAATCCCTGTCTCACAGATTTCATATACAGCTTCTCTCTTTCCTGTAAAATTAATAAAACTTTCCCTGTCATTCCGCAGTTTTATTAAAATCCTTTAAAGATTCTATTAACTTTTACTATTATACACATTTCACCTCTATTAGTCAACTCTATAGAGTATAATATCATATTCTATTGAATATATTTTAGTATAGAAGATATTGCTATACTTGTCATATACCATACTTTCTCATCCTTTGGGGGTTATCATATGATGATTGACAAAGACTACAACTTAATGGTTGGACTCAGAATCCGCGAAATCCGCGAATCCATGCATCTGTCACGCGAAAAATTCAGCGAAAGATGCGATATTTCCACCAGTTTTCTTGCCGATGTAGAAAGGGGAAAAAAAAGCCTGACTTCAAAGACCATATATAAAATCTGTACTGCCTGCAATATATCTGCAGATTATATTGTCTTAGGACACAAAGAAGGCTTTGATAAAGATGTTGGAATAGAAATCTTAAATTCTTTTAACCAGGACCAGCTGGAGCATATCACCAATATTTTATATGAAATCAAAAATCTTTCTTCAAAATAATGCCCCGGTTCCTGTAAGATACTAATAAATCTTGCGCTTTCCATTCCGTCATGCTACTATTTTATTACCAGTCAACAAAGCAGCATAGTCAACAACCCCGCTGCAAGCAACGGGGCATCAAAGCAGTATAATCAATATTTAGAAAGGAATATCCCATGCCAAATCCAGAAAAGAAAATCCATACCTCTAAAGATTACTGGAACCTCCCGGAAACAGAGCGTGCAGAATTAATCAACGGCCAGCTCTATTCCATGGTGCCGCCCAATTATAAACACCAAAAATTAATCTCAGAATTTAATCAGGCTATAGGCAGCTATATCAAGGCGCATCACGGAGACTGTGAAATCATTCCTGCCCCGTTTGCCGTCAACCTGGATGCCCACGATGAAAACTGGGTGGAACCGGATATTTCTGTTATCTGTGACAAAAGCAAGATTACCAGCCGGGGATGCAGCGGTGCGCCCGATTATATCATTGAAATCGTATCGCCTTCCAGCAGACGGATGGATTATAATAAGAAGAACGGACTGTATATGGAGGCCGGAGTCCGCGAATACTGGATTGTAGACCCTGAAAAAGAACGGACCACCATTTACCGTTTTGAAGAAGACGCCGCACCCGTCATCGCTCCTTTTGGACAGGATGTCCATGTCGGCATCTTTGAAAATCTGGTCATCAACATTACTGCCTTATTAAATGCATAGCAGGAATCAGGTAAAAACAGCCGCCAGCCTCAGTTTACTTTCCCGTCCAATATACGGAAAGTTCCCAAAGCCGGCGGCTGTCTTTTCCACCGTTTATTTATTCTTTAAATACTCATCAATTCCTTTTGCCCCGGCTTTTCCCGCTCCCATGGCAAGAATAACCGTTGCCGCGCCTGTTACCGCATCTCCTCCGGCATAGACGCCCTCTTTCGTAGTTTTTCCGAACTCTTCATCCGCTACGATACATTTCCATTTATTCGTTTCCAACCCTTCCGTCGTCGAAGAAATCAAAGGGTTCGGAGAGGTTCCTAACGACATGATAACTGTATCCACCTCTATGACAAACTCGGAATCCGGTTTCACCACCGGCCTTCTTCTTCCCGAATCATCCGGCTCACCCAGCTCCATCTGCACACATTTCATGCCGCTCACCCAGCCGTTCTCATCCGTCAGGATTTCTACCGGATTGGTCAGCAGGTCGAAAATAATCCCTTCTTCTTTTGCATGGTGCACTTCTTCCACCCTCGCCGGAAGTTCCTCTTCGCTCCGCCTGTATACGATATGTACCTCCGCACCCAGACGAAGTGCCGTTCTTGCGGCATCCATTGCCACATTTCCGCCTCCTACGACTGCCACTTTCTTTCCTCTCATAATCGGCGTATTGGATTCCTCATCAAATGCTTTCATCAGATTACTTCTGGTCAGATATTCATTGGCGGAAAATACCCCGTTTGCCTGTTCCCCCGGAATTCCCATAAATTTCGGCAGGCCCGCGCCGGAACCGATAAATACCGCATCAAATCCTTCCTCTTCCAGTAACTCATCAATGGTAACGGATTTTCCCACTACCACGTTGGTTTCTATCTGAACACCCAGAGATTTCACATTCTCGATTTCTTTGGCAACGACGTCTTCTTTTGGAAGACGGAATTCGGGAATTCCATAGACAAGCACACCGCCCGGCTCGTGGAGCGCTTCAAAAATCGTTACTTCATATCCCATCTTCGCCAAATCTCCGGCACAGGTCAGTCCGGCCGGACCGGAACCAATCACCGCTACTTTCTTTCCGTTCTTCTCCTTCGGTCCTACAGGCTTAATACCGTTCTCCCTTGCCCAGTCCGCCACAAAACGTTCCAGTTTTCCGATGGAAACAGGCTCACCCTTGATACCGCGGATACATTTCCCCTCGCACTGGCTTTCCTGCGGGCAGACACGTCCGCATACCGCCGGCAGGGCGCTGGCCTCACTGATGACCTGATAAGCTGCTTCTACATCCCCGTCTTTCACCTTTTCAATAAAACCCGGAATATTGATTGCCACGGGACAGCCTTTCACGCACTGTGCATTCTTGCAGTTAATACATCTGGCCGCCTCTTCCATTGCTTCTTCTTTATTATAACCAAGGCACACTTCCTCAAAATTGGCCGCACGCACCTTTGCCTCCTGTTCACGTACAGGCACCTTTTTCAACACATCCATAATATCCTCCGTTCCATCGCCTTTTCCGGCGCTTTTTATCCGCTTTCAGACCATTTTCAGACCGTTTCCGGCATATTTCCCGCCGACCCGCTGCTTTGCAAAAACACAGACCAGGCTGAAAAATACCTGTTTATCAGCCGCACTGACCGCATCCGCCGTGATGGGTATCGCCTTCCTGTACTTTCAGAACAGCCCTGCCTTCTGCTGTCTTATACATCTGCTGGCGTTTCATCGCCTGGTCGAAATCTACTTTATGTCCGTCAAACTCCGGTCCGTCCACGCAGGCAAATTTCACTTCACCGCCCACCGTCACACGGCACGCACCGCACATTCCGGTACCGTCCACCATAATCGGATTCAGGCTCACCACCGTAGGTATCTGAAGTTCTTCCGTCATCCTGCACACGAATTTCATCATAATCATCGGCCCGATTGCCACACAGACATCATAATGTTTTCCTTCTTCCACCAGGTCTTTTATCGTCTGCGTTACCATACCGCTTCTTCCATAGGACCCGTCGTCCGTCGTCACATACAGATTCCCTGCAACCGCCGCCATCTCTTTTTCCAAAATCAGCAAATCCTTTGTTTTTGCTCCCACGATAACATCCGCATCAATTCCTCTTTCCTTCAGCCATTTTACCTGCGGATAAACCGGCGCGGTACCAACACCGCCTGCTACGAAAAGGATACTTTTCTTCTTTAATTCCTCCACCGGTTCATTTACGAATTCCGAAGGGCAGCCCAGCGGACCTACAAAATCATGGAAGCTGTCGCCCTCTTTCAGTTCCGCCATCTTCATCGTCGCAGCCCCTACGGTCTGAAATACAATGGTGATGGTTCCCTGTTCCCGGTTATAATCACAAATGGTAAGCGGAATCCGCTCCCCGTCTTCATCCATCCTGACAATGATGAACTGTCCCGGCTGACATCTTTTCGCAATCCGTTTTGCTTCTACCACCATAAGGTAAATATTGGTTGTCAGCTCTCTTGCCTCTAAAATTCTATACATCTTATCCCTCCTGTATAAGCGCCAAAACCGCTTAGTACTTTACTTCATAAAAGCCATTACTCACTATGATAATAGAAAAGCAGAAAAAACGCAACTTTTTTATGAAATATCCAACAGCACAATCTTCCCTTCCGCATCATAGGTAATCCTGCACGCAGCGCCGTCCTGTATGTTCACCCCATACATCCGCTCTGTCTTGGACTGACCCCCCGCCGCATCTTCATAATACTCATAAATTACATAATAGTCGCCGCTTCCTTCAATCCTTACCACTGCATTATATTTATAGACATTACGTCCGCTCATTCCCCGCAGCTTGCCGTTCTCATCCAGCAGGACGTCCGCCTTCATCAACGCCTGTATTACATTCGCTACCGCCATATCCACGGTAACATCCGTATGTAACTCAAGATTGTATGTGCGCTCGGTTATCTCGCTGACCGCTCCCTCCGGGCTGACTGCAATGAATTTATAGACAGACCGTCCCAACGGCATGGAAATCGCTGCCGTATAGCGGGAGCTGTCTATGGTCGGCTCGGATTCATCCGATGTATAATAAACCGTACAATCCTCCGGCACCGCTACTTCAATCATGCGCGGCTCCCTGTAATCCCCGCTGTCTTCCGAAACTTCCGGAGCCGGCGGAGCCTGAAGTTCTATATGATATGTGTTGGACACCACATCGCTTTCCATTCCGTAGTCATTGACAAAATACGCCGTTACGATATACGAACCGATTTCCAGAAAAATAGGGGCCGTATACACCTGGCTGCTCTTATTCGGTCTGGTTCCGTCCAGCGTATAATATATTTTCCCCGATGTGTTAGCGCTGAGTTTTAAGGGAAGCACCTCCTGATAACGGCCTCCCTCATAACTGAATTCCGGCGGTTTTGCAAGGAACTGCTGGAATTCCGTCACAATATCCTCCCTGTCACAAGCCCTTAACAAGTCATTGATGGCCTGATAATCTTCCTGTTCCCTGTATATCTCTATGATTTTCAAATAAGCCCGTTCCACTTCCGTTCCTCTGTAAGAATCCGGCTCCTGTATCACTCCCTCTAAAGTTGACAATACCATATCGTACTGCCCCTGAATATCATAATAATCCGCTATCCGAAAAAGGATTTCCTTGTTTTCCGGCTCCAGTTCATATGCTTTTTCCAGCCAGCTGATTGCCTGTGCATATCTCTTTAAAGCCGCAGCCTCCTCCGCCTGCTCTATCTGATATTCTACGGAATACATACGGCGGTAACTGTAATTTCCCCATGCTCCGGCCGCACCGACCGCCGCCAGAAACAGGAAGATAGCCGCTATAATCCATCCCTGTCTCCCTTTTTTCTTTCCCTTTTTCTTCTTTTTCCCGTTCCTTTCCTCACTCTTTTCCCCGTCTCCCGCTTCTTCCGGCTTTTCTTCGGAACGTTCCGGCGCTGTTTCCCCTGTTTTTTCCTCCGGAAGCCCTGTTCCTGCATCTTGCGTTCCTTCTTTTGAAAGCTCCGGTATCGTCTCCTCCGCCAATTCTACAAATAAAGTTGCCAGAGTCTCATTCATTTCCCTCTCGATTTCCGGTTCAAAATCCGGTACAATCCGGATTTCTTCCCCGCAGTTATCACAGTATAAATGGCCTTCCGTCAGCTCACATCCGCATTTTGGGCACTTCATAACCAACTACCTTTCTTATTCCGTTATTCCGCCTGAAGCTTCACCGACTCCACACAATTGTTCATCAACATCGCTATTGTCATAGGACCCACACCGCCCGGAACAGGTGTTATCGCACTGCATACAGGCGCCACGTCTTCATAATCCACATCTCCGCACAGTTTGTTGTTTTCATTCCGGTGAATGCCCACGTCTATGACAACTGCCCCCTCTTTTACGTAGTCCCTGGTAATCATCTTCGGCCTGCCGACCGCCACCACGAGAATATCCGCCCGCCTGGTCACTTCCTTCAGATTCTTTGTTTTAGAATGCGCCACCGTAACGGTTCCGTTTTCCCTAAGAAGCAGCAACGCCATCGGCTTACCGACAATATTGCTTCTCCCGATAATGACACATTCCTTCCCCGCTATATCGATACCGGAACGCTTTAACAGCTGGATGATGCCGGCCGGCGTACAGGATACGAATCCAGGCTGTCCGATGCACAGCTTACCCACACTCTGGGGATGGAACCCGTCCACATCCTTGTCCGGATGAATCGCCGCAATCACTTTATCCTCGTCAATCTGTTTCGGAAGAGGCAGCTGTACCAGAATTCCGTTCACATCCTTCCTTCCGTTCAGTTCCCCTATCAGAGCCAACAGTTCCGTTTCCGAAGTCTCCTCCGGCAGCTCATAGGCAAGAGAGCCGATTCCTATGTACTCACACGCCTTCTTCTTATTTCCTACATACACACTGGAGGCCGGGTCATTGCCCACCTGAATCACCGCAAGCGTTACCTCTGTGCCCTCCGCTTTCATAGCCGCCACTTTCTCTTTCAGCTCATCCTTTATCTGCGCGGAAATTGCCTTTCCATCGATTATCTGTGCCATCTTCCATCCCATCCTTTCTCCGTTCCGCCCTTACGCATTCCACTCTTACCCTATTCTGTTTTCTTTCCCGTCCATGTTCCCTATCCGGTATTCCGACTGCAAACCGCCTAAAATAATCCTGTAATCATACCGTCCTTATCCACATCGATATGCAGGGCAGCCGGCTCCTTGGGCAGCCCCGGCATGGTCATGACCGTTCCGGTCAGCACTACTACGAATCCCGCCCCCGCAGATACATAAACTTCCCTTACCTGCATCGTATACCCCTCCGGACGGCCTAAAAGCTCCGGATTATCTGACAGAGAATACTGGGTTTTCGCCATACAGACCGGAAGCTTTCCAAATCCAAGCTCCTCTAACCTCTTCAGCTGTCCTTCTGCCGCGGATGTATAGCTGACCGCACCCGCTCCGTAAATTTCCCCTGCCACTGTTTCTATTTTTTCCTTTAAAGTAAGTCCGTCCTCATAAAGAGGTTCAAAACGGCTTTCCTTTGTCTCCAGCGTATGAAGCACCTTCTCAGCCAGCGCTATGCCGCCTTCTCCCCCCTTTTCCCAGACTTCCGCCAAAGCGAATTCACAGTTCCTGTCCTCACAGAACTTCTTCACATAAGCTACTTCCGCCCCGGTATCCGTAACAAAAGAATTCAATGCCACGACCACAGGCACTTTATATTTCTGCAGATTCTCAATATGCTTTTCCAGATTCACAATGCCTTTTGCCAGAGCTTCCATGTTTTCTTCCTTTAAGTCCGCCTTTGCCGCCCCGCCGTTATACTTTAACGCCCTTACGGTCGCAACCAAAACCACTGCATCCGGTTTTAACCCTGCAATCCGGCACTTGATGTCAAAAAATTTCTCCGCGCCCAAATCCGCTCCGAACCCGGCCTCTGTAATACAGTAATCCGCTATTTTTAACGCTGCTTTCGTAGCCCGCACCGAATTACATCCATGGGCTATGTTGGCAAAAGGCCCTCCATGTATCAACGCAGGCGTATGCTCCAGAGTCTGAATCAGATTCGGCTTCAACGCATCCTTCAGCAGTGCTGTCATAGCGCCTACCGCCTGTAAATCCGCCGCCGTCACAGGCTCCCCCTGCCTGTTATACGCCACTACCATCCTGCCCAGCCGTTCCTTCATATCTTCCATATCTTCCGAAAGACAGAGCACTGCCATGATTTCGGAAGCCACGGTAATCACGAAATGGTCTTCCCTGACTGTACCATCCGCTTTGCCGCCCATCCCGACCACAATGTTGCGCAGTACCCTGTCGTTCATATCCAGACATCTCTTCCACACTACCTGTCTTGTATCGATTCCAAGCGCGTTTCCCTGCTGGATATGATTGTCCAGCATCGCTGCCAGAAGATTATTGGCCGATGTAATGGCATGGAAATCTCCGGTAAAATGCAGATTCAGTTCCTCCATCGGCACCACCTGGGCATAACCGCCTCCGGCAGCTCCTCCTTTGATACCGAAACATGGACCCAAAGACGGTTCCCGCAGGGCAATGACCGCCTTTTTTCCCAATCTGCCAAATGCCTGTCCCAACCCTACGCTGACGGTTGTCTTCCCCTCTCCGGCAGGCGTCGGATTGATGGCTGTTACCAATATCAGCTTTCCATCGGGATTCCCTTCTGTCTTTTTCAGATAACCGTCGGAAATCTTGGCCTTATATTTCCCGTATAATTCCAAATCGTCTGCTTCCATATGAAGCTTCTTGGCCACTTTCACAATCGGTTCCATTACTGCTTCCTGTGCAATCTGAATATCCGTTTTCATCCTATCAATCCTTTCCGGCTTCTTATACTATACCATACTATACCATTTCCTCTATCAGCTGCTCAAACTCCTCCATACTCATCAGCACCTTCCGCGGCTTCGTTCCTTCTTCTTCCCCTACCACGCCCGCTTCGCACAACTGGTCCATAATACGCGCAGCACGGTTAAAACCTATTTTAAACACCCTTTGCAGCATACCGATGGATGCCTTATCCTTTTCGATGATAAACTTACCGGCATCGGCAAAATACTGGTCGAATGCGCTTCCCTCTCCGCTTCCTCCCGTACCGCCTCCTGACGCCGTGCTTCCCATCGTCTGAATCCGCGCTTCCACATCTTCACTGTATACGTTGCCGATTGCCTGGTTCTTTAAAAAGTCCACTACATCGGATACTTCCGAATCGGAAACAAAGGAGCCCTGAATTCTCGCCGGTTTCGGATAACCCTGCGGATAAAAGAGCATATCGCCCTTTCCCAGCAGTTTTTCCGCACCGTTCATATCCAGAATCGTGCGGGAATCCACGCCGCTGGAAACGGCAAATGCCACACGGCTCGGCATATTCGCCTTAATCAGCCCCGTAATGACATCTACGGAAGGTCTCTGCGTCGCAATAATCAGGTGGATACCTGCCGCCCTTGCCAACTGTGCCAGACGGCAGATGGATTCCTCCACTTCTCCCGGCGCCACCATCATCAAATCGGCCAGCTCATCCACGATAATGACAATCTGGGGCATTTTAGCCGGCGCATCCTCGCCCCGCTCCTTCATCGTTTCTACCGCCTTATTAAAGCCCTTTAAATCGCGCACGTTAAAATCCGCAAATTTCTTATAACGTTCCGTCATCTCTGCCACGCCCCAATGCAGCGCTGCCGCCGCTTTCTTCGGGTCTGTCACGACCGGAATCATCAGATGGGGAATCCCGTTGTATACACTTAACTCCACCACCTTGGGGTCTACCATAATCAGTTTCACATCGTCAGGATGTGCTTTATACAAAATACTCATAATCAGCGTATTGATACATACCGATTTTCCGGAACCGGTGGAACCTGCGATGAGCATATGGGGCATTTTCGCAATGTCCGCCACCACCGTTTTCCCTCCGATGTCCTTGCCTACCGCAAAGGCAAGATTGGAAGGAAATTCCTTAAACTCTTTGGATTCCAGCAAATCTCCCAAAGCCACTGCGGAATTTTCCTTATTCGGCACTTCAATACCGACTGCCGCCTTTCCGGGAATCGGCGCCTCGATACGGATATCCGTAGCCGCCAGATTCAGCTTGATATCGTCCGCCAGCCCTACGATTTTACTCACCTTCACACCCTGCTCCGGCTGCAGCTCATACCTCGTTACCGTAGGTCCCTGACTGATATCCGTAACCGTCACCCGTACCCCGAACGTAGCCAGCGTCTTTTGCAGATGCATGGCGGTCTGTTTTAACTGCATGGCGGAATCCCCGTTTCCCTTATTCGGACTTTTCTTTAAAAACTTAAGCGGCGGGAAAATATATTTCTTAGGCACAGAATCCTGCACATGCTTCCTTTCCTGTCCGATATCCTCTAAAGCTGCATCTGACGTCTCCATCCTGTCCGTTTTAACTGCCGGTATGGCTGCAGGACGTGTCCGCTTCGATTCCGGTTTCTCCGATGACTCTGTTTCTTTTAAATCCTCAGGGATATCTCCTATTCCGTTTATTCCTTCTATTCCAGTTATCCCATCTATTCCAGTTATTCCAGTTATTCCTTCTATTCCATCTATTTCTTCTATTCCATTTATTCCTTTTATGCCTTCTGTTCCTTCTCCCGTCTGGATTTCGTTATATCCGGCCGGTTCCGGCATACCTTCGTCCCTGCTTTCTTCCTGCCTGTTTTCTGTCTGATAGGCCGAAGTAATATGTATATGGGCAAATTCTGCCGGAAATTCCGTTTCATTGGCCCTCTCTGCCACTACTTCTTCTTCTTTCACCGGCAGCTCATCCAAATCATTTAAAACAATCTCATGGATATCATCCCGCATCTGCATAACGGAATCTTTTTCTTCTTTGGCCGTCAGCGTAGTATCCAGCATGACGCCGGATACTTTCTTATCCATCCGGAGAATTTTCTCGTTTTCTTTCGCTTCCTCCTTAAGCCTTCGTTCTTCTTCCCTGCTTCTCCGCAGTTCTTCCTGTTCTTCCCGTCTTCTCTGTACCCGTTCCCTGCGGTTGTATGCGTCCTCTTTTGTCCTCTCATATACGCGCTGTCCGCCGCTTTTCACTCCGCCCATCACGGATTTCTCCGTAATAATCACCATGCAGATAACCGCCAGCACAACAATCAGCAGCACAGTCCCTACCATGGAAAGAAAATGATAGGACAGAAATGCCAGCGTCCCGCCCAGCAATCCGCCGCCGCTGTGATTCCTGCTGCACCGCTCATATAAATCCTTTGCACGATAAAGGGAGCTATCGTTCCACGCTCCCGTCAATAAGTCACAGGTCATCCCGACCAGAAGGAACAATACGACTGCCGCCACCAGCTTTCTGACCGCAATACTGTTGCCTTTATTCGAAATACTGAATGCTGCCGCAAGAAAAAACAGCACCGGCGCCACATAGGAAGTCAGTCCCAAAATACCGAACATCACATCGCTGACCATATCACCCATTACGCCTACAATGCCGAAATTACATAAAAATAAAAAAACTGCCAGTGCGAATATACCGATTAATATTACTTCATTTTTAATTGCAACGTCCATCGGTTCGCTCTGTCTTACGCTCCTGCCCGCAGATGTATTCTTTCCTCTCCCCGACGCTGCCCTGCTCTTTCCCGATGAACTTTTTCTTCCTGCACCTTTCCTGTTACCCTGTCCGGATGCCATATGATATGCCTCCCATACTTACGTGTTTCTGCACCGTTTACTCAACTCATACAGTATAGCATTTAAAAGGCTAATTGTCACCAATCATTTCATGAAGATGTGCCAATGCCTCCCTGATTCCTCCTACTTCATTGATGATTCCTTCATTTACCGCTTCCTGTCCTACCAGTATGGTTCCCACATCCTTTGTCAGCACTCCCGTTTCCATCATCAGCTCTTCCAGCCTGGATTTGCTTATCTCGCAGTGCCCGCAGACAAATCCGGTAATCCGGTTCTGAATCTGCTTAAAATAGTCAAAAGTCTGAGGAACCCCGATTACCATCCCGTTCATCCGCACCGGATGGATGACCATCGTACCTGTAGGCACGATATAGGAATAATCCGTACTCGTGGCAATCGGTACGCCAATGGAATGACTTCCTCCCAGCACTAACGAAACCGTAGGCTTGCTCAGGGAAGCAATCATTTCCGCAATGGCAAGCCCTGCCTCCACATCGCCGCCCATGGTATTTAAAAGAATCAGTACGCCGTCTACCTCGCTGCTATCCTCTATGGCGGCCAGTTCCGGCAGTATATGCTCATACTTCGTAGTCTTGGAAGTTCCGTTTAAATTGTCATGCCCTTCCACTTCCCCGATAATTGTAATCAAATGGATTTTATGCTTCCTGTCATTCTTGTCCAGCGTCACCTGTCCGGTTTTCTCGATTCTTTCGTCACGCTGTTTTTCCTCATCCACCTTCTTGCCGGTGTCCTTCTCCTTCGTCTCCTCGTTTTTGGTATTCTTCCCTTTCTGATTTCCCATAGCAGTCTCCCTTTCCGTCTGTCAACAATTTCTGCTTTTAGTTTGCTTGGAAATCATATTTTTATACCTTTTTATATTTTATATATCAAAATCATCATTCTCATTTACCGGAATGTCAAAATCCATTTCAGTTTCCGTAATCTCTTTTGCATAAGTCATTTCCCGTTTTACATGCTTCTTCGGCAAAGGCAGCGGATTTTCGATAAACTTCACTTTCGGTTTTTCTTCCCTGCCCGCTTCCACCTGTCCGCCCTTTTGTTCTTCTTCTGCTGCATCCGTCATTGCGGCACGTTCCTTCTGCCCGGTGCCATCTGCCCGCGCAGCGCCTTCCTCTTGTCCGGTGCCTTCTGCCCGCGCAGCACGTTCCTTCTGTCCGGCGTCTTCTGCCCGCGCAGCACATTCCTTTTGTCCGACGCCTTCTGCCTGCACAGCGCTTTCCTTCTGTCCGGCGTCTTCTGCCTGTACAATGGCTTCCTGCCCTTTTCCCATGGAACTGATTCCTATTCCTGCAAGAATCCCCCATACCGCCGTATAAAGAAAACCATAATCCATACCGCCGAAACCGGACACCTGACATATGGTCAGCAGCAGAAGCAGTATAATCCAGATATCCTGCTTCTGCTTTTCCGAAAACCAAAAACCGATGGCGGCAAGAGCCCCGCACAAGGCGGTCATCAGGCGCATTCTGGAAAAAAGCTTCCCGCTCTCCATAAAAATGAAAATATTTTTTAATGCAAACGTCTGTACCGTACAGTCCAGCCACATGGACAGTCTCTCCCCATAAGAATATCCGGCTGACCATGCGTCGGCTCCGAGAGCCAGAAACGCCGCGGCAGCAGCAGCTCCGGCGCATACCGCAAACGGAATCAGTTTCCTTTTTCCTCCCTGCTCCGTCAGATTGCGCACACAGATACCTGCTGCCGGAAGCAGGAGCGTCCAGCCTGCTACATCCAGAAATCCCATATAACCGATATATACCCCGCACACCGCCGGAAAAATGTATTTTCTTACATTTCCAGACTCATCGCCGTCCGCACCGGCCGTCCGCTTTCCGTACAGGCCGCACAGCAGAAGCCCGACTGCATACAATAGAAAATACAGTGTCTCCGGTGTCAGAAAACAGATACTGCTGCACAAATTCCTCGCGAAAGCCAGAACAGCCAGTGTACATAACGCCTCTATCCGTCCCGTCAGAAGCCTTACCGCCGCATAAAAAACGATTATGGCAATCAGCTGCAGAATCAGCTGCAGCGCCGCTCCCGCCGCTGCTTTATTACCCGTAAAAGACAGCACGAAAGACAATGCCCTGGTATAAATATAAGAAGCTCCGTGGGCCATCCACGGCACTCCGCCCCCCGCTTTCACTGACGCCATATCATAGAAGAACCCACCTTCTATATTCCCTGCAAAAGAAAATGCCAGCAAATAAAGACGGCAGGCCGCCGCAGCCAGGCAAAGTCCCGGCAGCAGAACATATTCCGCCATCTTTCCGAAACGTATGCAGGACGGCTTTCCTTCCATCCAGAATGCCAGCCGGTGTCCTGCAAACCATATTCCGGCGGCCAGACAAAATGCAGCGGCGATTGCCGCCGCTGTCAGATACCGGCCGATTCCCCATACATGAATCCCGAACCACAAAAGATTTGTAATAATAGACACACCCGCAAGCACAGCATACAGCAGCCATAACGGATAACTTAACCATGTTTTTTTCATCTTCATGTTCTTTTTTCCCTGCGTTATTCCGCCCGAAGCGCCTGTTCCAAATCCCCTATGATATCATCCACATTCTCGATTCCCACAGACAAACGGATTAAATCAGGAGCAACCCCGGCCTCCTTCAGCTGTTCCTCGTTCATCTGCCTGTGCGTATGGCTGGCCGGATGCAGCACACAGGTACGGGCATCCGCTACATGGGTCACGATTGCCGCCAGCCGCAAACGATCCATCATCTCAGAAGCCGCACTCCTTCCTCCCTTTAATCCAAAGGAAATCACGCCGCAGCTTCCATCCGGCATGTATTTTTTCGCCAGTTCATAATACCGGCTGCTCTTTAACCCTGGATAATTCACCCAGGCCACTTTTTCATGCCCTTCCAGATATTCCGCTACCTTCAGGGCGTTCTCACAATGTCTCGGAACCCTCAGATGCAGTGTTTCCAACCCTACATTCAAAAGAAACGCATTCTGCGGGGACTGAATGGACCCCAAATCCCGCATCAGCTGGGAAGTCGCTTTCGTAATATAAGCCAGTTTTCCGAACTTTTCCGCATACGTAATGCCGTGATAGGACTCATCCGGCTCGCAGAGTCCCGGATACTTATCGGGACATGCCATCCAGTCAAAATTGCCGGAATCTACAATCGCCCCGCCTACGCACATTCCATGCCCGTCCATATACTTCGTGGTGGAATGGGTAACGATATCCGCCCCCCATTTAAAAGGATTACAGTTAATCGGCGTGGCAAACGTATTATCCACAATCAGCGGAACCTGATGGGCATGGGCCACTCTTGCAAACTTCTCGATATCCAGCACCACCAGCGCCGGGTTTGCAATGGTCTCCGCCAGAACGCATCTCGTATTTTCCCTGAAAGCCTTGTGCAGTTCCTCCTCCGGGGCGTCCGGATCCACTACGGTGCACTCTATCCCCATTTTTTTCATCGTCACTGTCAGCAGATTGAACGTACCGCCGTACACGGTCGAAGACATGACCACATGGGAACCGGTCTCACAAATATTGAAAACCGCATAATAATTCGCCGCCTGCCCGGAAGATGTGAGCATCGCTGCCACACCGCCTTCCAGTTCGCATATCTTCTGCGCCACATATTCGTTGGTCGGATTCTGCAGACGGGTATAGAAAAATCCGCTTTCTTCCAAATCAAACAATCTCCCCATCTGCTCCGAAGTTTCATATTTAAATGTCGTACTCTGATAAATAGGCAGGACCCTGGGTTCCCCGTTTTTTGGCTTCCACCCTGACTGAATGCATATCGTTCCTTTTCCGTATCCTTCCTGTTTCATCCCTTTTCCATCCCTTCCGTTCCGTTTCCATTCATCTTATTTCCCCTGCTTCATCCTATATTCAAACCTATGCGGAATCCGCTGTTCTTTATCTTACTATTCATCCCAATTGTGGTATACCGCCTGCACATCGTCATCCTCATCCAAAAGATCCAGCGTCCTCTGAAGGTTCTTAAGCGCCGTTTCATCCGTCACCTCCACATAATTCTGCGGAATCATCGTCACTTCTGCCGAAATCATCTCTATCCCCGCTTCCTCCAGCGCTTTCCTTACTTCCTCGAAACCGTCGGGGTCCGTCAGAACCTCATAGCTGTCCTCTTCCTCGGAAAAGTCTTCCGCTCCCGCATCCAGCGCCATCATCATCAAATCGTCAGACTCCATGGAACATTCCTCTTTATCAATGATAATCTGCCCCTTTTTATCAAACATGAAAGATACACAGCCGGGTGTGCCGATACTTCCCTGTCCCTTCGTAAAGGCATTCCGGATATTGGCAGCGGTACGGTTCTGGTTGTCCGTCAGGGCGTCTACAATAATGGCAATACCGCTTGGCCCGTATCCTTCATAAGTCACATACTTATAATTTACATTTCCAACATCCCCCGCAGCTTTCTTGATACCGCGCTCGATGGTATCGTTTGGCATATTGTTGGACTTTGCTTTCGCAATGACCTGTGCCAGTTTAAAATTATTCGACGGGTCCGGTCCGCCCTCTTTCACTGCCACCGCGATTTCCCTTCCGATAATGGTAAAAATCTTCCCTTTTGCCGCGTCGTTCTTTTCTTTCTTATGTTTAATATTTGCAAATTTTGAATGTCCTGACATTACTTTTGTTCTCCTTTTTTTCCTGAATTTTTATATTTCTGTGCCGGAATCCGGCTCTCCGCCTTCCCCGGTTTCTTCCTCTTCCTGCTTTATCTTCGTGACCAGCACGCTCTGTATCATCTTATTCTCTACGGACAGAATCCGGAAATTATAGCCGTCCACGTCTACTTCAAATTCCTCGTTTTCCTCCGGAATCTTGTCCATCCGGGCAATCAGGAAGCCGTTCAGTGTCTCAAATTCTTCTTCCCTGAACTGAATCTCAAAACGTTCCTCCAATTCCTTTAACGGCATCTTTCCTTCGATAATATATTCGTCTGCGTTGTCCGTCTCCTCGATATATTCCTCGTCTTCATCATACTCATCCATCAGATTGCCGACAATCTCTTCCAGAATATCCTCCATGGCAAGCAGTCCCGATGTCTGGCCGTATTCATCCACTACAATGACCATCTGTGTCTTGGAAGACTGCATCATCTGAAACAAACCGTCAATATTTTTCGTTTCCGGGATAAAGACAGGCTCCCGCAGCAGCCCTTCAATCTCCCTTACAGGCCGGTCTGACTCTGTTTCGTTCACATGCAGCCGCATGGCGTCCCTCAGATGCAGGATGCCCGTGATATGGTCCAGATTCTCCTCATATACCGGAAATCTGCTGTTGTTCGCCTCCAGCATAAATTCGATGGCATCCCGTAAAGACAGTCCGGCTTCCACGCAGACCATATCGCCCCGGTGAGTCATGATATCGCTCGCTTCCTTATCGCCGAATTCAAAAATATTCGTAATCATTTCTGCTTCCGCAGCCTGCAGGACTCCCTGTTCATGCCCTTCATTGACCATGGATATGATTTCTTCCTCCGTCACATCCGTCAGTTCTTCATCCGCCCGAATCCCGAACAGACGCAGGATACCGTTCGTACTTAACGTCACCAGCCCTGTAAAGGGCGACAACGCCTTTACGACATAATAAACCGGCCCGATGCACATATAGGCCCATTTGTCCGGATACCTGGCCGCCACTTTCTTCGGCAGCAGCACTCCGAACGTCAACAATATGTATAGAAGTATCACTACCGTAATCACCAGCGAAAGCGCCCCTGCTATCTCTATGCCCTCCGGCGCGGCGCCGGCCGCATTTCCCGACATATATCCTGCCACGAACCGGCGTATGCTTCTCAGCCATATGCCGAGATAAAATCCGCCCATGATAATATTAATCAGTGTCACAATTAACTGCACCGTATTGACATATCCCGCCGGATCTTCGATGATTTCCGCCAGCCTCCGTGACTTCCTGTCCTTTTCTTCTTTCGCCCGCTTCTCAATATCCTTTTCGTTCAGCCCATGTATTGCCGCACCAAATCCATAAAAAAACATATCAATGAAAATCAGTAATATAAACAGAATGATACTGGCAGTAGGCCCGCCGTCGTCCATAATCCCATCTCCTTTTGTATTTCACATAAAATATCACTGTAAACTATACCATTTTACTTTAGTTCCGTCAAGCAGACTGATTTTGATTTCAACCGTATCCCTTCTTATTCCTGCTTATGTATCATGGGTATTGTGGCAGAACACGCTTAATTCCAGACTGATTAGCAGCCCTTCGTTTACTTTCCCCATAATCTCGCTGTCCAGATGGCATACTTTGTCTTTCAACCTCTTTTTATCTATGGTCCTGAGCTGTTCCAGTAAGATTACCGAATCCTTGACCATATCATATTTATCCGCATTCAGTTCAATATGGGTCGGCAGCTTCGCCTTATTCAGTTTTGACGTAATTGCCGCACAGATTACCGTCGGGCTGTGCTTGTTCCCCACATCATTCTGTATGATAAGCACCGGTCTGACGCCCCCCTGTTCCGAACCGATGACCGGACGCAGATCTGCATAATAAATATCTCCACGCTTCATTTTTCTCACCCTTCACTATAAACTTTTATGGCTAAATTATTGCCAGTTTATCCGAAGGTATTCAATTTTTATTCAAAATCCTGAAAATAATCTTTTGTTCCGACTATCCTTCCTGACTTTAAATAAATCCGCGGTACTCTTTTTCCTATGCAGCAGGCAAGTTCATAATTAAACCGCCCGGACAGTTCCCCCAGTTCTTCCATGGCAATCTGCCCGTCTCCGTCCCTGCCAATCAGCGTTACCATGTCCCCCTCCGCCGCTTCCGGAATATCCGTCACGTCCGCCATGAACTGGTCCATACATATCCTGCCGAGAATGGGCGCCCTTTTGCCCCGCACCAGTATGGAACCTTTTCCGGAGAGCCCCCTGGGATACCCGTCCCCATAGCCTGCCGGAATCGTCGCTACCCGCGTTTTCCTCTTTGCTGTAAAGGTTCCGCCGTAACTTACCGGCGTTCCCTCTTCTATTTCTTTTATATATACAATCCGGCTTTTCACTTCCATAACCGGTCTGAGCGGAAGAATGTCCTTCGCCACCTCCTCCGACGGCCACAGGCCGTAAAGAATGATTCCGGCGCGTACCATATCCATATCCGCCTCCCGCATCTCTATAATACCTGCACTGTTGGAACAATGACAGACAGGAACACGGTATCCCGTTTCCTTTTCCACACGGTTTATAAACTGCCGGAAACAGGTAAGCTGGCCTTCCGCCGCTGACTTATCCCTTTCATCCGCTCTTGCAAAATGGGTAAATATCCCTTCCAGCTCCAGTCCTGATGCATCCAGTACTTTTCTCACCAGTTCCATGCCCTCCCCGTCCGGCCGGATGCCGATGCGGGACATCCCCGTATCCACTTTTATATGCACTTTCGCCTTCTTATTCAGCCGTCCGGCGCAAGCCGACAGCTGCTCTATCGTATCCGGACGGAATACCGCCGGCCTTATTTCATAATCAATCATTTCCTCATAAGAATCGGGAAATGTATAGCCCAATACCAAAACCGGCTTACGGATGCCGCACTTTCTTAAAATCAATGCCTCCTCCGCCGTCGCAACAGCAAAGCCTGCCAGATAATCAAGCGGCTCTAATTCCTTCGCAATCGGTACCGCTCCATGCCCATATCCGTCCGCCTTAATGACAGCCATGATTTTTGTCTCCGGCGCAATATTTCCCTTCATGCCATCCATGTTGAAACGCACGGCATCCAGGTCCACCGTTGCGTAGATTCTGCTGTATTTTTCCGGTATTCCGTTTACCCCTTCTATTCCATTTATTCCATTTACTCCATTTGCTCCGTTTATTCCGTTTGTTCTGTTTACTCCGTTTGTTCCATTTATTCCTTTTATTTCCGACTGCATTTCCGTCCCTATTCCTTCTTTTCCTAATTCCTTCTTTTCCTAATTTCTTCTTTTCCTAATTCCTTAATTTCCCTAATTTCCTAATTTCCCAACAACCCAATTTCCTGATTTCTTAAGCTTCCGGGCCTGCCACTGGTTTCCGCATCACATCTCCTGCCATCCGTCCACGCCATACTGCTTTCTCTTCCTACTCTTCCTGACCCGCCGCCAGTCCCCGTACCGCATTTTCTGCCATCCGTCCACGCCGTACTGATTCCTCTTCCCATGCTTCCGGAGCTGCCGCCAGTTTCCGTACCACATCTCCTGCCATCAGTCCATGCCGTCCCACTTCCCCTGCGGCCCGGTCCCCTGCTATGCCGTGCAGGTAAACGCCCGCTTCTGCCGCTTCCTCTGCGGTCATCCCCTGCGCCAGCAGCCCGCCGATGATTCCGGCAAGCACATCGCCCATACCTGCCGTCGCCATGCCGTCATTTCCGGTCGTATTCAGATACAGTTCCTCCTTACGGCAGGATGCAACCACCGTCCGCGCATCTTTCACCGCCATGACGCAGCCGTACCGGTCAGCCAGTTCCTTTGCCCTGTACGGCATTTCTTTCTTGATTTCTTCCACAGTCTCGCCGCAGAGCCGTGCGAATTCCCCCGCATGGGGTGTCATGACAATCTTTCTTCCGTCTTTTGCATGACATTCCAGATACCTTTGCAGCGGTTCCTCACGCGCCAGCAGATTGATTCCGTCCGCATCAATTACAAGCGGCTTTCTAGTTTTCGTCAGCGACCAGTCAAACAGCAGTTTCGCTTCCTCTCCGGTTCCTGTTCCCGGTCCGATGACAATCACGTCCGCCCAATCGTATGCCCGGCTTATCTTGTCTTCCATTTCCTGCACAGATACTTCCGGCTCCTCCATTTTCCGTCCGTCTTCCCGTACCCGGTAAGTCATAAGCAGCACTTCGGGCACTTTCTGCTGGATAATCAGCCTGTTATCCTCCGGTGTTACCACCTTTACCATGCCTGCTCCTATCCGGTAAGCGCTTTTTGCGCAGAGTTCGCAGGCGCCGCTCATATTCCTGCTTCCCGCTATTACCAGTACTTTTCCGAATGTCCCTTTATTGCCCCAGGCCACCCTGTCCGGCAGCCACAGACAAGCGGCTCCCTGCCCGGTATACATCTTCGGCCTCTCCCCGAGAAAACTCTCTTCCGTAATTCCAATCTGCCTGCACACCACTTCTCCCGCATACTGACAGCCCGGATATAATATATGCCCCAGCTTCTCAAAAGCAAAGGTCACGGTCAAATCCGCCTTTACCGCCGTTCCCATAACCGCTCCCGTATCCGTATGGATTCCCGACGGGATATCCACGGCGCACACAAAAGCATCCCTGCGGTTTATTTCTTCCGCCGCCTGTGCATAAATTCCTTCCAGATTTCTGGATAACCCGATTCCGAATAAGGCATCCACAATAATATCATATTCCCCATCTCCGATTTTGCTTTGTACCGGACACCCATATTTTTCGATTATTTCCAATTGTGCCGCCGTCTCTTTTCCGCATTTTTCCCTTTCGCCTGCAAGCCACACTTCTACCGCATAGCCATCCTGCATCAGCAGCCGCCCTACGGCAATACCGTCCCCTCCGTTATTTCCGCATCCGGCCGCCACCAGCACGCGCTTTCCTCCTCCGCACCTCTTCTTTATCTCCTCCGCGGCCGCCAAAGCCGCCCTTTCCATCAGCACCATGGACGGCACACCGAAATGCTCTGTCGTATTCCTGTCATACCGCTTCATCTCACCGGAGGATACCAGATACCGCTTCCGTTTTGCATCCCTGCCTGTCATCTCCTCTTTCATCTTTTCTCCCATCTTATTTGCCCCATCCTGTCTTCCTTTTGATTCCAGCCTTTTGATTCCAGCCCGTCCCTATCCGGTTCCAAACAGTTCCATACACAATTGACCGCCGGTGCGCCACTTTAGCAGCATGTTTCCTCTGCGCCGGCGTGTGCAAAAAATGCGTCCAAACCAATGTTCTGACGCATTTGCCTATGTATGTTATCATGTTTTTATCACACCCGGACTTCCGGCCGTTCCTGCTTTCCCTGAGCCCGCTGCCTTTCTTTTTAATTCCTGTGCTTTCCTTCGCTCTTCGGGATTATACTTCATATCAAAAATCTCAATCACTTCCGCCCCAAAAATATCATGCATATAAGAATACAAATCGAAATTCGATTTTTCCCGGTCCTCTTTGCGCACCAGATTCTTTTTCATCTCAATCCGGACGCTTTTCACCCAGTCATTAATCATATCAATATCTCTCGTATTCTCCGCTATCGTATGGTAGCAGATATCCATGGTGGAGAGCATCAGCTTATAATTTACACTGTCAATTTCTCCCGGAAGCACTTTCAGCTCATCCGCATAGTCCTCCAGTTTCTGGTTGCAGTCGTTAATTAACCGCTGCTTCTCTTCCATCTTCTTTTTTGTTTTCGCATCCGGGTTTCCGCCTGCCTCATCCGCCAGCTCCATGATTTCCGCCATCAGCTTCTTTTTCAGCTTCCGTATTTCTTTCGACTCCGTATTCAGTTTTCCCTGTCTCTTTAACAGGTCGTTAAGCTTTTCTTCTCCGCGCCGTACATCTGCAGGTATCTCCGCCTGCGCCTGTGTAAAAAGCTGATGCCATTTATTATCCAGCGTCAGCACGGGTATTTTCTTACCCGCTAATGCCTGCCGGAATGAATCTTCTGACTTTGCCATATTCCTCTCCCATCCTGCTGCAAAACTGTCTGCTGCTTTTTCTGAACCCGCAGCTTACTGCGGAGCATCCGGCTTACCGCCTCCGCCATTGTGGAATCTGTTAATATTATAGGATAACTTCATCAGGCTGTCCGACAAATGGACATTTTCCACCTGTACCTCTTCCGGTACATTCAAATCTACATGGGCAAAATTCCAAATTCCCTTAATCCCATAGTCCACTAACTGTTCCGCCACTCTCTCCGCTTCCGTCTTCGGAATGGCAAGCACCGCAATATCAATATTATTTGACTTCACAAACTGCTCGATATGTTCCATGGGCTGCACTTCGGCATCCCGTATTTTTTTCCCGTACAACTGAGGATTCTTGTCAAAAACCCCCTTGAATAAAAAGCCCCTCCGTTCAAAATTACCATAATTGGCAAGTGCCTGTCCTAAATTTCCCGCTCCTATGATAATAAGATTATGCTTCTGGTTTAATCCTAATATCCTGCCGATTTCCTGAAACAGGTACTCTACATTATAGCCGTATCCCTGTTGCCCGAAGCCTCCGAAATTGTTAAAATCCTGTCTGATCTGCGAAGCGGTCACTTTCATGATATCGCTGAGTTCCTGTGAGGATATCCTCTCGATTCCCTGGTCTTTGAGTTCTCCCAAATACCGGAAATAACGCGGCAAACGGCTGATGACCGCCTGTGAGATTTCTTTTTCTTCCACAGCGCTTCCCCCTGTTCCTTAAAAACGAGCCGGCAGACACTCCCCTTCGCACCATCCCGGCTGCGCACCAATGTATTTATTATAAAGGCTCGTAAAAATAATGTCAATGAATTGACAGCAGGTTTTATCCCCGTTAAAATAAATGTGATTATGATTGACAGCCGATATTGATTCATGAAGGAGGGCATTGCCATGATTTTATCATGCCAGAACATTTCCAAGGCATTTAATGAAAAACATATATTGAAAAACGTTTCGTTCCATATCGAGGATTACGACAAGGCAGCTATCGTAGGCATCAACGGGGCCGGGAAAACCACGCTGTTAAAAATCATCGTCGGGGATTTACAGGCGGACGAAGGCATCGTAACGCTGTCCAAAGACAGAACCTTCGGTTATCTCGCCCAGCATCAGTCCGTAGATACGGAACATACCATCTATGAAGAACTGCTGAGCGTAAAGCAGGAACTGATTACGCTGGAAGCCCGCATCCGTGAAACCGAACTCCGGATGAAAACCGCCGGAGAGAAAGAGCTGGCGCACCTCATGGAACTGTATTCCCAGCTCACCCACCGCTTTGAATCGGACGGAGGATACTCTTACCGCAGCGAACTGACCGGCGTGCTGAAGGGACTGGGATTTGCCGAAGAAGAATTCTCAAAACCCGTTTCCACCCTGTCAGGCGGTCAGAAAACCCGTGTGGCCCTGGGCAAGCTGCTTCTGCTTAAACCGGATTTAATCATGCTGGACGAACCGACCAACCATTTGGACATGTCCTCCATTACATGGCTGGAAACCTATCTGATGAATTATAAAGGCGCTGTCATCATCGTATCCCATGACCGCTACTTTTTAGACCGCATTACGAACAAAATCATTGAAATCGACCAGACCAGGTCCACCGTTTTTACCGGCAATTACAGCAGTTATGCCGAAAAAAAAGAACAGCTCCGCGCGGCCGAATGGAAAGCATACTTAAACCAGCAGCGGGAAATCAGACATCAGGAGGCCGTCATCACCAAATTAAAATCCTTTAACCGTGAGAAATCCATCAAACGGGCTGAAAGCCGTGAAAAAATGCTGGATAAGATAGAACGCCTTGAAAAACCCACGCAGGCTGACACCGATATGCACATTTCCCTGGAACCGAAATGCAGCAGCGGCAACGATGTCCTGCACGTGGAAAACCTGTCCAAATCCTTTGATTCCCTCCAATTATTCCAGGATATCGGTTTCGATATCAAAAAGGGAGAGCATGTGGCAATTATCGGGGACAACGGAACCGGAAAGACCACGATTTTAAAAATCATCAACGGCCTGCTTCCCGCAGACAGCGGTTCACTCCGCCTTGGCGCAAACGTGCACATCGGCTATTACGACCAGGAGCATCATGTCCTGCATATGGAAAAGACGTTATTTGAAGAGATTTCGGATGAATATCCGTCATTAAACAATACAGAAATCCGCAACACCCTTGCCGCTTTTCTTTTTACCGGCGAAGATGTGTTCAAACAGATTAAAGACTTAAGCGGCGGCGAACGGGGCCGTGTCTCGCTGGCCAAGCTTATGCTCTCGAAATCCAACTTCCTGATACTCGACGAACCGACCAACCACCTGGATATTACCTCCAAGGAAATTCTGGAAGATGCACTGAACGGCTATACCGGAACAGTCCTGTATGTATCGCATGACCGTTATTTTATCAACCGTACTGCCAGCCGTATTTTGGAACTATCAGGCCATGCCCTGACTAACTATCTCGGCAACTATGATTATTATCTGGAAAAAAAGCAGCAGCTCTCTTCCCCTGCTGTCCAAACGGACGGCAGCAGCCCCTTTTCCGCCCCCCATGATGCCGGGGAAAAGGAATCGGAAGCAAAACTAAACTGGAAGGAGCAGAAAGAATTGCAGGCTAAACAGCGCAAACGGGAAAACGCGTTGAAACGTCTCGAAGAACGGATTGAAGAGCTGGAGCGGCGGGATGCTGAAATCGACGGGGAAATGACCCGTCCTGAAATCTGTACCAACGTTGCCAGATTGCAGGAACTTTCCAAAGAAAAAAACAGCATCGCCGCAGAGCTGGACCAGCTCATGGAACAATGGGAAATATTGGAATCGGAGTAGTCAGATACCCCGCCTATTTCCCTTTAAAAACACGGTCGATTCTCTCATGCAGGTCCTGCGTGTTGAAAGGTTTGAGTACATAGTCGTAAATACCGAGTTTGGACCCTTCCAAAACGGTCTCCTTTTCCTGATTTGATGTAATCATAATGACCGGGATTTCCCGGCAGTCCTCCATTTTACGGATTGCCTTCAAAGTCTCGATACCGTCCATCAATGCCATCTGATAATCCAAAAGAATCAAATCCGGTTTTTCCTTTTGCAGATATTGGAGCGCACGTATGCCGGAGTTGATGGGAATGACCTCATATACCCCCTTCAGCTCCTGCTCAATCGTAGCCAGACTGATACTGTTATCATCCACAGCCAGTATCTGTAATTTATCTCTCATTTGTTATTCCTCCTGCCTTTGCATCCATTTCACACTACTTTCTCAATTTGTTCTATCAAATCCCGCAGCAGCCCCTCCGCGGCATCGTCCTCATATAATTTAAGCTGCTCCTGTATCTCCCTGAGCTTTTCTTCCGTACCGGCTTCCAGCCGGTATCGCAGAATATCCTCTATCCTGCCGGCACATTCCTTCGCACGGAAATTTTCCAGACTGTCCAGCGCTTCCCTGACTTCGCGCAGTAGATCCGCCTTTTCCATATCCGCGCTTTTTTCTTCCCCTGAGCCCGCTTTCCGCTCTTTTTCCAAAAAACGGCTGATATGATTTATCTGTTCTTCATAATCTGCAAGCAGCAGAGACACATGACTGTCCACAAATGTCACATCCCCCCTGTTCACTGCCCCTTCCTGCTCCCTTGCGCTGTTCGAAATTTTCATGGCGCCTATGTTGGCGGAAGCGCTCTTCAATGCGTGTACCTCGATGCCATAAGTCCGGTAATCCCGTTTCTCCCACAGTTCCCGCAGAATTTTAAGCTTACGTTTTCCGTCCAGGCAATACAGACTCAAAAGTTCCTGATATTCTTCGACTCCGCCGGAATAACGCCCAGCCACTTCATCCGTATCAATTCCTTCGATAAAAATATCTTTCAATTCCGTATGCCGGGCACCGTCCTCCCGCCGGACATCCGCCCATGCTTCACTCGGCTTCCTCTTTTCCTCCGGTATCCATCGCAGCAGAGCCTCATGCAGCGGCCGTCTGTCTAACGGCTTGGTAATGAAATCCTGAAATCCGTTTGCCAGAAAACTTTCCCGGACTCCCTCCATGGCATTGGCGGTCAGCCCGATAATCACCGGACGTGTTCCGTTCTCGCCGCATTCCTTCCTGATAATCTGTACGGTCTCGATTCCATCCATCTTCGGCATCATATGGTCCATAAAAATAATCCCGTAGAGCTTTTCCCTGACACGCTTTATCGCCTCCGGGCCGCAGTCGGCCTCGTCCACTTCCAAACCATAGGACTGCAGAAAGATTCTTGCCACTTTCCGGTTTATCATGTTATCGTCTACCACCAGGACTTCATACCCCTGCGCGATGAACGGCATCAGCCTCTCCTCTTGCCTGACAGCCATCTCCGGGACTTCGGATAGAGGCCGGGAATCCACTATCTTCTGCGGAATTTTCACGGTAAATGTAGTGCCCTCGCCATACACGCTCTCCACAGTAATCGTTCCCTGCATCAGTTCCACCAGATGTTTGGTAATGGAAAGACCAAGCCCTGTCCCTTCCACACTCCGGTTCCTCTTGGAATCCACCTGTCTGAAATTCTCAAATATTCCCTCAAGGTCTTCCTGCCGGATGCCGCAGCCGGTATCCTCAATCCGGAACGAAAGCCACTCCATATCTTCCGTATCCCCCCGCTCACCTGCAACGGAAATCCCGACATGCCCCTCCCTGGTAAACTTAATCGCATTATTCAAAATATTAATCAGAATCTGCTTCAGCCTGCCTTCATCGCCCAGATACCGGCACGGAATAGACATATCGAACTCACTTTCCATCATGAGGCCATGCTGGGAAGCCACTACATCCATCATGTTCAGTACCTCGTTCACAAGGGACTTTACATGATATTCCGCCATTACCAGCTCCATCCGCCCCGCTTCCACCTTGGACAAATCAAGAATGTCATTAATCAGGGCCAGAAGATTCCGGGAAGAGGATTTGATATCGCAGGCGTATTCGTACACCTTCCGTCCCCTGCTCTCCTCCATGATTACATCGCTTAATCCCACAATGGCATTCATAGGCGTCCTGATTTCATGGGACATATTAGCCAAAAACTCGCTTTTTGCACGATTGGCCTGCTCCGCCTGTTCCCGCACCCGCTTAATCTCTTCGATATAGTTCCTCGTCTCCGTCACATCCAGAATAAGGACCACATACCCCTTATGCTTCCCGAATCCGTCTAAAATCCGCTTTACATGCCCCTGATAGAAAAAGCCGTTCAGGCTAAATTCCTCCCGCACATCCCCGCCCGGCAATTCCTTCGGAAATCCTTCCAGCTCTTCTACATGCTTTCCTATCATCCGGATGCCCAGTTCCTTAAAAATTCCGCCTGCCGCCGGATTGTAGCTGACAATCCGTTTCTGCTCGTCCAGTGCAATCACCCCGTCGCTCATGCCGTCAAGCAGGATTCCCGCAGCCAGACTGCCAAAATCATAAACTTTCCGGCTCCATATCAGAATTACCACACCCGAAAGTACCATTCCCAACACCACCGGAGTGAAGTCGTACGCATAGGCCAGCTTCATGGAATAAACGCAAAGCGCTCCTACCGGAAGGCTGGAAAGCACCAGTATCAGTTTATATCTCCTGTCCCTGGCATACTCCGGTTTCCTGATGCAGACACGAATCAATGCATACAGGGACAGCGCATAAGGCACAATCGACCCGCAGAGCATAAAAATCCAATACCCCGGTCCGTAATCCAGACTCAGATAACCGTGCCCGTCCGCCGTTACCATCCACTCTATCCCACGATAATAAAACTTATGTAAATCACATGTGAAAACAAGCCCCAAAATAAAAAAGTCAATGATTTTCAAAATCTTTAAAATTTTTTCCGGAGCCTTTTCAAAACAGTAACTGAACATGAAATGGCAATACGTGATTGGAATAATCAATGAACCCAGATACTGCACCTTAACAGCCACAACCGCAGCCTCTAATACAGGCGCAGTCAGTTCCAGCAGATATCCCACATTCTGGATTAACGACCCCATCAAAAAATATTGCATTAACTTCTGCTCTCTGGAGCCGTCCCCTTTAAGCAGAAGTACTAATGCAATAATAATAATACCAATACCAGCAATTTCAAGTCCTAAAAACGCAGCACTTATCATCCCTTATCACCATGCACAAAATTATCCGTTTTTTCATAAGTTTCACACACTTTTATGATATCAGCTGCATGGAAATTTGTCTACCGGAAATTGCTTCTCGTCCATGGAACTGCAAAACAATCCGAGTCAAATCCTACATAGCCTCCAGGGTCTTCCTGATTTCCCTGATAAAATCCGCGCTGTTTAATGCCGTCACATTCTCCAGCGAAGTAATCAGTGCCAAATCCTTTGTCATCCTGCCTGATTCAATCGTATCCAGCGTGGCTTTTTCCAGCTTATCCGCAAACTCCGCCAGTTCTGTGATACCGTCCAGTTCTCCCCTCTTACGCAGTGCGCCTGTCCATGCAAAAATGGTAGCAACTGAATTAGTCGAGGTTTCCTCGCCTTTTAAATGCTTGTAGTAATGTCTCTGTACCGTTCCGTGGGCTGCTTCATACTCATATACCCCTGTAGGTGATACCAAAACAGATGTCATCATGGCAAGGGAGCCGAAAGCGGATGATACCATATCGCTCATCACATCCCCGTCATAATTCTTGCAGGCCCAGATAAATCCGCCCTTCGCTTTCATTACGCGGGCTACAATATCGTCAATCAGGCTGTAAAAATATTCGATTCCGGCTGCCTCGAACCGTTCTTTATATTCCGCATCATAAATCTCCTGGAAAATATCCTTAAAATTATGGTCGTACTTCTTGGAGATTGTATCCTTTGCCCCGAACCATAAATCCTGCTTCGTATCCAGCGCATAGTTAAAACATGCTTTAGCAAAACTGCTGATGGAATCATCCGTATTATGTACTCCCTGAATAATGCCGGATGTTTGGAACTCATGGATGGTTTCTTTCGTAACAGTCCCGTCCTCTGCGGTATAGACCAACTCCGCTTTCCCTGCTCCGGGAACTTTGATTTCCACATTCTTGTAAATGTCCCCGTAAGCGTGACGGGCAATGGTAATGGGCTTTTCCCAATTCTTTACGCAGGGATCGATTCCTTTTACTTTAATCGGGGCACGGAATACTGTTCCATCCAGAATCGCCCGGATTGTTCCATTGGGACTCTTCCACATTTCCTTCAGATTATATTCTGTCATACGCGCCGCATTGGGTGTAATGGTCGCGCACTTTACGGCAACGCCGTATTTCTTCGTCGCCTCTGCGGAATCTATCGTTACCTGGTCGTTCGTCTCATTGCGGTGCGCCAGACCTAAATCGTAATATTCCGTCTTTAAATCGATAAAAGGTGTCAACAGTTCATCCTTTATCATCTGCCAGAGAATCCTTGTCATCTCATCTCCGTCCATCTCCACAAGGGGAGTTATCATCTTAATCTTATCCATTTTTATTCTCCTATTCCAGTTCCGCTTTTTATTCCAGTTCCGCATCCGCCCTGCCTGCCCCTTCTTAGCAGAAGAACTTCCGGCTGCTTTGCATCCGTAAGTTTTCTGGGGGGCTGGCCGGGCTTCTGCTGTTTTTGATTCCAGTTCCGCATCCGCCCTTCCAGCCCCTTTTTTAGCAAAAGAACTTCCGGCTGCTTTGCATCCGTAAGTTTTCTGGGGCTGGCCGGGCTTCTGCTGTTTTTGATTTTTATTCCGGTTCCGCTTTGTCATAAATCTCGTACAATCCGTTTTTCACCATATTGTCGTATGCATTGACAATATGCTCATGTGCTAGGATTTCCGCCCGGTCTTTGTCTTTGGCTTTGATTGCCTCCATAATCTGACGGTGCTCGTCGTTGGATACCTTTCCCCTGCCGCCGTTGGAGAGGGTCTTCCTCCTTACCCGCAGTACATATTCATGGAAATCAACCAACAGGCGTGCCAGCTGTTTGCTGTCGCAGGATTCGTAAAGAATCTGGTGGAAACGGTTATCTAATTCCGCCATCTGGTCCAAATGTCCTTTCTGCGCGTGGAAATCCGCAAGATATACATTTTCTTCCAGTTCTTCCAGCTGTTCTTCCGTAATATGGTCAGTCGCCCATCTGGCACACAGTCCTTCCAGCTTGGAGCGAATCATATAAATATCTTCTACATCCTTCGCCGTTATGCCTGTCACATATGCCCCTTTATTCGGCACAATCTGAATCAGTCCTTCCAGCTCTAACTGCCGGAATGCCTCCCTTACCGGAGTGCGGCTGACTCCCAGCTCTTCACCGATGGCTACCTCCCGCAGCTCTTCATGTTCCTTATACTTACCGCTTAAGATATCCTCCCGAATCTTATTAAAGACACGTCCCCTCAGGGAATATTTGTCATTCACTTCCTGTTTTACATCATAACTTCCCATTTCTTTTCCTAACCTCTATTCCAAAATCTGATGCAAACTGTCCTCCACTCCCAGCTTTTCACATATCCTGTCAATTTCCGCAACCAGTTCTTCATCCGTCAGCACTGTTACTCTCCCGGAAGCATACTCCGCATCTACCCACTTCTTCACCTCCTGTACCAACTCGGAGTTTTTATCCAGCTGCCTGTCTCCTTTCAGCTTATAATATGTATTCATCCAGTGGGCAATGCCGGCCAGACCGGAAGTATTGCTTACCGCACACAGCACCGGACGATTCAGGAATTTCTCTGTATCAAATATATTATAAATCTCTTCATTTTTCAATAGTCCGTCCGCATGAATTCCCGCTCTTGTCACATTGAAATTTTTCCCCACGAAAGGCGTTCTGGGCGGAATCTGATAACCGATTTCTTTTTCGTAATAATCCGCCAGTTCGGTAATCACTGTCGTATCCATGCCATTCAGACTGCCCTTCAGCTGTGCGTACTCAAATATCATTGCCTCCAGCGGTGTATTGCCTGTCCTCTCTCCGATTCCAAAAAGAGAAGTATTTACGCCGGAACAACCATACAGCCATGCTGTAGTGGAATTGGACACCGCCTTATAAAAATCATTGTGTCCATGCCATTCAATCAGGGAATGCGGAACGCCCGCATGGGTATGTATCGCATAAATAATTCCCTGTACGCTTCTGGGGATAACCGCGCCTGCATAGTTTACACCGTATCCCATCGTATCACAGGCCCGTACTTTAATCGGTATCCTGTACTCCTCCATCAGCTTCATCAGCTCCAGACAAAACGGCACTACATAACCATAGATATCCGCCCTTGTAATATCCTCCAAATGACAGCGCGGACTGATACCCTCCTCCAGACAGTCACGGATTACACTCAGATAATGCTCCATTGCCTGCCTTCTTGTCATCTTCAGTTTCAGGAAAATATGGTAGTCCGAACAGCTTACGAGGATTCCTGTCTCCTTCATTCCGATTTCTTTCACCAGCTTAAAATCTTCTTTACTTGCCCGAATCCAGCTGGTCACTTCCGGAAACTCATATCCCCGCTCCATACACTTATAAACTGCATCCCGGTCCTTTCTGCTGTATAAAAAGAACTCGCTGGCACGAATCATCCCGTTCGGGCCTCCCAGCTTATGCAGATAATCATATATCGTTACAATCTGTTCCGTTGTATACGGCGCCCTTGACTGCTGTCCGTCCCGGAACGTCGTATCCGTAATCCAGATTTCTTTCGGCATATTATGCGGAACGATTCTGTCATTGAACGGAATCTTCGGTATTTCCGAATAAGGGAACATGTTGCGGAAAACATTCGGCTTTTCCACATCATCCAAAATATACATATGTTCCTCAATTTCCAGCAGATTGTTCTTCTCGTTCATCGTCACCGGACGATTCTCAAAGGTATTATTCTCTTTCATGACTGCCTCCCTCTGCCGTCTGCACCGGCAAATACACATACAATAAACTGCTGCACATTCCCTAAGCAGTAATTGCTACGTATTATTGTATACAATCATACGATTTGTGTCAATACACAATTTGAATCAGCCGGTTGATATTTATCATTCCCCACCCCTGCTTTGTCCACGGCTCCCGCATATCCGTCGCACTGTAATTAATTTTCCGCTTCACCTGTTCATTGGAAAGTTCCGGATATTTCTGCAGCAGCAAAGCTGCCGCACCGGAAACAATCGGAGTCGCCATGGATGTGCCGCTCTTCTTCACATAGGCGTTTTTATAACCGCGGAAAACAGTCCTGCATGCCACATTGCAGGAAACGATATCCGTTCCCGGAGCCACTACATCCGGCTTCTTCACCGCAAAAGGCGACGGACCGCGTCCCGAATAATCTTCGCACAGGGAATGTTTTCCTGTAAAATATCCTCCCTCATGGCAGCCTACGGTAATCACTTTCTTACTGGAACCGAGGGGAGAAATCGTCATCGGCTCCGGTCCCATGTTACCCGCCGCACAGACCACCACGATTCCTTCTTCCCATGCCTCATCCACGGCCCGGAGCAGCTCCTGCATTTTCTCCTCATTTTCGATATGCCCGATTCCAATGGAAATATTCAATACACGGATGTGATACCTCTTCCTGTTCTCCAATACCCATTCTATTCCCCGGCGCATATCCTCCATATTACCATCGCCGTTTTTATCCAACACCTTTCCTACAATCAGATGTGCATAAGGACAGATACCTTTATACATGCCGCCCGAAGCTTTTCCGCTTCCTGCAATGCAGCCTGACACATGCGTTCCATGCCCGCTGTCATCATAAATGCCGCTTCCATTATGCAGAAAATCCCGAAATGCATCAATCCTTCCTTCAAAATCAGGGTGCCTGCCGATTCCTGTATCCAATACTGCCACCCTGACGGCCGTTTCCTCCCTGTAATCTCTCCCTCTGCAGGAATCCATAATGTCATCCGTACACCCGATTTGCTGTCTGACCCGATACATAAAACGCTCCCGGCTTTTTAATTAATTTATGCCGGAAGCGGTTATTGGTTACTTTGCTATTTGGTTTTATCTTTGGGTCTTTTTAAAAATATCCTCCTGCAGTCCGTTCATTACCAGGTTATAATTTTCTATCAGATAAAGAGAATCCGCTAAAGCAAGTATATTATAATTTCCTTCTCTCTTTGTATAATATAACTGCAGCAATAAATTCTGCTTATAATCCCCGTGGTTCACTTTTGGAAATTTAAATTCTCCATAAAACGCACTCCTCACTGCCTGCCGGATTTCTTCATCTTTCAATTCTTTCGCATTTGCAAGTATAAGGGCCCGCAGCAGCGTCATACCGAAACACAGAGCCAGACGCTCATTCAGCAATAGATTCTTTTCATCCTTAAACTGCTTTGACAGAGAACACGCAAGGACATCTGCTTTCAATATCGCATAGATATAACAGGATGCAATCTTATGCCTGTCAGCCAGTTTTTCCGGATTCGACATATATTCTTCCCTGCAATGTCTGTTAAATTTTACATAATTTATCCAGATTAAATCCTCTGCATCCGGCTTGACTTCAATTCCATAATCTTTAGCACAATATTCATTAATGACTGGTACTATAATTTTCTGATAATAAACCTGATACGACTCAAGATCAAATCCTAACATAAAAAACCCCTATTTACATATTATCTTAATTTCATCTATGCCCGACCGGATTAAAACATCCGAATTATACAATTCATCCTGAATTGGCTTGGAAGACTTTTTCAAAGAACGCCCATAGACGAATACTAATACAACCGCTAAAACAAAGACTCCTATTATCGTTCCAACTGCCATTGATATTGTTATCATACTTTCTCCTGACAGATTGTTAACTGTCTTTCCTCCTATATTTATTTTTCACTTACACATCCTATTCTTTCATACCATTTGCTTATATATTCAAAACCTTAAGTTTCCTGACTTTTCTTGAACTCAGTTTCTTTTTCGTATTAAAATATTTGTATAATTCAAATCCGCCAAAAAGAGTCTCTTCAAAAAGATAAAACATCAGTGCACAAAATAAGATTACATAAAATGAACCATTACCAAAAAGAGGGTACTTTTTCATATCCGCCACAATTCTTGTACTCTCAGATGATACGAACTGGGTTTCATTAAATATAGCTGCAAAATAATAGAAACAAAATCCAATCGCAATTGCACCAATCGCGCTCCCGACGATACAGAAACCGGTATGGAACTGCGCCCTGTACTTACTTATACCTTCCATATTATCTACAAATTTGGAAAAAATAAAAACACATGAAGTAAGAATAAACGTTGTCTGCGCCGATGGATCAAACATGGCTGGTAAAGCTATCACCAACGACATGATAGTCACAAGCCACTTGAAAATCACCATCCCGCAATTATCATTTGTACTCACCATTCATTCCCCCTTTACCGTATCTTATGTACCTTATTATCTCTCGCGTCTCCTGCTTTATGAAAATTTTAATATTCAAACAATACAGGTATTGCTCTAAATTTTATCATTTGTATCATCTTTGTGTCAATATCTTTTTCGATTTGTTTTATCCTTAATAATTATATATCCCAAACACGGAAAAATGATTCGCGCTGAACTGTACACAGGCTTTCCCGTCCACCGTCACGACCCTGGACTCCACCTGCTCCAGCTGCCCGTCATCATCCAGGCAGACTACCCTCACATTCTCCTCTAAAATGCCCATAGGTTTCGGAACCGTGATGGTTATTGACTGCTGGCCCAGCTTATGGATAGGAATCCGGCTCTTTGCCTCATATAATGTTATATCATAGACCTGTAAGCTCTTCATCGAACCGCCGCCGGACACTTTCCGGTAAGCCGTGCTCATATCGCTGCCTTTGGTTGTATTGTCCGAAATACGGAGAATATAATCCCCGCTGCTTCCTGCAATCTCCGCCGTCACTGCAGGAGAAGAAGGTATGGTACTGCTGCGCAGTTCCACGGTAACACTTCCTTCTGTTCCATCCGCTTCGTTCCCTGCCCCATCAGACACATTGCTGCTCCACAGAATTTCCGGTTCGCCCTCCATATCCAGCTCATAAGGTTTTCCGTATACAATCACCTGCTGAGGCACCAAACCGGAAGGCACTTCCTTTTCCGGCATACTGTAAAACTTCACCCGCAGCCGCCCCGGCGTATCGCCTTCCGCAGCCTGCTCCACACTGCATATCATACCATGGAAGCCGCCCAAATCATGGCTCAGCACACTTCCGGAAATGTCAGATGCCGTTATATTGCTGTCCACAACTGCCACGTCCATTCCTTTCAGCACCGCATCCCGGTACTCCCCGTTGGTGAGCCGCGTTGCTGTCTTCTCATAAGAAACTTTCGGCAGATTCCGTCCTAAGAACACCGCAACCCGTGTCCCGTCCTCTTTACCGGCCTCTGTCATATCAAATGCCCTTAAACCAACTACCTGCACGGAAGCCGGTATCTTGACCGTACTGATTGGGCAGCCTTCGAACGCCCTGTCCTTAATCTCCCTTATGCCGCTCCCCATAGACACGCTGGTCAGTTCGCTGCATCCGGCAAAGGCATCCTCACCGATTACCGTCAGGCTCTCCGGCAGTTTCACCGAAGTGATACGCGTATTGCCCTGAAAGACCTCCGCCCCTATCTGCTTCACACCTTCCGGTATCGTTACATTCGCATTCATCCCGGAATAAGCAATCAATATCCCATCCCCCACAATGGTAAAAGGATTTTTCTTGTCCGCTAAACGCTCCTGCATCCATTGCGTCTCCGCAAATGCCGAAGGTTCTACCTTCGTTACGCTGACAGGTATCTCAATCTGTGCCAAATCATCGCAATGGTAAAACGCCCCGTATCCAATGGATGTCACGCCCGACGGTATCTGTATGGAAGTCAGCCCTGACCTGGCAAAAGAAAAGTCACCGATTTCCTTAATTCCGTCCGGCATTTTATATTCTTTTAAAGATAAATCATTATAAAAAGCCTGCGAAGCGATTTTTTCGTTATCAACAATTGTATATTTCGGGAACCCGCTTCCGCTGCCTGATGCCACTATTTCCGCACTAGCGCTTCCATCTCCCGTATCCGCCTTTACATTTCCGGACAGGACTTTCGACTGGCTGTTATCCATAAATACCATCGCACTGCCGCCTACCACCCTGCTCTGTCCCATCAGCTTTCCGCTGTCTGCCGGAGCCTCGTTTCCTGCAGCATTCTGTGTTCCGTCGGCCGTTTCCGCATTTCCGCTTCCATCCTCTGTGCTCTGTACACTGGCAATATCCTGTGATTCCGCCTGTGCTACATTAGATTTATCACGGCTTTCCTCATACTCCGCCGCATAAGAACCGGGTTCCGCAACGATTGTCAGTTTCGGACAGCCGTCAAACGCCGTCCTGTGAATTTCGCTTACCGACATGGGAACCTGCGTCTCTCCGAGATTCACACAGTTAGCAAAGGCTTTCAACCCAATCTTGTGCAGAGAATAAGGCAGAATCACTTTTGTCAGGGATGTACAATTGGAAAAGGCATAATCAGGTATGGACGCCACATTGCTGCTGATTTCTACCCGCTTTAATTTCTTACAGCCCCAAAAAGCATTGCTGCGGATTTCATTTACCGTAGTCGGCATCTGATAAGTCTCACTCTCATAACCGGGAAGCATACAATAAAGAATCTTCTTGTCCTTGCTGTATATAACACCGTTTTCATAGGCAAATTCCGTATTATTCCTGCTTACATTCGCCGCCGAAAGGGAATCACAGCCTGCAAAAACACCGCTTCCCAGCTTCTTCAGTTTCTTGCCCAGCGTTATAGACTTTAAACTGCTGCAGTCACTGAACGCACCATTTCCAATCTCCGTCACCGTATCAGGTATGCGGACTGTTTCCAATGAAGTACAGCCGCTGAACGCATTATAATCAATGCTCTCCACATATGCCGGTATGTCCACCTTCACCAGTTCCGTATGTCCGGCAAAAGCTTCCTTCCCAATCCTTTTCACGGAAACAGGAATAGACACAGCGCTGGCTGTGCCTGTATATTTCACTAACAAATCACCCTTCATTTGAAAATCGGAAGCAGATGCTGACTCTGCTTCCGCATATGACATAGGTAATCTGGCAGCGGCTGCCGTGATACACAGCAGCGCCGCCCCTAATAATATCTTAAATCTTTTACGCATAGGATCCTCCCCGTAATACCAGTGTTGCATTCCATTCACACGAAGCATGTTTTACCTTGGGCTGCTTATCCTTCTTGCAGAACAATACAATCGAAATACATGCAAGCCCCATGGCAAGGAACCACTTCGGATGAATCGGGTCACCGGTCTTAGGCGTTGCGTCAATCGTTCCCGCCGACAAGTTCGCCGTATCTACGTAAATCGTATACGGTGAGAAATGCGTCGCGGTAAACTGAACGCAGGGTATACCGTCAATCGTCGTAAATCTCGTATTCAAATCTTCCAGTCTGCCGTTTGATACGCTGGCCGCCCTGTTATTTCCTGCATACTGAATCAAATCATCCGGCAGAGGCAGGGTAATATCCACGCTGATTCCCGATACATCGGTAATCTTTGTCGTTCCGGTCGCATCATACAGACTGATATCCATCGGCAGATAAGCAATATTGCTCAAATCGCCATACCGTGCCTCCAAAGCTGCGATAACTGCCGCCGTTGCCGACGCGTCATCCGTAACCCTGACTACGAAGTTATCGGAAGAACCGTTTACATTCGCCGAAGCGATATCCGTATTGGAAATTCCGCCCTTGGATACATCCACCGTCGTAGTCGAATTCCTTCTCGCACTTCTGGAGTTGCCGCTGACACTGGAAGAACTTCCTACCTTATAGTTAGCCGTAATCTCTACATTATTAGCCGGCATCGTAAAGTTCGTTGATATAGCCGTCTGGTCTACGAATCCCACGCCGTTGGACGAACTGGTCCATTTATCAAATACCGTTCCGTCCGCTCTCGCATAAGCGTTAATCGGGACAATCGTACCCGCCGTATATTCACCGGAACCGGAACCGCCGTTGACAACTACCTTATACTTCGTTCCGTTGCCGGATACGGAGTCATCGTCCTTATTATCATCATCGTCGTCACCGCCGCCTCCGCCGTCACCGTTATTATCACCGCTGTTACCCGGATTATTCGGGTTATTCGGGTCGTTCGGATTATTCGGGTCATTCGGATTATTCGGGTCGTTCGGGTCATTCGTTCCGCTGCCTTCTACATATACCGCGAAGACATCCAAATCTTTCGTTACGCTCTGCCATCCGTCCGTAGACCATTTCGAGAACGTATACCCTTCCTTCGTCGGGTGGGCAGGCTCAATCGCGCTTTCTCCGGCTGCAACTTCCTGTACTTTTCCAATCATCTGGGTCATATCCATATCCGTCCAGAATGTTACATAATACATACCTTCCACTCTGTCTGTATAAAGCGGATAAATATCCAGATTCGAAGTAATCTTACTAAAATCTCTGTCCCATCCGGTGAATACCTTGCCATCTACTTCCATCTCACCCTTAGACGGTGCTTTCGCTGCCTTTCCTTCCTCCACTTTCTGTGTATATTCTTCCATTTCCTCGCGATTGATATCGAAGAAGCGAACAGTATACGTCGTTGCGCCAATCGGCACATACAAAGCCCTTACTTCCATGTCACCCGTCATAGGGCTGTAAATCTTCTGACCCGGAACCCATTCGGAGAATACATAACCTTCTGCCGTATGGTCAGGTGCATCTTTTTCTGTTAGTTCAAATTCCGTACCATGTGTAATCAGTCTCTCCTCAATGAACTTTATGTCATCCGGATTTAAGGCATCATACAGCATCAGCGAATGTTTAATCTGCAAATCTGCACTGGTCGTCTGACCGATATAATCATACAGACTCGCATAATCCGAAGCCACCGTATCCGGCAGACATACAAATTCAAAGAAATCCCTTGTCTTCGACGGAGTCTCACTCTCATCATATATATCATCCATATAAGCAAACGTATCCGGTGCAATATTGGACACACTGGGAGGAACTGTTACATAGCCAAGCGACGGCGTATTGACAAACGCCTTATTACGTATAATTCTTGCTGTATCCGGTAATATTACCTGGAACAGTTTATCCATCTCCGCAAATGCCTTATCTGGTACTCCCCCAATTGAAGATTTGCTCAAATCCACGATATTAACGTTATCGCAGTCCATGAACGCTTCCTCGGCAATTTCCTTGATTCCCTCTAACTCATCCGGTCCAACGCCTCTGGATGTATTCGTTACAACCGTTCCGCGGCCTTCCAGACATTCTACAATTTTCTCTTTCGTCTGACCGTCTTGCGACATTCCGTAAATCACTGCATCTTCACAGGTGAAGAAGGAACCGCCGTCCGTACCTTTATCAAATTTCACATCTGCCAGCTTCTCACAACCCCTGAACGGACGCAGTCCCAATGTGCTGGTCGTAGGGCCGACATTAGCAATCGCCAGATTACCGCAGTCGGAAAACGCATAATTGCCGATTTTCTCTGCTCCGTTAATATATGCCCCTTCCATGCCATCCATTCTGGCAAATGTATAAGGCTTAATCTCCTTAATCGACTGAGTGGTCAGACTCTTGATATCCTGTGCATCGTCTAATTTCCAACCTTCCGGCGGTTTCTCACCCGCTTTATAGGTTTTATCCGGAATCGGATTACCATCAGCATCATTACCAACTCCCGGAACTACTGTATCCTCCGCAAATTTTCCTTCCTCATCCAAGCCGGAAAACAGACCTTTCTTAATCGAATCAACTCCATTCGGAACGACAATATTCTCCACTCCGTTCTTCACGTTTGTTTGGTTCTCGGACAGCGCACCACTGCCAAACGCACCGCTTACTTCCGTAGCAACCGTATCCGTAATATACGGGAACCTGTAATAGGTATTACCCTTTCCCGTCTTTGTAAAAGGCCGGTAAGCCCCTACATATTCAGGGTCACCATTTGCATCCGTATCTATCTTAAATCCGGCGCTTACATCCTTTTTGGTAGGAAAATACTGCAATTCCGACATCTGTGTATCCGGATTGTATTTAATCGTCAGATTCGTAGGCATACCGCTGTAATAAGTAATATAAGCAGGTTGCTGCTCTCCGGCATTAATCTTGGAACTTGCTTTCATAGCATAATCAAACGGTACCGTCTTCTTCATCTCTGAATTTGTTACACTACCTGTAAAACTCATGAACGGCGTCACGGTTGTATTCAGGAAATCCGCCTTAGGCGTATCACAGTTATGAGCATACGCCGATTTATCATCATGCAATTCTTTTACTACCTGTGTTGCAAACGCATCTGTCCCAATTGTTTCTACATTTTCAGCTGCATCAAAAATAATGTGCTGAAGATTATGACAGCCTTTAAAGGTATTAGCTCCAATATTGGTAACCGAACCAGGTATCGTCACTTTTTCAATCCAGCAGTCATCCGTAAAGCTGCCCTCTACAAGACTCTTGATTTCATGCGGTCCCACCTTTTCCGGCATCGTCACTTCCGGCACCTGAACCCCTAAAACCTGCCCGGATTCCGGATTCTCTGCATGGTAATCAACCAAATTACCGGGTGTATCCACCGCAAATACCAGTCCGATATCTATTACATTGCCTGAATCATCTATACCCAATGCAGGTTCTACGATTTCATACTTATCCAGCCCATCATACTTAAAGCAGATATGACGTACATTTGCAATATTATGTGCCGGAGTCTTTACCGTATTATTCGTACCATTCTCAAATGCAGGACCTTCAAAATAAAATTTATCACCCACATCCGCTTTAAAGTTATCGAATGTATAGGAACCATCTACCAATCCATTTCCGGCATATCCGCCAGTATAGAAATCTCTCGTATAAACCGTACCTGCACCGGAAGCATCTGTCACGGTTTGCCCCAGTTTATCATTCGGCGTTTCCGCATCCGTTACAAACCGTATCGTTGGACTGTATGTCTTAATATGTTCCAGTGAAGTACATCCTTTCACTGTGGAAAGATGGAACACAGGTGCATTTGGTTTTGAAGTATTTTCAGCAGTGCCTTTCTCTGCGCCATTGTAAGACCTTGGCAAATCCAAATACTTTAAGGACTGGCAGTTATTAAACGCATAATAGCCTATCTGTTCCAAACTGCTTGCCAGTCCGGTACTCCCTTCCGGCTTTTCAAAAAATTCTCCCGACAAATCCACGACTTGCAGTTCCAAACAGTTCGAGAAGCAGAAATCACCGATTCCCTTTAACGTGGTGGGTACCGGAAAACGCTGAAGTTTCTCACAATTAGCAAACGCATAGGCTCCAAGTCTCTCCACCCTCGCATTATAAGGCAGACTAACTTCTGTTAAGTTTCTGCAATTGGCAAAAGAATAATCTCCCAACGTTGCCAACCCGTTGCCCAAGTTGATACTTTGAATATTTGTACAGTTATAAAATGCATAGGCTCCGATTCCAGTCAACGGAGAACCAACCTCTTTTCCGTTGGCATCTTTCAACTGCTCAAATGTCAATGAAATAATATGTGATGACGGTACGCCCTCACCGGTACCTCCAAAAATACTGCGGTTTTCATTACAATTACTAAACGTATAACTGCCGTTATTATAGACTGCATATTGCTTTGCAATATATTGTACCGTTGCTTTGGCAATCCGGTTATCCTTATTATCTTGTACCGCTGTCCAATTTGCATCATCAGGATCCAGCAAAGCACTAGAAGGTGGAATTCCATTTTTTGTGGCATCATCATAATAATATAACTGGACATCCTTCCCGTCCGGACACCATATGTCTTTCTCGGTTTGTAAACATGCAGAAAAGCTTTTAAATGTCTGCCCGTCCGGTACATCCACATAAGCCTCCACATATTCCATTTGGCCATCCGCACCCATTTGCCATTCTCCGCCCACCGATCTTTGAGTAGGTGTGGTTTCATAAGTCATATAATATAAAGGATATCCCTTCTTATTTGCAGCTGCATAGGTACCTGACATACTGCTGTCTATAATTCTGACATATGCATCCACCGTAGCCGGAATTGTCAAACGTCCGTTCGGCAGCGTCTGATTTCCTTGAAAGTCTACAATCATCGCAAACTTATCAGGTTTTGATGTCTCCGGGTTTCCATTCCCCTGGTCATCTACAAATACAAAAAAGAAATCTCCCGATTCATCCCGGTAAACCGGAGGCGTATAAGTGCTGGAAGCCTGTATCGTAGGTATCGCACTGCCGTCCGAATGTACAAAGAAACCATCCGTAGCAGTAGCCCACCCACTTGGTGATACCGCTTCCGTCGGCGTTACAGGAATCGCTGTTACAATCAATGCCGATATCATGAACAGACATCCTAACGTCTTGCGCAGCTGTCTCCTTAACTTTAGATTTTTTTTCTTGCTTTTCTTGCCCTTAGCCATTGCTACTCTCCTCCATTGTAAACAAGTCGTTACTGAATCCTTTTGGCCACTACGACAAACCTTCCATCGGTCTGCGAATGGTCGCAGGTGGATAATGTCAAAAGCTCATCCCCATACTCGGCTGTCACTCCCGTATCGTACAGGGACATTTCCGCCATTTCGTTCATGTAGGAATTGAATTCCTCTCCCGAATTGGCCTCTATAAACTGATAATATTTAAAAGCGATTTCATTTTCCTTAAGTACCCTCGCCCGGAATACATACATGACCTGGTAAACACCTTTCTCATATATCGTATCAAACCGGATGATACTGTGCTTCTGATAATAGGATTCTTTTGCATATTTTTCCAAATCCCCGAACATCTTTCCCGATTTCATGTGATGTCCATACAGAATCAGGTTCTGGCTTCTCGGATATGCCACACAGTCCTTATCCATAAAAATACTTCCGTTATTATCCTTCTCCTGATTAAAATTATGGGTCAGATAATACTCGTTGTTCGAAGTCTGCATGACAGGGTAATCTATTATTGTATCGTCAATTTTCAGCCATCCGATTAGCTTTTTATTCTTATTATATAAAGTTTTATATTCATCCAGTATATCGGGAAGTACGATTTCCTCTTCCTGCCCCCGTACCACGATGACTTTTTTCTCCTCACTGTTATTCACCGGCTCCGCCAGAATCTCGCTGTTCTTTAAGCTTGCCAGCTCCTCATAGCTTGCCTCCGTACGCTCCGCCACATAATAATATGTAATAAAATACCCGAAACCGAGTACCGCGCCGATACTGCACAGGGCCACCAGCCATTTTCTGCGCCTGTCCCTGGCTTTCAGCTGGGCGGCGATTTCCTTCTGCATATCTTTGTCAAAATCTTCTAATGAAATTCTCCCTGAATTTTTCCCCGATGATTTCTTTTCAGGAATCCTTCCGCCGTCCGCACGGTTCTTCTTGCTCTTTAGCGCTTTTCCCTTGGCTTTTGCCTGTTTTCCAGGCGGATTCGCTCCGCTTTTCTTATACTTTTCCGCCAGTTCGTATATCCGATCGTCAAAATCATTGCCAACCATGGATTCAAACCGGTAAGTTCCCCCCTGCATCTGCTCATACAACGCCAATACATCCTGCGGATTATTGAGGTCCACTTTTGCCCTGATTGCGTCTATCTTTTTCTTATCACGCAATGCGGCCTCATAATCTGCCTTCGTACGGAACTGCCGTCCTTCGACCGTATGACCTTCCGCCATGTTTCACTTCTCCTTTTTACCGGGCTGGAAATCATGGACTCCCAACCGTTCCTTTCAGTATATATATGCGGTTTTCTCCATTTTTGGTATCGCATATATATTCTATTTTACTATACCTTGAAATTAATTCAAGTCTTTTATCAATATATTGTAGCAAATTTTTAAACTTTTTTCAAAACTTTTTTTCTTCTATTCTGACTCTGTTCGGATTCCGTTCTTATTTTGTTCAGATTATTCCCTGATTTGCAGGATTTTATCGATAATCTCCCTGATTACACCCTCTCCTCCTTTTGCAGCAGAAATATACTTTGCCGTCTCCGTTTCCGCATATCAATTTAATATTCTTAAGAGAGGTGAAACTTCTGCTTTACCTTCTTTGTCAATTCCAGTATTTTCCGACTTCTGCTTCTCTTGTCAGGCCAGCCTTTTCCATCAGCTGATTTATAGCAGTCTCCTTATCACCGCCCAATTCTTTGCACAATGAAATAATTGCTTTTATCGTTTCTCGTGCAGATTCCTGCTGTCTTTGCTCTGCTTCCTGCCGTCTTTGCTCTGCTTCCTGCTGCCTTTGTTCTGCTTCGCATAGCTTCTGCCGCATTTCTTCCGCCTCCCGCTTTGCCTCTGCGGTATTTCTTCGTTCTGCCTGTATATCCATTTTTTCCATGCTCGCAAACCAGTATCCCATTTCCCGCTTCCTCACCTTCTCTACACACTGCGCCGCCTCTTCCAGAGGCATATTCATCTTCATGCACAGACTCCATACGGCCGATTCCATGATTCCGAGTATATGTTCCGGCGCTGTATAAAAAATTTCAAACATCTTCTCTTTATTTACTTCCAGGAATTCTGTCATGTCCTCCGGCGTCTGTACTTTATTAAGCATCATCAGCAATGACATTTCATCTTTCCTGTCCAGCAGTTCTTCATTTGTATAATCGTGGTTCCTCACCAGTTTATAGGTGAAATCCGGCAGGTAATCACCGAAAATCCCGCTCATCATAATGCGGTCTTTCAGGTGCATGGCAGCCGTCCACTTTCCGGTTCCTTCATAATATACAATCGGAAGAATCGGCGGATATCTAAATTCCTTATTGGAACTGTTTTCTCCCCCATTCTTTTCCACCTCCTTTGCATACTCATGCCAGATACATGCCATGTACCGCAGTAGCTGCATACTTACATTATAATCCACCTCACTTTTGTGTTCAATCAATGAAATCAGATAAAGCGGCATCATCTCTCCGCATTCCGCTTCCATGCTCCGGATGCGGATTTTCTTCACACTGTCCGTTTCAAAAGAAATTCCCAAATACGCCTGATATTTTTCCGATACATCCTCAATGTCTTCCGGCTGGATATCATTCAGCAAGTCAATATCCACATAATCTCTCAGAAACTGCGCGCATAAAAGCGGCTCCCTGAACACCATCCGGCTGTTTAAATCCCTTATCTGTCCTTTTCTTTCTTCCATTCTCTTCCTCCTGTACCGTTCCGCGGACAGGAAGATTGACTTTTCTCCCGACCGCATCTTATTGTTTTGTTAAAAGCTGCTTGAATCTTTGGCGAAAAGCCAGAATCCAGATATTTCTTCTTAATATCATGCGTGGATTTTGGCTTATCCTCCACACATGACATTTCAGAAATATGGAATACATTATAAAGTTATGAGATTTTATAATGCATTTGAATGTGATATTGATAACAATTAAATAATACCATGAATTATGTCCATATACAAGTTAAAAATAATTTTCTTACTTAAATATATTTCTTAAAAGTTCCTGTCTGGAACCATACATGCCAACAGACTTAACCATCCTGTTGTTTCCAGTGTTTTTCAGTCTCCGCTTCTGCATCTTCTCTTACCAATCCAACTTTTTCCACCAAAAACTTTATAATCGACTCTTTATTGAAGCCTATAAACTGGCACATAATAACGAAATCCCTTATTGCATTCCGCATTCCCCTCGCCCTTGCCGCTTCCGCCTCTCTTCTTATCTCCTCCGTATTCCTGTACTCTGCCTGCACCCTCATCGTCTCATTCCGGTATCCCATCTTTCTTTCCCTCACCTTCCCTGTACACTGCTCCGCCTTTTCCTGCAGCACATTCATTTTCACGCGCATTAATCCTGATATTCTCTCTTAAGCTGCAATCCCGCCTTAAGCAGACACTTGACCCTCGCAGCAGTCGCCAAATGCCTGGAGATGCTCTGCATCTCTTAAGCAGACACTTTCCTCGTTGCTCGCGGGAATAAAAGAATACCGAACGTATTGCAAAATTGTCGGGTTTCATAATGTGCAGATGTAATATCGATAATATATTATCATATTTTATGCATATACTCAAGACTATTCCTAATAATTACACTTAAATACGCAAGAGCAAAAACAGTCCGACCGGAAGCCGAACTGCTACAACAAACATATTACAGAAACACACGACATTTACTCATCCCATTCAAGAATAACTCTGTTGATATTACCCGCCGCATCCCCTATCAGGGCACCGCACACGACATATTGCTTATCCTCTGCGGTACTTCCATCCAACGTCACCAGAAAATGATATGGCGTCAGGTCATCCCATCCCTCTCTCTGGTTCTTCCCCATCTCCCGCAATCCATACAACTGTTTTAAATAACTGTCGCAGCCCTCATAAGTCGTATAATCGAACCTGCGCAGAATATCGCTTCCCTCGTCATAATATGCCGCAAATATTTCATATGTCAGCACATTATCAGGCAGATACAGATAAAACTTCTCATGCTCCGTAAAAAAATCAGGATTCTCAAACAAATGCAGGTCTCCGAACAAGCTGCCTTCTTCGTCATCCCTGCCATGAATGACTGTATTGAAATCGCACATATTCATCATATTCGGCATTTCGGTATAAAGCGCTCCGTCCGCGCCCTCCTTCCCGTCAGCCGTATGGGTTTTATAAAAGTCATCCGACACCGGGCTTTGCAGCACCGGATAGTCTATATCCGTACCGGGCACATACAGCCAGGCAAAAATATCAGGATTCTCTGCTTTCAGCGCCTCAAAATCAATATGTCCATCCTCCGCCGTTTCATATAAAAGCCCCGTCTGTGGCAGCGGTACTTCCCCGCTCTCTTCCGATGCATTTCCAATGCTTTCCGTCTCCGATGCGCCGTTTTCCGTTTCCTGATTTCCGCATCCGGTAAATACCACGGACAACCATGCCATGGCTATTAATACCAAAGTTGTTTTTCGTTCCATTCTATTCATGCTCCGCTTCCCTTTTCCACCTTTTCGTAATTAAACAGGTTTCCCGGTTCTTCTTCCTCTTTTTGAAACCTGTTCTTTTCAAGAAAAAACGGCGCCGTCAGGCTTTTCCTCCCCTGCCGGTGCCGCCGGGCCTTTCTGTTTCCGGCCCTTCCCATATTCTTTTCCCAAAAATTCCTGCCTTACTCTTCGTCCCCGTCATCATCCGTCTGCTTCGATGCCATCGGTATCGCCCGCGGCGCCGATGCACTTCCGTCCGGATTCATGGTACACTGACCCTGGAATACTGCATTTTCATCTACAATCAGGCTCTTCGTGCGGATATTGCCGATAATCCTGCCCGTGGAAGCCACCTCAGTCCTTCCGCCGGAGAACAGGTCTCCCTCGATGGTTCCGGCTATCATGATATTATTTCCTTTGATATTCCCTATCACTTTGCCCGTGGAACTGATTACCAGCGTTCCCTCTGAACTCACATCACCCTTTACGTTTCCTTCCACGCGGATAGCTTCGGTTGCTTTGATATTACCTTCCACTACCATATCCGCACCTATGATACTTCCTATCTTCGCATTTACCTGTTCGGTCGTCTTTCTTCCCAACATACTCTCCTCCTTAACTTATCCGTTGATTTCAATTAATTCCATCGGATCCACATATGTATCATCCTTGCGGATGCTGTAACCGGTATCCGTATTCTCGTCATCGATTACATACAAAATGGCTCCCCGTATTACTTCGTTGCCTTCCTTGACCATTGGACTGCCTCCGTTGCGGTACATGGAAACATATCCGTTACCATGATCGATACTGATGAGATTTCCGTAATCCGCATCTTCGCTCACGGACAGTACGGTGCCTGCACCGGAGGTAATCACATTCGTGCCGGCCGCGGCGGTAAAAATAACTTCTTTCCGCTCTGCATCCGCATGCATTTCCGATGCATCGTCTCCATCATCATCTGTCTCTCCGTCCTCTTTTATCTGTGCCGTACCATTCATAGGAAAGCCTTTCGGAATATGTTCTTCCGCTATCTCCGCTTCCAAAGCCTGCTCCGCTTCCACTTTCTGGTTTACGGTATCGCTCAGGACGGAAATGGTCGCCTCCAGCTGCGCTATCTCCCCTTCCAATTCCTCTTTTTCCAGCTGAAGCTGTTCATTCGCCTCTTTCATCTGGGCAATCTGGTCCAGCTGTCTCTTGCTGCGCTCTGTGGAATTAGTTAAGGTGATGGAACTGTACACCACATAACAGATGGCGGCTACGAACAATGCAAAGGCAAATATCGTAACAGCTCCTACCGCCCCTGCTCTGATGTGGAATTCCCTATGATGCTTTTTGGCAGAATCGGACATTATCATGACTGTATAACTGGTTTTACTTTTCCGCAAATTAAGCTTCATATCATAAGTCACCTCCAGTAACTCTATCTATTTTACCACAAGTGACTTACGAAACACAACTTTATTTAATAATTTGGTAATAAATGTTTAAATTTTTTTAAATTTTATACCTTTAATTCCATATCTCCATCCTGAATCCACTTCTTTCTGCGCATGAATTCAGAGACTGCCAGGGCGATAACGGCAGGCAGAACAAAGTGCATAAGGCCAATCTGGAACAATACCGCCGCAGGGGACATGCCGCCCTCCACCATCGTCTGATAGGCATTAATCTGCCCAACCAGTCCCGCTGTTCCCATACCTGAACCGGTAGGATTGTTGGTCATCTTGAAAACCATGGTCGAAACCGGACCCAAAACAGCGCTGGCAACAATCGCCGGGAGCCAGATAACCGGCTTTTTCACGATATTTCCTATCTGCAGCATACTGGTTCCGAGCCCCTGTGCCAGCAGTCCGTTGACTTTATTTTCCCTGAAGGAAGCCACGGCAAATCCGACCATATTGGCACAGCAGCCTACCGTGGCCGCCCCTGCCGCGATTCCGTTCAGACCAAGGATAATGCCAAGCGCCGCGGAACTGATGGGCAGCGTCAGTATCATTCCCATCAGCACGGACACGATAATCCCCATCAGGAAAGGCGCCTGCACGGTTCCCCAGTTAATGATGGAACCAAGCCATACCATAAAGGCGGAAATCGGAGGTCCTAAAATCAGTCCGACTGCAGAGCCGCTGACAATACAAGCAAAAGGCGTTACCAGAATATCCACTTTCGTCTTACCGGATACCAGCCGTCCTACATAAATGCCGACCAGCGCCGCAATAAACGCCCCTAAAGGTTCTCCCGGCCCGGAAAAGACCATTGCGCCGTCTATTAATACCGTACCCGCAATAATCTTGCTTGCAAAAGCCCCTACCATACCGGTAGTTGCCGCTGATAAGATTACAAGAGGGCTTTCCCTGAATTTCACTGCCACCCCGCAGCCGATTCCCGCTCCGGTTACAGCCGCTGCCACTTTTCCCATCATAAACAGATATTCTCCCGCGCTTCCCGGTATCAGATTCCCTACCTGCTGGATAATCGTCCCAATAATCAGGGTCGCAAACAATCCCGAGGCCATTCCTCCCAGCCCGTCGATAAATATCTCACTCAGTATCTTTTTTACTTTTTCCATTTCAGTTCTCCCGCTCCTTTCAGAATCTGACAGAATTTTCCGGCTGTCTTCCGCCTTCCGGCACATATGTATTGACAGCTGTCTTGTCAGGCAAGAGCAAGAATAACACATTTTTTACATTAAAGCAAGTAGCCGCGTTTATTTAATTCATTTTCTATCCTGTCCAATATCTCCTCCGCGTCCGCCTCCACCGTATGAAAATGGACACCTCCGGTAAGGCTGCACAAAGGACTGGTCCTGTACTTCTCCACCTTCCTGACAAAAGCTTCCGCGTCCGCCCGGCTGTTTATAATGAGATCAGCAGCAATCTGTCCATAAATCTCATGCTCCACGACCACATCACGAACCCGCCCGCCGTTGTCCACGATTGTATTAAGTTCGTCCTGTATTTCCTCATCTTCATGCTTTACCTTATAGGTTCTCCGTTTTTTTACAGCATTCTGTTTTTCCATAAACAGGATATAACCTTTATTAGTAGAAAGGATGTTTTTGTCCGTAGCACGTAAAAGAGCAATATCCTGCACAATCACCTGCCTGCTTACCCCCAGCCGCCCCGCCAGCTCCGTACCCGAAACGGGCTGTTGTTCACTGTGCAGGATTTCCAGAATCCCCTCCCGTCTTGCGTCACCTTCCAACATATCATTCCTGCCCTCCTTTCTGTCATCTCCCAATACATAGCCTGTCCCTTTTGGAACAAACGTGCGCTCCACGCACCCTCACATTCAGAATCTGTCGCAAGCGCAGCTTTTGTTCCGCGCGCGTAGCTGCGCATTCCTTTTCTTTCATAGGACGCACTTTCCCATGAAAGAACGAAAAAAGGTATCTGCCCGAAAGCAAATACCTTCTTCATGTAAAAGGGGAATTTTACATGGATTAAATAACCGCGATGGATTATTTAATCCTTTTTTAGAATACCACGCACTTATCTTTTTGTATTTGCATTATCTGCATATATATCATGCAAATTCATATGCGCAGATAATTTCAAACAACAGCCGCACTCACCAAACCGCCAGTGCAGAGTCCGTAAGAATGCGTAAATTTAGCCGGAAGGGAATCTGAAGGCTGAACTGTTACCTAATTTGGCCAGACACTAAATATTTTCCTTTACTTTTCTCCGCACATATGCTATGCTTAGTGTGTCGCGTACTAACACGATAAGATATATATATATTTGGAGGTATCTGAAATGAACAAAGGTACAGTAAAATGGTTCAACAACCAAAAAGGTTACGGTTTCATCTCTGATGAACAGGGTAATGATGTATTCGTACACTACTCAGGACTTAACATGGAAGGTTTCAAATCCCTTGAAGAAGGCGCTTCCGTAGAATTCGAAGTAGTGAATGGCGAAAAAGGACCTCAGGCCGTAAACGTAACAAAGTTATAATCCATCTGAAATAATTGATTATAACTCATTAATCAGTATCAACATGTGCCTTTTTATAATAATGTAATGCTTTCTATTATTAAATAATATCTATGATTATTTTATTAATGGGGTTTCATCAGTATTTGTAATATGGTAACAGATTTGGTAACGGATTAAGGAAAGAACCTATCTTACATCGGATAGGTTCTTTTTTGTCCGGTTCTCCTACTGCCGCATCCAGTCCATGACTTCTTCAAATTTCATGCTTCCGCCAAACAAATCCAGCGCGCTTCCTATAGTGACATTTACCTTGTCTTTCCCCAGCTGCTTTAAAAGTTTCAAATCCTCAAAATTATGGACTCCTCCGGCATATGTAACCGGAATTTTCCCCCATTCCCCAAGCAGTGCCGCAACGGACTGTTCAATACCTCCAGCTTTCCCTTCCACATCTACGGCATGTATGAGAAATTCATCACAATAAGAGGAAAGTTTCTCCAAAGCTGCTTCGTTTAATTCCAGCCGGGTATAATTCTGCCACCGGTCGGTTACGATATAGTACGACCCCTCTTTCTTCCGGCAGCTTAAGTCCAGTACCAGTTTATCTTTTCCAATCCTTTTTACCAGTTCCTTCAATCGGTCATAGCGTATCTTTCCTTCATGGAATACATAGGATGTGACTATGACATGGCTGGCTCCGCTGTCCAGATATTCGGAAGCATTGTCCGCATGGATGCCGCCGCCTGCCTGCAGGCCGCCCGGATAAGCCCGGAGCGCAGACAGAGCCTGTGCTTTGGTGGCTCCGTAATATTCGCTGCTTTCAGGATTCAGAAGAATAATATGCCCGCCCTTTATTTTATTTTTTTTGTAAAATGCAGCATAGAATGCAGCATCCTGCTCCGACACGAAGTTTTCCCTGACCGTATCCGCTTCATCCCTCAGGCTGCCGCCGACAATCTGCTTTACTCTTCCATTATGAATATCGATACAGGGTCTGAATTCCATCTTTGGGGTACGCTCCTTCTTTTCGTTTTCTATTTTTCTGTTTTTATATTTTATGGTTTTATATTTTCTGTTTTATTTTTTCTGTTTTTTATATTTTTCCTTCTTATATTTTCCTTCGTATATTTTTTTCTTTCATGAACATACTACTAATACAACATTTCAAAATGTTGCACTTAAAATGTAATTTTATGAAAAATGGAGGGAATATTATGAAAAACAGCAAAAAACTGATATCAGTTTCTCTGATGGTCCTCATGCTGGGTCTCGTTGCTGCCTGCGGTAACAGGAATGCCGCAGATAATACAAACGGCGGAAATACCGCCAATGACACCGGCACAAACGGAAACACCACAAACGGAAATGCTGCAAACGGCAATTCCACCAATAGCAATACCACAAATAGTAATTCCACCAATGGCAATACCAGCGATGCGGCAGGCAGCGGAGCAGGAACCGGCGGCGATAACGGCACAGGCACAGGTGCTGGTAACAACGGCACAGGCGCAGGCTCCACGGCCGGCGATGCAGCCGGTACCGGTACAGACGGCATGGGCGGCAATACTTCCGACAGCAATGTAAATGACGCTACGGACGGTACGGTAGGGAACGGCACAAACGGAAACGGCAGCGACAGCTCCCTTCTTGACAATGCCGGTGATGCAGCAAGCGACGTAGTGGATGACATTACCAACGGTGTATCCGATATCACGGATGACATAATCGGTGACGGCGCCAATACGACCAATAACCGCTAAACGCCAGCCGCCGGTATGTCTCTTCTTTTCAAAAGCAGGGGGAGTTATCCCCCTGCCTTTTACACGGATTTTTCCACCAGCACACCGTCCCGGTACGCCTGCAGCAGACCCTCCAGCTGATGGATGCTCTCCTTTAATTCTGCTCCCGCATCCGTATCGGCCACGCTGATACGGGTATTGCTCGTTTCCAAAATGACAGAATCTGAAAAAATATCCGATTCGCGCAGGATGGCAGCCTCCGTGGATTCAAAAGGCTCATGCGCCACCAGACGCATTCCATGGGAATTAGCAACCAGCGTATATCCCGCGATTCCTGTTTTTCCCTGATATGCCTTGGAAAAACCTCCGTCTATAATCAACAGTTTTCCGCCGCACTTAATCGGTGAATCTCCTTTTTTCAGCTCTACGGGAACATGCCCGTTGACAATATGGGAATGGGCCGTACTCAGCCCGAATTCCTCTAAAATTTTATTTATGATTTCTTCATTGTCCAATAAATGGTAATAACTGTTTTTATGTTCCGCGTGAGTTTCCTTCTCCGCTACCAGATAGCGCTCAAACGTTGCCATCTTGTCTTTTCCGAACACAGGCGAATTGGGACCGGCCCAGATATACCATATCATATCCTGTCCCTTCTGCATCTCTGCCGGATTATTCTTGGAATAATACCCTTTTCTGGCATAATGATCCAGCACATCATACAGCGCCTTGCCCCGGTATGCCTCGCCATCTATGGTAAAAGTCTTGAAATTCCCGTTTTCATCCATCGGCACACAGCCATGGTAAAGCAGATTGGAATTATGTACTTTATACAGTCCGCCTCTGGCAAACAAAAACCGTACATGGGACTGCAGTTTGTCACACTTGATAAAAGCCTGCCTGAGCCGTTCCATAACCTGTTCCTCCTCCGGCGTCAGCGCATAAGGATTCTCTGGATTTACCGTAGGGAAATCCACATCTTTCATCGTAAATACCTGCCCGCCGATGGTAACGGTTTTATCCGCATAATTTATTTTATCCAAAAGCAGACGGTCTTCCATATGAAATTCCGGCCGGCGCATAACCAGACTGCCCTCCAGCTTGAACTGGATAATGGAAATTGCTTTATGCATCTTCATATCCAGGCTCAGATCCTTTGTATTATAATCCGTATTATATTTAATGGAAAAAGCGTCGCAATCCACATCCGCATAAGTTTCCAGTGCAAAGGTGGCAAGCGGAATCAGGTTAATTCCATACCCCTCTTCCAGCGTATCCAGATTACCGTAACGCGCCGACATCCGTATGACATTGGCGATACATGCAAGATGCCCCGCTGCCGCTCCCATCCACACAATATCATGATTGCCCCACTGGATATCCACCGAGTGATAATGGCTCAAAGTATCCAGTATGATGTGGGGCCCCGGCCCTCTGTCGAAAATATCCCCGACAATATGAAGGTGGTCAATCACCATCCTCTGTACCAGATAACTGAGCGCGATAATGAACTCCTGCGCCCTGTCAATCCGGATGATAGTATGGATGATTTCGTTATAATACGCCTCCTTGTCCTGAATCTCCTCCTTTTCCGTTATCAGTTCCTCAATGATATAGGCAAAGTCTTTGGGAAGGGCTTTCCTTACTTTGGAGCGGGTATACTTAGAAGCCACCCGCTTCGTTATCTGTACCAGACGGTGCAGGGTAATCTTATACCAGTCTTCAATATTATCCTCTTCCTGCAATACAAGTTCCAGCTTTTCCTTCGGATAATAAATCAAAGTAGCCAGACTCTTTTTATCCTTACTGCTCAGCGTATTGCCAAATTCCTCATCGATTTTCCGCTTTACGGAACCGGACCCGTTTTTCAGGACATGATTGAACTGCTCATATTCCCCATGGATATCCGTCAGAAAATGTTCGGTTCCCTTCGGCAGATTGAGAATCGCCTGTAAGTTAATAATTTCCGTAGAAGCCGCTGCTATCGTCGGATACTGGTGCGCCAGACTGCGCAGATATTTTAACTCCAACTCATCCATCTTAATCCCCATGCCTTTCTTCTAACCAATCACATCACTCATATCATACATGCCCGCAGGTTTTCCAGCCAGGAATTTCGCTGCCTGAATCGCCCCTTTTCCGAATACTGCCTTGGAATAAGCCGTATGGGAAAATGTGACCACTTCATCTGAACCCGCAAATATCACATCATGGTCGCCCACGATTGTTCCTCCGCGCACTGCGGAAAGCCCGATTTCCTTTCTTGGGCGTTTCTGTCTGCGGCCGCTCCTGTCGTACACATACTCATATTCGTTATCCAATTCCTCATTAATAGAGTCAGCAAGCGCCAATGCCGTCCCGCTGGGCGCATCGACTTTCTGGTTATGGTGTTTCTCTACAATCTCGATATCGAATCCCGCAGGCGCCAGAATCCCGGCTGCCTCCTTTAGCAGTTTTAAAAGCATATTAATGCCAAGAGACATATTTGCCGATTTCAAAATGGCGGTTTTGGCAGAAGCTTCCTTTACCTTCTTCAGCTGCTCTTCCGAAAGCCCTGTCGTACAGAGTACGCATGGCAGCCCCTTCGCGGCACAATAATCCAAAAGTCCGTCCACAGCCGCCGCATTGCTGAAGTCGATGACCGCATCCGCCTCCGCGTCACACAGTTCTATGCTCTTAAATACAGGATATGCATTCCTTCCGTCATCAAAAGCATCCACCCCCGCTGCAATTTCTATTTCCTCATCCGCTGCAATCAGACCGGTAATCGTCTGTCCCATTTTTCCGTTGCAGCCGTGCATAATTACTTTTACCATATTTATCTCAGCCTTTCTTCCGGTCTTTTTCCGGCCATTTCTTCAGTCCCCTCTTTCTTACAGGATACCGAAGCCCTTTAACGCTTTTTCAAGTTTCGGTACATTCGCCTCATCCATGTCTGTCAGCGGCATCCGCAGGGAACCTGCCTCCATTCCCATCAGATTCAGCGCCTTCTTCACGGGAATCGGATTTACTTCGCAGAACAGGGCGTCGCAAAGCTCCAGAGCTTTTAACTGCAGTTCACGGCTCCCCGCCACATCTCCTTCAAAGAATTTTGTACAGATTTCATGCGTTTCCTTCGGCGCCACATTGGAAAGCACGGAAATAACACCCTTTCCGCCCAATGAAAGAAGCGGTACAATCTGGTCGTCATTCCCCGAATACAAATCCACTCTGCCGTCAGCCAGAGCCATCAGTCTTGCCACCTGTGAAATATTTCCGCTGGCCTCTTTTACTCCAACAATGTTTTCCACTTCACTGCAAAGCTTCACGACTGTCTCCGGCAGAATATTGCAGCCCGTCCTGCCGGGTACATTATATAAAATAACTGGTATGCTGATGGCATCGGCAACTGTCTTAAAATGACTGTAAAGCCCTTTCTGAGTCGCTTTGTTATAATAAGGCGTCACTAAGAGAACCGCATCCGCACCGTATTTTTCCGCCTCCTGCGACAGATAAACCGCAGTCTGCGTACAATTGGAACCGGTGCCTGCCACCACCGGAACACGCCCCGCTACCTTTTCCACACAGTATTTAATGACATCAAGATGTTCCTCATGGGTTAACGTCGATGCCTCGCCGGTCGTCCCGCATACGATGATTGCATCCGTCCCATTCTGAATCTGAAATTCCACCAGTTCCGCAAATTTCTCGTAATTCACATCTCCGTTCTCTTTAAAAGGTGTAACAATTGCCACACCTGCACCCGTAAAAACAGCCATTTTCTCTTCCTCCTTAATTTAATTGAACAGGGAAACTATCTCCCTGCCCACCGCACGGGGCCATGCTGCATAGCGGGCGGCCCCCTTATGCGTCCCTGTGCAAACAAAGCCGGCACGATACGCGCCGGCTTATAATTACCTGATACCTTTCGGATAGCGCACCATCGTATCGATGACAGTCATACAGTTCTTAACTGTATGCCCAAGGACACGACTGCAGGGATTCCATGTCCTTTCGGCGTCTTTTCCTTTCGCTTTTCTTCCCCTGTGCCCTCCACATCCGAAAAACTACTGATAAAAAACGCAACCTCTATCTCTAACCTGTAAAATTATCATATCATTATGCAATATAACTGTCAATCCGTCATTTTTATTTCTTAATTTTCCTGTTACGGTCTGCTCTCCAATATCAGCGGACAGTAACCATTTTAGTCACCTCATCCGCCAATGCGCATACTTCATCATTCAATGCCATTCCCGTCATGATGATATCGGTTTCATTATCCGCACCTGCCTCCAGAAGATTCTTCAATTCCTCTGCTGACATAATATGATTATCAATCAGTCCGAGCACCTCGTCCAAAATAAGCAAATCGCACTCTCCCGTTGTCAGCACTTTTTTAGCAAAATTGAGTCCGTTTTTGATATTGCATATTTCTTCCTGCTGCTGTTCCTGCGACAATTCCGTAAAATCTCCGTCTGTTTTCTCGAAACAAAACAGTTTGATTTCCGGTTCAAGCCTTCTTAAGAACTCCGACTCTTCCAAACCTTTTCCCTTTAAAAACTGAATAATCACTACATTTTTCCCGTGGCATGCCATCCATACCGCCCGTCCCAGTGCAGCTGGTGTTTTCCCGTGACCGTCACCACTATAAATATGTATCGTTCCCATTTTTCATCCGGCTCCTATGTTTTTTTCACGACATATGGCATATCATAACACAGATATCCGCCAGAAGCAACTATTTTATCAATCTCCTACCAGTTCCAGTTTGCTCACCGACACTTCATATGCAACCCGTTTTTCCAACTGCTCTTCGGATATTTTCTTCATATATTCCCTGCTTTGGATTCTGCCCCATACGGCGCATCTTGCACCGACCTCGAAATTGCTTGCAAACCGGGCATTCCTTCCCCAGCAGATGCAGGGAATGTAATCCGATTTTCCATAAGGCCGGTTCACTGCCAGCAGCAAATCCGCGATTTCCCTTCCCAGAGGCGTCTTTCTGTAAATCGGTTCCTTACAGATATATCCATCCAGAAATATCTGGTTGGATTTCGTATTTTCACCGATTTCATCCACGAATTCTATCTCTCTTGCAAACACGGAAAGCACCAGCTTATTTTTTCTTTCCTCATGCCGGTTGTAGGAACGGAACTGCCCGTTCACCACTATGTACATCCCCTTGTAATCCCCGTTTACATCAAGAAGCCTCTCTGATACCATCAGCGGTATGATATCAATGGAATCGCTCAGACGTTCCACTTTCACATCCACCATATAAAAACCTTCGCCGAATATCTCATGGCTATAAGTAAAATCGCTCACGATTTCCCCCATGATTACCACCTGGTTATTTTCAATTACCTTATCTGTCATTCTTAGTTCTCCCTTCTTATCTTACACTTTAAGAATTTTTTCCCGTAATGTAATACTAATATACCTCATTTCTCCCTAAAAAAGAACCTGTAAGTCACCGCGCAAAATAAGGAACCGGCCGGAATCCATTGGATTTCCGGACTTTCGGGAGATAATAAAATTCTACAAATGTAAAAGCACCCTTCACCACTGTACTTCATTTTACCATAAAACAACAAAATTTTCCATGTTTTATTGTGCCTGTTAGTCTAATAGAAACTGTTACCAGTTTTCTGCAAATAAAGCCATTGAATCTTGCAAGATGCCGCATACAGTGCTATAATACATAAGTTTGAAAATTTAGCCAAGCCATAACCGGCTTCCTATCAGCAAACAACAGATGCGCATAACAATATAGATGATATAAGGAGTTAAGAGTGAAAGATTTTTCAAATCTTTCACTCCGCAAGTTTGTGTCTGCGCTGCATCCACAAACTTGGTATGCACAGAAAGCAGCGCAGAAATGAGGAAATTTATGAAACAGACCAGAGATGATGTAAGAAATGTTGCCATAATCGCCCACGTTGACCACGGTAAGACGACGCTGGTGGACGAGCTGTTAAAACAGAGCGGGGTGTTCCGGGAAAATCAGGAAGTGGCGGAACGTGTCATGGACTCCAATGATATCGAGCGCGAGCGCGGTATCACGATTTTGTCCAAAAATACGGCTGTTACCTATAAAAATACGAAAATCAATATTATTGACACCCCCGGCCATGCGGATTTCGGCGGAGAGGTAGAACGTGTCCTTAAAATGGTGAACGGGGTCATCCTCGTTGTGGACGCTTTCGAAGGATCCATGCCGCAGACAAAGTTTGTTCTGCGCAAAGCATTGGAACTCCAGCTTCCGGTCATCGTATGCATCAATAAAATTGACCGTCCGGAAGCAAGGCCGCAGGAAGTCATAGACGAGGTGCTGGAACTCCTCATTGACCTCGATGCCAGTGAAGAACAGCTGGACTGTCCCTTCATCTTCGCATCGGCCAAAACCGGTGTCGCTTCCTACGAGATGAATCAGGAAGGAACGGATATGGTTCCCCTGTTCGAAACGATACTTAACTACATCCCGGCTCCTGTCGGCGATCCGGATGCCGGTACGCAGGTTCTCATCAGTACCATCGATTACAATGAATATGTAGGCAGGATTGGCGTCGGCAAAGTGGACAACGGTTCCGTGAAAGTCAATCAGGAAGTCATGATTGTGAACCACCACGAACCGGATAAGATGAAAAAAGTCAAAGTCAGCAAATTATATGAATTTGACGGTCTGAACAAAGTTGAGGTCAAAGAAGCGGGCATCGGCTCCATCGTAGCGATTTCAGGCATTACGGATATCCATATCGGAGACACGCTCTGTTCGCCGGACCATCCGGTACCCATTCCCTTCCAGAAAATATCGGAGCCTACGATTGCCATGCATTTCATCGTCAACGACTCCCCTCTCGCCGGACAGGAGGGAAAATACGTCACCAGCCGCCATCTGCGCGACCGCCTGTTCCGCGAGCTGAATACGGACGTTTCCCTGCGCGTGGAGGAAACGGATACCACGGAATCCTTTAAAGTATCGGGACGCGGTGAGCTGCACCTTTCCGTCCTGATTGAGAACATGCGCCGTGAAGGTTATGAATTTGCGGTCAGCAAAGCGGAAGTCCTGTATAAAACAGATGAAAACGGCAAGAAGCTGGAACCGATGGAACTCACCTATATCGATGTTCCGGAAGAATTCTCCGGTACGGTCATTGAGAAACTGAGCCAGCGGAAGGGCGAACTGCTGAACATGGGAGCGGCTTCCGGAGGCTATACCCGTCTGGAATTTTCCATTCCCTCCCGCGGCCTGATTGGATACCGCGGCGAATTCATGACAGATACAAAAGGCAACGGCATCATGAACAGCAGTTTCAACGGTTACGGCCCTTATAAGGGAGATATCCAGTACAGGAAACAGGGTTCCCTCATCGCTTTCGAAGCGGGGGAAGCCATCACCTACGGCCTGTACAACGCTCAGGAACGCGGTACTCTTTTCATCGGGCCGGGTGAAAAGGTTTACTCCGGCATGGTCGTAGGACAGAACGGCCGCGGAGAAGATATTGAATTAAACGTATGCAAGAAAAAACAGCTGACCAATACCCGTTCTTCCAGTGCGGACGAAGCGCTCCGGCTCACACCGCCGAAGGTTCTCAGCTTAGAGCAGGCACTGGAATTCATCGATACGGACGAACTGTTGGAAGTGACTCCCTCCTCCCTCCGGATACGCAAGAAAATCCTGGACCCTACCATGAGGAAACGGGCTTCCATGAAACAGCAGGGATAACTCCCTGCATGTTGCTTGTGTAGGCAAAAAGAATTTTCAGGCACGCCTTAAAACGTATCTGAAAATTCTTTTTTAATCTAAATTTTTTTAATCTAAAATTCTTTTTCATATCTTTTAAAAAATTCATAATATGCCCGCACATTCGGCAGTTCCGTCCAGCGTTTCACATCAACCGTCTCTTCATCCATGTCATATATCTTCGCGCCCTTCATGGAAAGCAGGAACGGTGAATGCGTGGCGATAATGAACTGGCACCCGAAAAAGCGCACCGAATCCTCCAAAAAACGCAGAAGTTCCTGCTGTTTCTCCGGGGACAGGCTGTTCTCCGGTTCATCCAGCAGATACAGACTGTTCTCTTTTATTTTATCGGCAAAATAAAGAAATGCACTCTCCCCGTTGGAATGCTCACGGACATTGTCCCTCAGATTTTCGCGGACATACTTTGACTGTGTATGCCTCCGCGCTGCGTTCACTTTTTTCAGCTGCTCGTAATCATCCAGTGAGCGCATCTGAAAATGGGAATACTTTGTATCCAGATAGTCCTCCAGCAGTTCTTCCCGCTTCCTGTCGATTCCATCATTGATGCTCCGCAGGTTCAGCATAAAATCAAATACATCATCACTGGTAATAATCCTGCTGTCTGCCGGTATGCTCCCTATTGCTTTATAACTGCACATTCCGGTGTAGTCTTCAAAAAAGTTGGAACGGTTATATAATGTATCGCGCTGTAATCCCAGCTTTTCTGCAATCACATTCAGCACTGTGGTTTTTCCCGAACCGTTCCCTCCATAGAGAATGGTAACCGGCTCAAAATCCAGCATACGCAAACCGTGCTTTGATATTACCAAAAAAGGATAAACAGTATCATAACAAGTCCGTTTCAATCCCATTGTAAAACTATATTCCTGCTCCCTGTCCGGAAACCCAAAATGTGATAAAAACATCTTTCTCCTATGCCTCCGGCCATTCCCAGTCGCCGCACCGTCCGATATAATCACAGGGAATCCCTTCAAACTGGCCGATGGACAGTTCTTCACCCTCCATGGAAATCTTCATTCCCCTGCATTCACGCAGCCACTCCAGCTGCACCAGCATATCATAGATGCCCGACTGATAGGTTTCCGAAACATACTGTGCCAGCACCTTCCGCTCTTCCTCTGAAAGCTTTGCCAGTATCTTATTGATACCCGCATCTTCCGCGACACCCTTGACCAGCCCATTCTTCACTCTGGCAGCATTCACGCAGCTGCCGGACATCTTCACCAGTCCGTCAATCCACTCCTTGTACAGCTCCACTCCCTTTTCCATTCCTATACCTCCCGCTCTCCTTCTTCTTATGTTCCGCTTCCTTCCCATTCCTGCACGTTGTTATCCTGCTTCCCGTCAGTTCCTTACATTTTCAATATTTCAGCAGATAATCCTTATAGTCCTTATACGTAACGGTCAGATAATCCTCTCCGTAATTCAGCCCGATTTCCATTCCCATAGGAGTAAAGAACATGATTCCCGTGCTTCCATCCGTCAGATAATAAGCCACTTCCTGATCCGTCAGATATTCCAAAGCGCCGATATCCCCATTCTGCATCCGGCTTCTCGTACGGAAATCTATGGCAAACTCATCATCCACATCCAATATACTGCCGTTTTCCAGTATAACCCCGTTCTCCATATCGATATTCACGCAGTACAGTCCGCAGTCCACCCAGTAGTCCGTATAGATATTTTCACTGAAAACAACACTCATTACTTCTTCGTCCATATAGGTAACATACCCTTCCGAATAGACTGCAAAGATTTCTTCCGGAAGCATATATTTAGAATATTCCGCGTAATATTCCTCAAAATAGTCTATCTCATTCGCAATCGCATCATTCAGCAATCCTACGTTTGGGATATCCCCTTCTATTATGGGATAGTCTATCGCTATCATGACCGTATCACTGTTTCCCTCGTACTCGTAATTCTCCCATTTAATGGAATAAGGAAGATCCGTCCGGACCGCATCCCGGATTTCACCGTAATACTCACCGTGACTCCCGCTTTCCGGCCGCTCCGCCTTTTCCTGCCAGTCCGGAATCATGCTTTCCGGTTCCTCCTGCTTAAACGGCACATCAGGCTCCCAGGCCTCATTAGAAGCGGCAATTCCGCCGCTTCCGGCATCCGTCTGCCGGCCTGACGTAAAACACAGCAGAAAGAACAGCGTCGCAAGAAATGCAAGGAGCAGCACCCCCATTGTCACAATCACAGCCATGAGCAGCAGAAACTGATTAGACTGCCTGCGTCCCGGACATTCCCTGCATCCGCAGGGATAACAGTTTCCCGGATGCTGCGCCGGAAGATTCCTGCCATACATTCCGGCGTTTCCTCCCGTCTGCCCGTAACGGTTTCCATGTCCCGTCACATAACCGCCGGGACGGTCTCCATAACGGTCCGGCTTCCCCTGCGTGCCGCTTCCACATCCATTCGGCTGTCTCTGCACACCGCTCCTATATCCATTCGGCTTCCCCTGCACACTGCTTCCGTATCCGCCCGGCTGTCCCTGCACACCGCTTCCGTATCCGCCCGGCTGTCCCTGTACACCGCTTCCGTATCCGCCCGGCTGTCCCTGTACATGGTTTCCGTTCCCTGCCGTATCCCGATATGGCATATTCTCTCCTGAAACTTCTCTCTGACCGCTGAAAATCCCTCCGTCAAATCTTCCTCCCGTGTCCTGTCCCGCTTTTTCCATACTTCATCCTCCATGGGATTCTTTCCGCCTACTTCTGCCTGCCTGCATTTCCATCCAGTTTTTTACCGAACGTTACCTCGCTATAATACTCTAAGATACACTGACGCATCAGGATTAATGCGGAAGACACCGTCGTCTCCCTTATTTTGGCCCGGTTGCCGCTGAAGTTATATTTCTTCACCGTTATTTTCCCGCATACGCTGCATGCAATATACACCAAACCTACCGGCTTTTCTTCCGTACCGCCGCCCGGCCCTGCAACTCCTGTTACTGCCACCGTAACCTCCGCCTTGGAAATAAGTGCGGCACCTTTGGCCATTTCCTTTGCCACTTCTTCGCTGACCGCCCCTTTCTTTTCCAAAACCCCTTTCTTTACACCGAGGATTTTCCGCTTCGCTTTATTGGAATAAGTAATATAACCTGATTTGTATACATCCGATACGCCGGGAACATTGATAATCCGCGCTGCCAACATGCCACCGGTACAGGATTCCACCGTACTCACCGTCAGTTTATTCGCCGCCAGTAAATCCACTACCGCCTTTTCTAACGTAGTATCGGCATCCGTAGTATATACATGGTTTTCAAACCGGCTCTTCAATTCTTTCACCACCGGCTTTAAAAGCTTTCTGGCTTCTTTTTCATTTGCCGCTTTCGCCGTCACCCGGAAATGCACTTCACAGTTTTTCGCATATGGAGCAATGGTAGGGTTGGTCTGACCGTCAATCAGGTCCTTCACCATTGTTTCCGCCTTGCTCTCCCCTACACCGCATATTTTTACGGTCTGGGAATAAATCGTGGAATCCTCTCCCGAAAGATACGGCATAATGCTTTTTTCAAACATAGGTATAAGTTCATTCGGGGGACCGGGCAGTAAAATAATCTTCCTGCTGCCTTCCTCCAGAATAACGCCGGGAGCCGTACCGTTCTCATTCTCCACTACTATGGCGCCCTTTGGCATCATAGCCTGTTTCCAGTTGTTTTCCGTAGCCTCCTGTTTCCTTTTCCTGAAAAAATCTTCAATGCGCTTCCGGGACGGCTCATGCATATAAAGTTCCCTTCCCACCACTTTAGCCGTTACTTCTTTAGTCAGGTCATCCCCTGTAGGCCCCAGTCCGCCCGACAGAATTACGATGTCCGAACGCTCCATGGCAGTCTTAAGGACAGAAATGAGACGTTCCTCATTATCCCCTACCACACTCTGGTAATAGCAGGACAGACCTAAATCCGCACACTTTTCCGCCAAAAATGCCGCATTCGTATTCACGATATTTCCCAGCAATAGTTCCGTACCCACAGAAATCAGCTCCACTGTCATGGCATCATCCCTCCTTCATCACACCTTTATTCTTCATCAGATAATCCACCAAAGAAACTACGGTCAAAACCAGCGCTGCCCACATCACAATCTCCGTCAACAGACCGAGAGGCTCTAAATCCGCTATCATCAGGCATATCATAAGCATCTGGAACGTAGTCTTGAATTTTCCCCAATAGCTGGCCGCAATGACCACCCCGTTGTCCGATGCAATCAGCCTGAAACCGCTGATAATGAACTCCCTTGCAATAATGATAATCACAATCCATGAGGGAATCCGCTCCAGGTCTGTCAGACAGATTAACGCAGAACAAACCAGCAGTTTATCCGCCAGAGGGTCCATAAATTTTCCAAAATTCGTCACCAGATTATACTTTCTTGCAATATATCCGTCCAGCAAATCCGTTAAGCTGGCGATAATGAATAATGCAAGCGCAATCCATTTATCTGTCCCGCCTGTTATGGGCATTAACATGAATACTACAAAAAACGGAATCATGATTACCCTTAGAATCGTCAGTTTATTCGGTAAATTCATCACATATCTCTCCTATCAAGTCATATTCATAAGAACCTGTTATCTTCACTTTTACAAAATCCCCGCTCATAAGCGTCCTCTCTGTATTGATAAACAGATAACCGTCCACATTCGGTGCATCTTTATAAGTACGCGCTACATAAGCGTCCTCGTCCGCCACTTTACCTTCTATCATGGCACTGAGTTCCTGTCCCACCATATCCTCTGCCATCCGGTAGGCGATTTCCTGCTGCAATTCCATAACCGCATCCCGTCTGTCTTCCTTCACACTCTCTTCTATCTGTCCGGTCATTTCTGCGGCAGGCGTATCCTCCTCCTGAGAATAGGTAAAGACCCCCAAACGGTCGAACTCCATCTCCTCCACAAAATCCATCATAATCTCATGGTCTTCTTCCGTCTCGCCGGGGAACCCGGTAATCAGGGTCGTCCTTAAACAGATGTCCGGAATCTCCCGGCGCAGCCGTTCCACCATGGCACGGATTTCCCCGCTGTCCGTCCGTCTGCCCATTCGCTTTAGCACCGCATCCGAACCATGCTGGATGGGTATATCCAGATAATGGCAGATTTTCTTCTCTTCCTTTATCGTACGGATTAATTCCTCCGTAATTTCCTCCGGATAGCAATATAAAATACGTATCCAGTATAACTGCGGTATTCCGCACAGTCTGCGCAGCAGCTCCGGAAGTCTTTTTTCTCCGTATAAATCCATGCCATACCGTGTCGTCTCCTGTGCGACCAGTATCAGTTCTTTCACACCCTCCTGTGCCAGCCGCTCCGCTTCGGCCACAAGCTGTTCCATCGGCACACTGCGGTACTCTCCCCGCACTTTCGGTATCACACAGTAAGTACAATGCTTATCGCATCCTTCCGCAATTTTTAAGTAAGCATAATGACCGCCTGTGGTTACAATCCGCTTCCGGTTTCCTGTTTGTTTCTGTCCCAATGGTGCGATATGGCTCCGCACCTTTCCCGCAAGTGCCTCTTCCACGGCCTCCGCGATTTCATCGACTGCCGCCGTCCCGACGACAGCATCCACTTCTTCTATTTCTTCCCTGATTTCTTTTTGGTAACGCTGTGCCAGACAGCCTGCCACAATCAATGCCTTTACCTGCCCGGATTTCTTTAATTCCGCCATTTCAAGAATCGTATTGATGCTTTCTTCTTTTGCATCGTTAATAAAACAGCAGGTATTCACCACTACGATTTCCGCCTCTGTCTCATCATCCGTAAAGGTATAGCCTTTTTGCTCCAGCAGACCCAGCATCACTTCCGAATCCACCAGATTCTTATCGCATCCCAGCGATACAAACAACAGCTTCATACGCAGACCTCCATCCATACCGCCATGAAAGCAATATGCCCGCAGACTCTGCCACGGGCACATAATTATCCTGCGGCCGTTATTCCGATTCTTCTCCGTAGTCAACAACCCCGCTGCAAGCAACGGGGTTGTTGACCC